>DATIVR010000072.1:0-2843 GCA_035465695.1 Gammaproteobacteria bacterium
GATGAGCGGTGAGCGCAAGCGCATCGTCATCGGCAAGGTCGGCGGACCGTTCGGGGTCAAAGGCTGGATCAAGCTCCTGTCCTGGACCGAACCGCGCGAAGAGATCGCCGACTACTCTCCCTGGCACATCAGGCAGGGGGACGGATGGAAGGAATGGAAGGTCGCTGACTTCCGGCCTCACGGCAAGGGTCTCGCGGCCAAGTTGGAAGGGCTCGACGACCGTGACCAGGCTGCCGCACTCATGGGCGCCGACATCGCGGTGTGGCGGGACCAGCTGGGTGCGACCGCACCCGGCCAGTATTACTGGGCCGACCTGGTCGGCCTCGAAGTGAAGACCACGCAAGGTCAGAACTTCGGCAAGGTAGATGGATTGATGGCCACCGGCGCCAACGACGTGCTGGTGGTGAAAGGAGAACGGGAACGCCTCATCCCGTTCATCCAGGGCCAGGTGATCAAGGGCGTCGACCTCGACGCCGGGATCATCACGGTGGACTGGGATCCGGACTTTTGACGAGGCCGTCGTGAACATACAGGTCGTCACGTTGTTTCCGGAGAGCGTGAATGCGCTGCTCCAGTTCGGTGTGACGGGACGCGCGGTGGAGCGCGGTCTGCTGCAGGTGGGCACCAGCAACCCGCGCGACCATGCCACCGACCGTCACAAGACGGTGGACGACCGGCCCTACGGCGGCGGCCCCGGGATGGTGATGAAGGTCGAGACCCTGCGCGCGGCCATCCGCGAGGCGAGGGAGAAGGCCGGCGCCGGCGCCAAGGTCATCTATCTGAGCCCCCAGGGCCGGAAGCTGGACCAGGCGGCGGTGAGGGAACTGATGAAGTCGCCCGCGCTGGTGTTGGTGGCGGGCCGGTACGAGGGAGTCGACGAGCGGCTCCTGGAGACCGAGGTGGACGAGGAATGGTCCATCGGCGATTACGTGCTCTCCGGCGGTGAGCTGCCGGCACTGGTGATGATCGACGCGCTGGCGCGGCTCATCCCCGGAGCGCTGAACGACGATGAATCGGCGGCCCAGGACTCCTTCGAGAACGGGTTGCTGGATTGCCCGCACTACACCCGGCCGGAAGTGCTGGACGGGATGAAGGTGCCGGAGGTGTTGCTCTCCGGCGACCACGCGGCCATACGCCGCTGGCGCATGAAACAGATGTTGGGACGGACGTGGCAGAGGCGTCCGGACCTGTTGGAAGGAATGGCGTTGAGCGCGGAACAAGAGAAGTTGCTTCAGGACTTCATCCGCGAGCACAGTGAAGATTAACGGTTCGAATTCTTAAAGGTATGCAGTCATGAACAAGATGATCCAGGCGGTCGAAGAAGCGCAGCTGAAGAAGATCCCGGCTTTCGAGCCCGGCGACACCGTGATCGTGCAGGTCAAGGTCAAGGACGGCGAGCGCGAGCGCCTGCAGGCCTTCGAGGGCCTGGTCATCGCCATGAAGAACCGCGGCCTGAACTCCTCGTTCACCGTGCGCAAGATCTCCCATGGCGAAGGCGTCGAGCGCACCTTCCAGACCCACAGCCCCGTCATCGGCGGCATCGAAGTGAAGCGCAGGGGCGACGTGCGCCGCGCCAAGCTGTACTACCTGCGCGATCTGGCCGGCAAGGCGGCCCGCATCCGCGAGAAAGTCTGAGGCCTTACTGCTGAGGTTGATACACTAAACGGGCGCGAAAGCGCCCGTTTTCATTCAGGGGTCCGGGATGTCAGGTCTTCGCCGCATCGCAGTCTGCTGCCTGCTCGCCATCTTGGCATCCGCCGCCTTTGCGGATCCGCCTAAGACCGACCTCGAGACCATCTTCCCCTCATCTCGCGGTCGCATTACCCAGGAAGCCTATGACGGCCTGAAGGCCGGCCGGCCCCAGACCGCGATGATCTCCTTCTATGCCGGAAGGGTGGATGCGGATGCCGACGCTGAGCGGCGCGCGAGACACCTCACCCGGGCCGACGGCTCGATCATCGAGATGCGACTGCAGGGGTACAAGGCGCTGAAGGCCCGGTTCCTGGCCGACTACGCTCCCGGCGATATCCAGGTGGTGCAGGATCATCCGACCCTTCCGGAGCTGACGATCAGCATCCATAGCCTCCGCGTCCTGCAGCAGCTGCTGGCGGATACCAGAGTGCATGGCATCTTCGTGGGATCGGTCCGCATCTATCCGGCTGTCATCCACTGAGCCGCGGGTAGTATCGTGAGTGCTGCTTCCATGCCGGGGGTCTCAGTGTCACGACAGCGCTGGATCGTCCTCTGCCTGCTCACCGTGATGGCGTCGGGCGCATTCGCGGCCAGCACCAAACACAAGCCGGCCTACGCCAAGGCAGCCGTCATCAAGGTGGTTCCGGCCAAGGTCGCCACCAAAGCCGCGCCCGCCGCCGCGACTGTCGCAGCGCCCAAGCCCGCCACCGTGGCCGCGCCTGCCGCCGCCACCGATCCCAACCTGGTCGCCTTGCAGATGGTCAGCGGCATGGCCGAGGCGGGCGCGCCGCACCTGGCGCTGCAGATCATGGATCGGGACCAGCCCGGCACCGCCGGCGTCCCCGCCGACTGGATGGCCTGGGAGCGGGAGCGCATCTTTATCTATCAGCAAAGCCATGCCTGGAAGTCCGTCATCGCGCGCGTGGACCAGTTACCCAGGGACGCCACGCCGGACTTGCGCGCCTGGGAGACCATGCAGGCGGCGGATGCCTGGTTGCATCTCGGTGACGGCGCCAAAGCTCTCGCCCTGGTGCAGCCGCTGGTGTGGAGCGGTGTGGATGACCGCACGCTCGCCGACCTGCGCCAACTCGTCATCCGCAGTTACACCGCCATGGGCAAGCTCGACGACGCCCTGACCGCGGTGATCCGTT
>DATIVR010000073.1:0-5528 GCA_035465695.1 Gammaproteobacteria bacterium
GACACGGACTGACCTCGCCGCAGCCGAGGCCATAGAGTCCTACTTGCGCAGCCACTACCAATACACGCTGGATACCATCGGCCAGCCGGGCTACACGCCCCTCAGCAAGTTCCTGTTCGAGACCAAGCGCGGCCATTGCGAATACTTCGCGACGGCCATGGTGATGATGCTGCGTTCGGTAGGCATCCCCAGCCGGCTGGTGACCGGGGTCTCCGCCCACGAGCGTAATCCCTTCACCGGCTATTACCAGGTGCGGGCCATCGACGGCCATGCCTGGGCGGAGGGGAAGATTCCCGGAGTGGGCTGGGTGACCTTTGAGGCCACGCCGTTCTACTTCCTGCCCTCGGCCCGGCCCCCAGCCCGTACTCCTGCCGCGGGACTGGTGGACTATGTCGCCGAGCTGGCCCGCGAGGCCCAGACCGTCGATCCACAGGCGCTGCGTACCGCCATGCTGACGCATCTGAAGCATGCCACTACGGCGCTCAAGAGCTCGCTATCTAAGGTAGGGGCGTCCCTCACATCCTGGGGCTGGAGGTTGATCGTCCTGGCCGCATTGCTGTCCCCGCTGGTCGCGCTAGCAATCGTCCTACACCGGCGTTCCCTCGGCGTGAGGTTGTGGGCCTTGCGCAGGTCCGCCGAGTGGCGCCTGTGGCGCGCCCGCCGCCAAGGGCGGCGTGCCTACGTGCTCGCCTGTTATCTCGAGTCCGAGCGCCTGCTCGCGGCTCTCGGCCTGCAACGGGAGGACGCGGTCGCAGTCGCGGACTACGCACGGCAGGTATCCGCCGCCTTGCCGCCCGATCTGCGAGACGTCTGGTCCACCCTGGTGGAGACCTTCACGAACGTCCGGTACGGTGATGCTGAAGTGAGCCAGGAGGAAGCATCGGCCACGCGCACGGCGGCAAATAAGCTCTTGCAGGGTCTGGCTAAGGAATCAATTCTTCAAGCGGTGATGGCCAGGTAGACCACGGTATAGGCTACCCCCAGTCCATGAGAGATATCAAAATAGGACGTCGATGCCAGAAGTAAAGATCTATCCATGTATGAAAGTCTTTGCAGTCATGATACCGGCCGCAGCGTGGCTCTTTGCCTCTTCGTGGAATACGGTCTGGAATGGCTGGGGCAAGATCACGCATTTGGAAATGCAGTCTCTGGCTTTGGCTGCGATGTTTGCGATCGTCTTTCCTGTGGCCATCTGCTACGGCGTGTACGTGCGATTCATTAGAAGGGACCAAATGCTCTTCAGTGAAACTGGCATGAATGACAATATCTCAACAGCGCGATTGGGTGAGGTGCACTGGGCAAACATAGAGGACATTGACTTCAAGATTACGCCGCTATGTAGCTCTCTGACAGTCGATTTCGTCCCGCACGCCCAACAAGGTGGAAAAGCACTGCCAATACGCTTGGCAGTCAAGTCACTCAATATTTCTCGGCATGACAGGAAACGTATCGAGATTTTAATGAAAGGCGCGGCGACAGATCGGGCCTAGACTGAACCGCCGCCGATTTGATGAATAGATGGGAATGGAATAAGAGACCTCAGCGCGCTTCTTCCGAACAGGTCTCCTCGATGCAGCCCACAAACCCTTCTGTCAGGGGGAGGGGCTAGCAGACTCCTATCGATCCCGGCAGCATTCTGGCTTTTGTTGTTGGGTTGTTGCGACCCCTGACGCTGTCACAAAAGATTCACACAAATTGAACCCTCAATTGTTAAATCGCAGCTAGGGGAGGGGCTATCAATCCTTCTTTAGCTCGCTGAAGATTTCCCGGATTGAAGTCCCGGAATCTCTGATGGCATCAACCGTAATCGCTCTTGAAAACAAAAGGGCTGGTCCGCAAGGACCAGCCCTTTCTTTTCGGCGCCAAAGCTTAGGCGACCGTCCGATCGCTCTGGGGCTCGGAAGCTTCCCGTGCGGGCACCATGTTGCGCAGGAACTCCTCGGCAGCGGTCTTCCAACCGAATTTCTCGGCATATGTGCGGCAGTCCTCGCCGTCCAATTCGAGACAAGCCACGGCGGCCTTGTGCAGGTCTTCGTCGCAGAAGCCGGTGATGCCTTGGGTCACCACGTCCACGGGACCCGTCACGGGGAAGGCGGCCACCGGCACGCCGCAGGCCATGGCCTCCAGGAGTACCAGGCCGAAGGTATCGGTGCGGCTGGGGAACACCAACACGTCCGCCGCGGCGAGCGTGGAGGCCAGTTCCTCGCCACGCCGAAAGCCGGTGAAGGTGACCTTGGGGTACTCCTTCCTAAGCTTCTCCAGGTCGGGCCCGTCGCCCACCACGTACATGGAGCCCGGCAGGTCCAGCTTGAGGAAGGCGTCGATGTTCTTCTCGATGGCCACCCGGCCCAGGTACATGAAGATGGGGCGGCCATCCTTGAGATGGCCCCTGTCGCGCACGCGGAAGAGCTGGGTATCTACGCCCTTGCCCCAATGCACCAGATTCTTGAAGCCGCGGCCCTCCAACTCCCTCATGAGCGAAGGCGTAGAGACCATGAGCCGCGCGGCCTTGCTGTGGAAACCGCGGATCCAGGCATAGCCCACCGAGAGCGGAATCGGCATCCGGGCGCTCACGTATTCCGGGAACTTGGTGTGATAGCAGGTGGTGAACTGCAGACCCTGCTTGATGCAATAGCGGCGTGCGGCGGACCCCAGCGGGCCCTCCGTGGAGATGTGGATGGCGTCCGGCTGCACCTGGTCCAGCCATTCATTTACCCGGCGCTGCGGGAAGAGCGCCAGGCGGATGCTGCTGTAGCCCGGCATGGGGAGGGTCTTGAAGCCATCGGCATGGGAGAGCACCTGCGGCTCATGGCCCAGGCCTTTCAGTTCCTCCACCACCTTGTGCATGGTGGTCACCACGCCGTTGATCTCCGGCAGCCAGGTGTCGATGACGATGGCGATCTTCATGCGGTCACCTCAGAGCTGGCGCGGCGCGGCGCCGCGGGCCGGGCGTCGCGGGCCGGGCGTCGCGGGCCGGGCGTCGCGGGCGGCGATGTGCTCCGCCCAGTTCACCATCTCCAGGGTGCCATCATGAAGCTCCACGAGGGCAGTGCAGGACTCCACCCAGTCGCCGTCGTTGCAGTACAGGATGCCGCCGCGCATGGCCACCTCTGCATGATGGATGTGTCCGCAGATCACTCCGTCGGCGCCGCGCTTATGGGTCTCGCGGGCCACGGCGTCCTCGTAGTCGCCGATGAACTGCACGGCGCTCTTGGCCTTGTGCTTGAGGTAGGCGGCCAGGGACCAGTAAGGGAAGCCCAGCTTGCGGCGGAACACGTTCACCCAGCGGTTGCAGTAGAGCAGCCAGTCGTAGATGCGGCTGCCGAGCTTGGCCAGCCACTTGCTCACCTGCATGACACCGTCGAACTCGTCGCCGTGCAGCACCAGCATGCGGCGGCCGTCGGCGGTCACGTGCATGGCATCCTTCTGGATGGTCACGTTGCCGAACTCCATGCCGGCGTACTCCCGGAACACCTCATCATGGTTGCCGGGGATGTAGATCACCTTGGAATCGTGCTTGGCCTTGCCCAGGATGGTGCGGACCACGTTGTTGTGTTCCTGGGGCCAGAACATGCGGTTCTTCATCTCCCACACGTCGATGATGTCACCGACCAGGTAGAGGTATTCGCATTCGGTACTACGGAGGAAGTCGAGGAGGAAGTCGGCGCGGCAGCCACGGAAGCCCAGGTGGACGTCGGAGATGAAGATGCTGCGGTATCGCAGCGGCTTCATTTGATGTACGGCCATGTCGTCGCGCTCCGTTTCCATCTCCACTTGCACGGTATTCTGCAGGGGAAGGATTAAGAGCGTGTGTAAGGCGTGTTACGTCTCTGTTACAGAAAGCGGAAGACCGCTGGTTTACGGTGACCGCGCCGCCTCACCTGGCTTAGTGCTCCAAGCGGCGTATCAATTGATGTAGCTCCCGCAGACAAGCCGGCTGAGCCCTGCCCAGATAGGCTTTGCGGAAACCGGCGATGCGCCGCAGCTGTTCGCGCCTCGCGGCGGCACCGACCTCGAGATAGCTCTCTTTGTCCGATGCAAGGCCGGCGTTCCGGGCCGCCTCAGCTGAGAGTTCCTGCAGGCGTTGCAGGTCCTGGATGGCGCCGGCCGAATCGTGCAATGCGTTCATCTCGCGCAGGAAAGCTTCGGTCGCAGGCGTCGCGCCGAGCGCCGTCTCCGTGAGGTAACGGAGTTTCTTCTCGGCGATGCGCAGGGCATGGATCTTCGATGGCGTGGGGCTGGTGCGTGCGTCGGCCCGTGTCCGCTCGAAGTCTTCGGCGTAGGCCGCCACTGAGGCAGCGAAGGCGTGCCGGAAGCGGTGGTGGGATGGACTGACATCCGCCGCGGCGCGTCCGAGCTTGCGCGACAGCCGGTGCCAGGCCGGAGGCAAGTCCCGCCGCACGGTCCCATAGCTTCGTTTACGCAGCGTCTTGAGGGCGGATGCAAAGCGGACGGCGTCCGCGCCGGCTTCGTGCTCGCGCTTCCGCCCCAGCCATTCGAGACCCACTTCGGCATCACGCGCCGCATTCGTGGAATGAGCCAGCCGCTTCAGCGCGCGCCGCTGCTTGGGCTTCGGAGCGAGCTGCTTGCGGAAGGCCTGGAACCAGCCGCGCAGGCGGCGCAACGCCACCCGCGAGTCATGCAATGCCTCCTTGTCATCGGGGTCTTGGAGTCGCCGGACGGCCGCGTCCGTCCTTTTCAGCAGCTTCTCGGCGCGACGCCGGATGACTTTGCCGCTCGGTTGCCGGAGCCGCTGGCGCGCGCGCGTGGCCTTGCCAGTCATCACGCCAGTCCGGAGAGCTGCTTGACCGTCATATGCCAGGCCACGCGGGCTTCGCCCGCCACGGGCGTATCCGGCATCTCCAGGCAGCAGACCGCGCCTTTCTTCATGACCACCAAGCTACGCGGTTCACCGGTGGTGACGTAGCCGATCCACTGACTCAGGTCCGGTTCATGCCCCACCAAGGCTACCGTGCCCTTCTGGCGGGAGACCCAGCGCAGCAGCTCCGAATGATAGACACCCGGCGAGAGGCCGGAGTGTTGGGTACGTCTGGCCTCGGGGAATTCCTCGCTCACCAGTTCTGCGGTCTGCAGGGCCCGGGCGAGGGGACTGGATGCGATCAGGTCGATCTCATGCACCAGCTTCCGGAGGCCGCGGGCGCCCTCGCGCATCTTGCGGCGACCTTCCACAGTGAGCTGGCGCTGACGTTCATCACGGCCGGCGAGCCGGGCTTCTTCCAGTTCCTCGGCCTTGGCGTGACGGATGACGAGTACGCAACGGCTCATTCGTTCAGGGCGCGGCTGAGGCTCTCGATGCTGGTGATGGGCAGAGAGCAGGAGGTGCCGCGGCACACGTAGGCGCAGGCGGGGCCGCGTGGCGTGCAACGGGCCAGGAGACCGGTGAGGCCGCGGGCCTGCTCCGGGATGCAGAGCGTGAGCCGGCGCGGGTCATACTGGCTCGCCAGCTCCGCGCGCCACTCGGCCAGGGCCTCATGGTCGCCGCGCAGCACCACCCTGGTCGGAGGCTC
>DATIVR010000074.1:0-10667 GCA_035465695.1 Gammaproteobacteria bacterium
TTCCTGCGCCGCATACACGCGCAACGCATCGCGCTGCGCCACCACCGGTTCGTTCTCCGGCGGATTGCGGGCCAGGTTCTCCAGCCAGTCGAAGGCGCGGTTGATCTCGGGTTTGGCGAAACCGGCTTCTTCCAGTTCCACGGTCAGGGTCTCGCGGTCGGCTTCGGTCTCGTTGTCGTCGTCATCCAGGTAGTTCTCGAACAGGTACATGAGAACGTCGAGTACGTGTTCCTTCATCATGACGTCACGACCTCTTGTTCACGCGGGAATATCGGCCGCCCGGAGCGGTTTCCACGTGTCCCTGAAGCTCGAGCATCAGGAGCATGGAGGAAACCACATCGGGCGTCAAACCAGTGCGCTCGACCAGCGCATCCACCGAAGTGGGGGCGAAGTCGAGGGAGTTCAACAGCAGCTTGTATTCCGGGTCCTCCGGTGCCGCGGCCTCCGCGCCGGGGACGGGTGGGGGCGCAGCTTGCAGGGCTTCGATCCCCAGCAGCGGCGCGAGTTCCTCCAGCACATCGGCGCCGGATTCCACCAGCTTGGCGCCGTCGCGCAACAGCCGGTGACAGCCCCGCGCCATGGGATTGTGGATGGATCCCGGGATGGCGAACACCTCGCGGCCCTGCTCGCTGGCGAGCCGCGCCGTGATCAGCGAGCCGCTCTGCTTGGCCGCTTCCACCACCAGTGTCCCGACCGACAGGCCGCTGATGATGCGGTTGCGGCGCGGGAAATGCATGGGCAACGGCGGCGTGCCCGGCGGGAACTCGCTGACGATGACGCCTTGCTCCAGGATCTGTTTTGCCAGCTCGCGGTTGCGCGGCGGATACGGCTTGTCGAGGCCGGTGCCCCATACCGCCACGGTCTTGCCACCCTTGAGCGCGCCCTTGTGGCTCGCGGCGTCGATCCCCAGTGCCATGCCGCTGGTGATGACCAGCCCGCACTTTGCCAGGTATTCGGCGAACTCCTCGGCGTTGCGCCGGCCCTCCACGCTGGGATTGCGACTGCCCACCATGGCGAGCTGAGGCTCTGCGAGCAGCGAGGCGTCGCCGCGAACGAACAAGGCGAAGGGCGGGTCCGGTATCTGCTTAAGGAGCTGAGGATAAGCGGGCTCTGTGACGGCCAGCAGGCGCGCGCCGGTCTTCTGCATCCAATCGAGGTCCTGCTCAGCGGCGGAACGATCCGGCGCGCGCAGGAAGGCCCGGGTCTCGGGGTGCAGATCCAGGGAGGTTGGGATGTCGGAGGTGAAGCATCCGGCGGCGCCGCCGCAGTGCTGCAGCAGGCGAAGGGCGCCGGCATTGCCGAGCCGCGGGGCGCGGATCAGCGTGAGCCAGTCCAATGCATCCTGTGGGTCTATCGGTTTCCCCTCAGGTGGGCCTGCTCCCTAGGTTCGAAGGGCGCCGGCTGTCACTAAACACTTCATCCTTGCGGCCGATACTCGCGCATCGACCGCAGGGGGTCAAGGCTTCCTCAAGGATTCCTGACGTAGTCTTCCACGTGGATCTCGTGCTTGGCTTCCATCACCAGGGCGTAGCTGGCGTTCTTGAAGACCCGGAACACCATCAGTGTGCCGGTACGTTCGGTCGGCAACCGCACGTTGCTCCACGCGAACCAGCCCGCGTGCCTATCCTTCACCTTCTCGCCCTTGCGGAAGATGCCGAGTACGGCGCCTGGATCCACGCCGTCTTTGGCGCCCCGGTTCAGCACCACCACCGCGTACTGGCCGATCTGGCCAACTCCGCCCAGCACCGACATGATCTGGCCATCGATGGTCTTGGCGGGATGGTGCGGGAAGAAGTTGAGGTTGAGCGGGTCCCCGCTGGTGGGGACGAAGTGGTCGCCCGCGATGGCTTCCTGGCCGGCGCTGGTGATCATCAGCTTGGTGATGGGGTCGCCCCAGGTCTCCACGGCGGCATCGCCGATGTAGAGGGCTTCATAGCCCAGGGTGTCGCCGCTGTCCGGATCCACGTATTTCTTGCCCTTGCGCACTATCTCGTAGCGAGTGCCGTCCGACTGTTTCAAGTTGCGGCCATACACTTCGTCGCCGCTGCCGGAGGCGGGACTCTGGTTGAAGGCGGTGACGAGGTAGCCGGTATTGTCCAGCTCGTCGTCGGTGATGATGCGCGTCTTGTTGAGATAGGGCAGCAGACCGGTCATGGGCACCGTGGTGACGGCGGCATCCAGCGGCTGGTAGCGGGGCTCAGGCGTCAGTTTCGCGACCGGCAGTCCGGTGGAGGGCTTGGTCGCGGTGGCCATGGCGGGTGCGGTGCTCACGGCGGCGGCAGTGCTGACGGTAGCCTCGCTCACGGTGCTGCCGTTGCGCTCGACGCTCAGAGTAGGCTGACCCTGCGCGTTGCGGCCAAGGATCAGCACGTCGCCGGGGAAGATGAGGTGAGGATTCTTGATGGCCGGGTTGTCGTACCAGATCTCCGGCCATTCCCAGGGATTCTTCAGATACATGCCGGCGATACCCCACAAGGTATCGCCCTTCTTCACGGTGTAGCGCTGCGGCGCGGTCGGCTGCATGGCCGGCGCGGGTGCCACGGTGGCGGCCGCGGGTGCTGCCACAGTGGCGGGGGCCGGGGCGACGACCGGGGCCGGCTTGACCGCATGATGGGCACAGCCGGCCAGCAGGCTGATGATGGCGCCGGCGGCCAGACTACGGGGGAAGGTATAATGATTCATCGATGCGGGCTCCCACGACTCGCTGTGACGTAACCCGGCCTTGAAGGTCTCTTTGATCCCCGTCCCGAGGCCCGCTCCGGCCCCTACAGGGGTCGGTCGCTTGGGTGACTTTTCAACAGTATCATAACTTTAGCAGTCTTTTATGCAAAAGTGGGTGAGGATTTAAGCCTGCCGGCTTGACCTATGCCGGGCCGGCCCCAACTTTAGATACCCCTGTTGTACGCTTACCACTATGGCCATCCTGAACATCCTGCACTTCCCTGACCCGCGGCTCCGCATCAAGGCCAAGCCCATCCTGGCGGTCACCGAGGCCCATCGGGTCCTGGCGGCGGACATGCTGGAGACCATGTATGCCGCCCCCGGCATCGGCTTGGCGGCCACCCAGGTGGGGGTGGACCAGCGCCTCATCGTGGTGGATGTCTCGGACAAGGGCGATGAACCCCAGGTCTTCATCAACCCCGAGATCCTCGCCAAGGAGGGTACCGAGGTGATGCAGGAGGGCTGCCTCTCGGTGCCGGGCGTATATGAGGATGTGGAGCGGGCCGAGAAGGTGCGGGTGCGCACCCAGGGCCTGGACGGCCAGGTCCGCGAGTTCGATGCCGACGGCCTCCTGGCCGTGTGCATACAACACGAGATCGACCACCTGAACGGCAAGTTGTTCGTCGACTACCTCTCGGACCTGAAGCGCCAGCGCATCCGCAAGCGCATCGAGAAGGAAGAGCGCGAGCGCGAGGAACGCCGTTCCCAGTCTCACACCAGCGTGTAACGCCCGAGCGGCGTCCGGTGGCACATCCCCTGCGCATCGCCTTCGCCGGTACCCCGGAGTTCTCACTCGCGGCACTGGATGCCGTCGCGTCCTCCCCGCACAAGCTCATCGGCGTGTGGACCCAGCCGGATCGCCCCGCCGGTCGCGGCCGACAGCTCACGGCCTCGCCGGTGAAGCGACGCGCCCTGGAACTGAAGCTGCCGGTGCACCAGCCCGAGAACTTCAAGAGTGAAGAAGCCCGGCAAGCCGTGCGTGACGCCACGCCCGACGTGATGGTGGTGGTGGCCTACGGATTGATCCTGCCCAAGTCCGTGCTGGCGATCCCGCGCTACGGTTGTCTCAACATCCATGCGTCTCTGTTGCCGCGCTGGCGCGGCGCGGCGCCGATACAGCGCGCCATCCTGGCCGGCGATGCCGAGAGCGGCGTCGCCATCATGCAGATGGACAAGGGGCTCGACACCGGTGACGTGCTGCTGGAGAAGCGCACGCCCATCGGCGAAGAGGACGATGCCCAGAGCCTGCACGACCGGCTTGCGACGCTCGGCGCCCAAGCGCTCATCGAGGTGCTGGACGCGCTGCCGCAAGTGCAGCCGCGCAGGCAGGACGCAGCCGGTGTCACCTATGCCGCGAAACTGACCAAGGAAGAGGCGAGACTCGACTGGACACGCACTGCCACCGAGTTGGCGCGTGCCGTGCGTGGCTATAACCCCTGGCCGGTGGCCTATACGGTGCACCTCGGGCAGCCACTGCGTATCTGGCGCGCCATCCCCGTGACTGCCACCGCGGCGCAACCGCCCGGTACGGTGCTCAAGGCTGGCCGCGAGGGCATCGACGTGGCTGCGGGCGAGGGAGTGCTGCGCGTCCTGCAAATGCAGCCGGCGGGTGGCCGCGTACAGAGCGCCGCCGAGTTTGCCAACGGCCGCGACCTGGCCGGCGCACGGTTCGGCGGATGAGCGCGCCGCGGGTCTTGGCAGTGCGGGCTCTCATGGCGGTGGCGCGGGAGGGCCGGACCCTCACGCAGGCCGCCGACGAAGCGGCTTCGGGCAGCGCCGATCCGCGTGATGCGGCGTTGGTGAAGGAACTCTGCTACGGCACGCTGCGCTGGCTGCCACGCCTGGAAGCCTGGCTCGCTAAGCTGGTGGAACGCCCGCTCAAGAGTGCCGACCAGGATGTGAGGTTCCTGCTGCTCCTGGGTCTCTATCAGCTCGCCTACCTGCGCGTGCCTGCGCACGCGGCGGTACAGCAGACGGTCGAGGCCTGCCGCGGCCTCGACAAGCCATGGGCATCCGGCCTGGTGAACGCGGTGCTCCGGCGTTTCCAGCGGGAGCAGACGCAGGTGGAGGCGGCCACGGCGGCGCTGGCGGAAGCCCGGTACGCCCATCCCAAGTGGTTCCTGGAGGAGCTCCGGCGCGACTGGCCGGAACACTGGGAAGCGATGCTGGATGCGGGCAACGAACGGCCGCCTTTCACGTTGCGAGTGAACCGTCGCGTCCAGGACCGCGAGGCCTATCTCGCCAGGCTCGCCGGCGCCGGCATGGGCGCGAAAGCCTGCGTGAATTCGGCAGACGGCATCACGCTCGATGTGCCGGTGGACGTGGCAGCGCTGCCGGGTTTCCTGGAGGGTGCTGTCTCGGTGCAAGACGAGGGCGCGCAACTCGCGGCAGAGCTCCTGGACGCGCGGGGCGGCATGCGGGTGCTGGACGCCTGCGCCGCGCCCGGCGGCAAGACCTGCCACCTGCTCGAACGCTATACGCTGCAGGTGACGGCGGTGGAACTGGAGGCGCGCCGGGCCCAGCGCATCCGCGACAACCTGAGACGGCTGAAGCTCGAAGCCCAGCTCAAGGTGGCGGATGCGGCTGAAGTGCAGAGTTGGTGGGACGGCGAGCCTTATGAACGCATCCTGCTGGATGCGCCTTGCAGTGCCAGCGGCGTGGTTCGCCGTCATCCGGACGTGAAGCTCAGGCGTACACCCGAGGAGGTGGCCGCCGCGGTGAAGCTGCAGGCGCGGCTTCTGGAGGCGCTCTGGCCGCTGCTCGCCCCGGGCGGTAAGCTCTTGTACGTCACCTGTTCCGTGTTCCGGCGGGAGAACGCCGCGCAGATCGCGGCTTTCCTCGCCGGCCACCCGGATGCCGCCGCGCTGCCCCTGGAGACGTCCTGGGGCGTCCCCGCGGGCCCGGGCCGGCAGGTGCTCACGGGCCAAGGCGGGATGGATGGCTTCTACTATGCCTGTCTCGAGAAGCGCTGAGGTGCAGGGCATGCTGCGCCGCGGCGTATTGCCGGCGCTGCTGTGGGCCGTGCTGCTCTCGCTGCCATGGTGTGGCGCGGCCCGGGCCGACGAGCAACCGGGGTTCGTGATCCGCACCGCCTACACCGAGCTCGTCAACGGCGTCTATTACCTCGATGCCGACGTGGGACTCAACCTCTCGGACGACGCCGTGAACGCGCTGGAGAACGGCCTGCCCATCACCGTGAAACTGCAGATCGAGATCATCAAACACCGCAGCTGGTGGTTCAACAGCACCACGGCCACCCTCACGCAGAGCTACCAGATCAGTTTCCATGCATTGACGCGCCGCTTCATCGTCACCAACCTGAACAGCGGCGAGCAGCAGAGCTATTCCACGTACCGTGAAGCTGTCACCAGCATGGGCCAGGTGAGCGACCTTCCCATCATCGACGCCAAGCTGCTGGATGCCGGGGCGCACTACAACATCCGCATGCGCGCGGTGCTGGACGTCACCAGCATGCCCGGCCCGTTGCAGCTCTTCGCGTCGATCTTCAAGGGCTGGGACCTGTCGAGCGACTGGTACCAGTGGGTGCTGGTGTCATGAAGCGTTACGGCATGCTGCTCCTGTTCGGCGTCGGTATGATCATCATGCTGGCGTCGCTCATCATCCTGGCGAAGAGCACCTCCAACTCAGCCAACTTCGAGAGCATGCACGTGTGGCTGGTGTTCCTGAACGCGGCCGCGGCGGTGGCGCTGCTGGTCGTCATCGGGTTCAACCTCGGCAAGCTGCTCCTGCAGCGGCACCGCAACATCACCGGCTCGCGGCTCACCCTGCGGCTGGTGGGCACCTTCGGCGTGCTCGCCATCGTGCCGGTGGTGCTGGTGTACATCTTCTCCTACCAGTTCATCAGCCGCGGCATCGACAGCTGGTTCGACGTGCGGGTGGAGAACGCGCTGACCGACGCCATGGAGCTGTCGCGCACCGCGCTGGACATGCGGGTACGCGACCTCCTGGTGCGCACCGAGCGCATGGCCCATACGCTGGCGTCCACCGACTCGCGCCAGGCAGGCTATCAGCTGGACATGCTGCGCCGGCAGAACGGCGCGAGCGAACTGACGTTGCTGGGCGGGTTCAACAACCGCATCATCGCCACCAGCTCCGCCAACACCGAGTCGCTGGTGCCGGACATGCCGGGACCCGACGTGCTGTTGCAGGTGCGGGCCGGCAACGAGTACGTGGGTCTCGACCCGGTGGCCCAGGGCGGCCTGCACATCCGCGCCGTGGTGCCGGTCTCCGGCGGCAGCGCCTGGTGGAACCGCATGAGCCTGCAGGCCTTGTACCCGGTGGGCGGCGAACAGAGCGGCCTCGCCGACCGGGTGCAGGGCGCTTACACGCGTTACCGTGAGCTCACGGTGCTGCGCGGGCCGCTGAAGCTGATGTTCAACCTCACGCTGCTGTTGGTGCTGTTGCTGTCCGTATTGATGTCGCTATGGGGCGCATTCGTGGCGGCCCGTACCCTTGTGCAACCCATCCAGGACCTGGTGGAGGGCACCCGCGCCGTGGCACGCGGCGACTTCACCACGCGCCTGCCGCTGCCTTCGCGTGACGAGGTGGGTTATCTGGTGTCGTCGTTCAACGAGATGACCCAGCGTCTGGCGGAGGCCCGCGATTCGGCGCGCAAGAGCCGCGAACAGGTGGAGAACGAGCGCAGCTACCTCGGCGCGGTGCTGACGCGGCTGTCCTCCGGCGTGATCTCCTTCAATGCAGCGCTGGTGCTGAAGACGGCCAACCCGACCGCCGGCGCCATCCTCGGAACCGACCTGCACCAGTACATGGGGCGGTCGCTGGTGGGACTCGCCGGCGAGGACACCTTGCTGGGCCAGTTCGTCACCGCTTGCCGGCGGCATCTCGACGCCGATGACAAGGAGTGGCGCGAGGAGATGGTGTTGCAGGGCCCGACCGGCCGGCGCATCTTCATGGTGAGCTGTGCCATGCTGCCCGCCACCGGAGAGGTGCCGCCGGGCCGGGTGGTGGTGTTCGACGACCTGACCCAGCTCATCGATGCCCAGCGCGACGCCGCCTGGGGCGAGGTGGCGCGCCGCCTGGCCCACGAGATCAAGAACCCACTCACGCCCATCCAGCTCGCCGCCGAGCGCATGCGGCGGCGCTATCTGCCGGAACTGAAGGGCGAGGATGCCGACGTGCTCGACCGCTCCACCAACACCATCGTGCAGCAGGTGGAGGCCATGAAGTCCATGGTCAACGCCTTCAGCGAGTACGCCCGCGCGCCGCTGCTGGCCATCACGCCCTTCGACCTCAATGCCCTGGTGCGCGAGATGGTGGAGTTGTACCGCACGCGGGAGGCGGACATGAAGGTGCAGATGGAACTGGACCCGGCGCTGCCACCGGTGCGCGCCGATGCCGGCCGCGTGCGGCAGATCCTCCACAACCTGCTGAAGAACGCCCATGAGGCCCTGGAGAACCGCGCCGAAGGCCAGGCCCGGATCGTCACCCATTACTTCCGGCGTGGCGCCGAGGAAGTGGCTGAGTTGACCATCGAGGACAACGGGCCGGGTTTCGACCCCGGTATCCTCGCCAAGGCGTTCGAGCCCTACGTCACCAGCAAGCAGAAGGGCACCGGTCTGGGGCTCGCCATCGTCAAGAAACTCACGGAAGAACACGGTGGCAGCATCCGTGTGCAGAACCGCGCCGAAGGCGGGGCGCAGATCACGATCCGCCTGCCGATCAACGAACATACCCGCAGCCACGCGCTGTTGGGAGGCATCGAACGCCGCGCAGGCGGCAGGAGAGAGGCGAAATGAAGCCCTCACAGATACTCGTGGTGGACGACGAGGCGGACATCCGCGGCATGGTCCAGGAGATCCTCACCGAGGAAGGCTACGACGTGCGCACCGCGGGTAATGCCGCAGAGGCACGCGCCGCGCGTTCCCACGGCGAGCCTGACCTCATGTTGCTGGACATATGGATGCCGGACATGGACGGGATCAGCCTGCTGCGGGAGTGGACCCGCGACGGCGCGCTGGCTTTCCCGGTTGTGATGATGTCCGGCCACGGCACGGTGGAGACGGCGGTGGAAGCCACGCGGCTCGGTGCCGTGGACTTCGTGGAGAAGCCGCTGTCGCTGGCGAAGCTCCTGCGCACCGTGGAACAAGCGGTGGAGAGCGGCAAGCACAAGCGTGGCCACCGTCCCGGCGCGCCGCGACCTGCGCTGGAACCGGTGGGAAAGAGCCGCGCCATGCAGACGCTGCGCGACCAGCTGAGGCGCATCGCACCCCATGAGGCTTCGGTGCTGTTGATGGGCGAGGCAGGTTCCGGACGGGAGACGCTGGCGCGCTACCTGCACGCCCTGGGGCCGCGTGCCGCGGGACCTTTCGTCCCCGTCTCGCTGGCAGGCCTGCAACTGCGCGACATGCTGGAGTCCCTGTGCGGCCGTGAGGGCGCCGAATCTCCCGGCTGTTTCGAGCAGGCCAAGGGCGGCACCTTGTTCCTGAGCGAACTGGCCGACCTCAGACCCGAAGGCCAGGCGGCGCTCCTGGGCGTGCTGGAGCAGGGCGCATTCACCCGCGTCGGCAGCCAGACCGCCCATACCATCGATGTGCGCCTGATCTGCGCCGCCGAGCCACGGCTGGAGGCGCAGCTGGACCAGGGACAGTTCCGCCGCGACCTCTATAACCGCCTGGCGGCGGTGACGGTGCGGGTGCCGGCGCTGCGTGAATACCGCGAGGACGTACCGGAGTTGCTGCGCTATTTCACCGACGTGCTGGTGGATGCGCAGGGGTTGAAGTACCGGCGCTTCAGCGTGGCGGCCCAGAACCGGCTGCGCAATTATCCTTGGCCCGGCAACCTGAACGAGCTCTCCAATTTGGTGAGCCGGATGCTGATGTTGGGGGATTCAGGCGAAGTCACGCTGGAGGAAGTGGAGGCTGCGCTGGCGCCGGTCTCGGGTGGCGGC
The DNA here is from genome assembly GCA_035465695.1 of Gammaproteobacteria bacterium. GTDB lineage: Bacteria > Pseudomonadota > Gammaproteobacteria > Natronospirales > REEB76 > DASUBN01. The sequence goes on from DATIVR010000074.1 coordinate 9,650, forward strand.
GACTCGCTCATCCAGCAGGACATCCTCGCCATGCCCCTGCGCGAGGCCCGCGAGCATTTCGAGAAGGCGTATCTCGAGCAGCAACTGCAGCTTTGCGGCGGAAAGGTCGGCAAGCTCGCGGAGCGGGTGGGCATGGAGCGTACGCACTTGTATCGCAAGCTCAATTCACTCGGTATCGATTTCCGTCAGTTGGGCGGAGACGAGGCAGACAATTGATCCACCGACCTGTCGCGGGGGGCGCTCTCTCGCGCCGCCACCCCTGGCGGTTCGTCCGCCGCATGCGGCAGACTTAGCCAGCCAAGCTCTACGCACGAGATCTGACCATCGGTCAGTTATGCGTACAAGCGGTTGATATTAAAGCAATATCTGACAGTTCCGCTCTACAGCTTGAATTTGACTAACTAGTCAACTACATTTAGCTGCAGTTCGAGGTGGAATGTCATGGGTCGAATCAGCGATGCCCGCGAACGCCTGCTGAAGGCGGCCAACGAGTTGACCTGGAAACAGGGCTACAACGCTGTGACCGTGGACGCCATCTGCGATGCGGCCGGCGTCAAGAAAGGCAGTTTCTACCACTACTTCGAGTCCAAGGCCGAACTCACCAAGGCGGCCATCGAGGCCTGGTGGCAGGAACGCAGCCGCCCCATCATTGAATCCTCCTTCGCCCCGGGTGTGCCGCCGCTGGAGCGCCTCAAGCGCTACTTCGAGGGCATCTACGAGAGCCAGATGAAGATCAAGCGCGAAGGCGGCACGCTGCTGGGTTGCGCGTTCTTCCGCCTCGCCATCGAGGGTGAGGGCGTCGAGCCGGACGTGCGCGAGGCGGCGCGCCACGCACTCTCCCGCAAGCGCAAGTATTTCGTACAGGCCATCGAGGACGCCAAGCAGGCGGGTCTGATCCGCGTCGATGACGTGGAAGCTGCCACCCAGGCGGTGTACTCATTGTTCGAAGGTGCGCTGGCGCGGGCACGTATCCAGGACAATCCCGAACCCCTCAAGGGCATCTACGAGCAGGTACTGC
>DATIVR010000075.1:0-14193 GCA_035465695.1 Gammaproteobacteria bacterium
CACCCTGCGCTCGCCGCTGGGGGTGGTGGGCTGCATCTCACCTTGGAACCTGCCGCTCTACCTCTTCACCTGGAAGATCGCGCCTGCGCTCGCCGCCGGCAACTGCGTGGTGGCCAAGCCCTCCGAGATAACGCCCATGACTGCGTATCTGTTCACCGAACTCTGCGCGGAAGCCGGCCTGCCGGCCGGCGTGCTCAACGTGGTGCATGGCCTGGGCCCCAAGGCCGGCGTCAGCATCGTGGAGCATCCCGGTGTCAAGGCGGTGTCCTTCACCGGCGGCACCCGGACCGGTGCGGACATCGCCGCGCGCGTGGCGCCCAGGTTCAAGAAGCTGTCGCTGGAACTCGGCGGCAAGAATCCCGTGCTGTTGTTCGCGGACTGTGACTGGGAACTGGCCTTGAACGAGAGCTTGCGGGCGGCTTTCACCAACCAGGGTGAGATCTGCTTCTGCGGGTCGCGCATCTACATCGAACGCAGTATCTATGACAGGTTCCGGGATGCCTTCGTGGACCGGGCGAAAGCCCTGCGTCAGGGAGACCCTTTGGAGGCTGGCATCCAGCAAGGCGCACTGGCGTCCGAAGCCCACCTGCAGAAAGTGCTGGGCTACATCGAACTCGCCAAGCAGGAAGGCGGCAGACTCCTCTGTGGCGGGAAACGCGCCAGGATCTCCGGCCGTTGCGCCGACGGCTGGTTCCTCGAGCCCACGGTCATCGAAGGCCTGGGGCCGGAGTGCCGCGTGAACCAGGAAGAGATCTTCGGTCCGGTGGTGACGCTGGCACCGTTCGATGATGACGAGCAGGCGCTGGCCATGGCCAACGGCACACCTTATGGACTCACCGCCACGGTGCTGACCTCTGACCTGCCGCGCGCCCACCGCCTGGCAGCCCGGCTGGAAGCCGGGCTCATCTGGATAAACTGCTGGATGCTGCGCGATCTGCGCGTGCCCATGGGTGGCGTCAAGCAATCCGGAGTGGGACGCGAGGGTGGTTTCGAGGCCATGCGTTTCTTCACCGAACCACGCAACGTGACAGTGAAATACTGAGGATCGGCAGGGGGTGTCGCGAAGCATGAACGAGAAGATCCACTCCTCCAAGGCACCGGAACCGGTGGGCCTGTATCCCCATGCCCGTCGCGTGGGTGACCTGCTATTCCTCTCCGGCGTGGGTCCCCGCAAGCGTGGCAGCAAGGATATCCCCGGCGTGACCTTGGATGCCGCCGGCAGGATCCTCAGCTATGACATCGAGACCCAATGCCGCTCGGTGTTCGACAACGTGCGCTGGATCCTGGAGGACGCGGGATCTAGCTGGGACAAGCTGGTGGACGTGACCGTGTTCCTCACCGACATGCAGCGAGATTTCCAGGCCTACAACCGCCTGTATGCCGAGTATTTCAAGGACAATCAGCCCTGCCGCACCACCGTGCAGGTGACGGCGCTGCCGACGCCCATCGCCATCGAACTGAAGTGCATCGCGGTCATCTGAGGTAGACGCATGTGGAGCCTTAACCCAATCAATTTCAAGAAGTGGGTCGATGAGAACCGCGACCTGCTGAAGCCGCCGGTAGGCAACAAGCGCATCTATACCGATACCGGTTTCGTGGTGCAGGTGGTGGGCGGTCCCAATTCACGCAAGGACTTCCACGACGATCCCGGCGAGGAGTTCTTCTATCAGATCGAAGGGGACATGCTGCTCAAGACCATGCAGGACGGGAAGCCCGTGGATATCCCGATCCGCCAAGGCGAGATCCTGCTGATCCCGCCGCACCTGCTGCATTCGCCGCAGCGTTTCGCCAACACCGTAGGCCTGGTCATCGAGCGGCCTCGCACCGCCGGCGAGCAGGACGGCCTGCTGTGGTTCTGCGAGAACTGCCACGCCGAACTCTACCGGGAGTACTTCGAGCTCACCAACATCGAGACGCAGTTCCCGCCGGTGTTTGACCGTTTCTTCGGCAGCGTCGATAAGCGCACTTGCAGGCACTGTGGCACGGTCATGGAAGCGCCGCAGAAGAAGAAATAAGCACGTGCTCAAGATAGACATCCATACGCACATATTGCCGAAGACCTGGCCGGACCTGAAGGAACGCTACGGCTATGGCGGGTTCATCCACCTGGATCACCATGGTCCGGGTTGCGCGCGGATGATGAAGGACGACGGTACCTTCTTCCGGGAGATCCAGGCCAACTGCTGGGATGGCCCTACCCGTCTCCGGGAATGCGATGCCCACGGCGTGCAGGTGCAGGTGCTCTCCACCGTGCCGGTGATGTTCAGCTACTGGTCCAAACCTGAGCATGGCCTGGACCTGGCCAAGCTACTCAACGACCACCTCGCCTCCGTGGTGGCGGAGAACCCGAGACGCTTCGTAGGCCTTGGCACACTGCCTCTTCAGGCGCCGGATCTGGCCGTCAAGGAGTTGGAACGCTGCATGAAGCAGTTGGGGCTGGCCGGTGTCCAGCTCGGCTCCAATGTGAATGGCAAGAACCTGGATGATGCGTCGTTGTTCCCGGTGTTCGAAGCGGCCGCTGAACTGGGCGCGGCGGTGTTCGTGCATCCCTGGGAGATGCTGGGCAAGGACCGCACGGCCAAGTATTGGTCCCCCTGGCTGGTGGGTATGCCCGCCGAGACCTGCCTCGCCATCACCAGCATGATCTTCGGCGGCGTATTGGAGAGGCTGCCTACACTGCGGGTGGCCTTCGCCCACGGCGGCGGCTCCTTTCCGGCCACGGTGGGGCGCCTCTCCCACGGCTTCCATGCCCGGCCTGACCTCTGTGCCGTGGACAATGACGTGGACCCGCTCGCGTACCTGGAGCGCATCTACGTGGATTCGCTGGTGCACCATCCGGTGGCACTGCGTTACCTGCTGGAGATGATGGGTGCGGATCGCATCGCATTGGGCACCGACTATCCTTTCCCGCTGGGTGAGGAACGGGCCGGAGAGCTCATCGAGTCCATGCGGCTGGACGATGACGTGAAATCGCGCCTGCTGCACGGCACGGCGCTGGAATGGCTGGCTCTGCCGCGCTCGAGGTTCACCTGATGCTCATCTCCTTCGAGATCGCTGCCCGCAAGTATGCCGCCGACCTCAGCCGCGGCATCTCGCTGGCCATCCCTCTGCGCTTCGATGGGCCCCAGCCGAGCTTCTTCGGTGCACCTGCCGCCGCCGCCGAGGCTGTGAAGAGTGGAGCCTGGGTGGGCGACGTGCGCAAAGGCGGCAGTTGTAACGTATACCGCTATCAGTTGGTCCCCCACTGCAATGGCACCCACACCGAGTGCGTCGGCCATATGGTCGAAGACCGGGTCTCAGTGGCTGATTGCCTCCCCGCCTCGTTGCTGCCTGCCACCCTGGTGAGCGTGGTCCCCAGGGACATGGTGATCGATGCCACCCTCCTGCACGCGGCCCTGCTACGTCATCCTCAGACCGGCTTCCACCGTTCCGTGGTGATCCGTACCCTGCCCAACGGCGAAGACAAGCTCAGCCGGCGTTACGAGGGCCCTGTGCCGGCGGCTTATCTCGGCTTGGACGCGGCAGAGCTCCTGGTACGGATGGGCGTCGAACATCTGCTGCTGGACGTGCCCTCGCTCGATCCCGCCGAAGACGAAGGCCGCATGTCGGCGCACCGCGTCTTCTGGGATATGCCCACGGACAGCCGCAGCTTGGCGGACGTGCGTCGGCCCAAGGCGACTGTCACCGAGATGATCTATGTCCCGGAATCGGTATCCGACGGCTACTACCTGCTGGATCTGCAGATACCGGCCTTCATGACCGACGCGGCCCCGAGCCGGCCCGTCATCTATCCCGTGGGATGAACATGTCTTCCAAGCTGGACCGCGACTACGCACTGGAACTGGACCGCACCGATCCGCTGGCCCCGTATCGAGGACGTTTTCATATCCCGCAGCATGAGGGACAGGACGAAATCTACCTCTGCGGCAATTCCCTCGGACTCCAGCCGCGCAACACCGAGCAGCGCGTACGTGAGGAACTCGAGGACTGGCAGCGGCTGGCGGTGAAGGGGCATTTCGCCGGCCGGCGGCCCTGGATGCCGTACCACGAGCAATTCGCGGAGCGCACCGCCCGGGTGGTGGGCGCCAGGCCTTCGGAAGTGGTCAACATGAATTCGTTGACGGTGAACCTGCACCTCATGTTGACGAGCTTCTACCGGCCCGACGGCAGGCGCCGCAAGCTCTTGATCGAGCGTGGCTCCTTCCCTTCGGACCGCTATGCCGTCGAATCGCAGATTCGCCTGCACGGCCTGGATCCGGACGATTGCCTGATCGAACTCATGGCGGGAAGCGGTGACCCCTTCATCCCCACGGAGGAGATCGAGGCGCTGTTGGCGGCCGAGGGCGCTGAGATCGCCCTGGTGATGCTACCCGGAGTCCAGTATTACAGTGGCCAGGCATTCGACCTGAAGCGCATTGCCACCGCGGCCCACCAGGCCGGCTGCACGGTAGGTTTCGATCTCGCACACGCGGTGGGCAACCTGCCGCTGCGTCTTCACGATTCCGGCGCCGACTTCGCGGTATGGTGCAACTACAAGTACATGAATTCAGGCCCCGGCGCGGTGGCTGGCTGCTTCGTGCATGAGCACCACGCGCGAGCCTTCGACCTGCCACGCCTCGCCGGTTGGTGGGGCCATGACAAGGCTTCGCGCTTCCGCATGGGGCCGGAGTTCGTGCCCATGGAAGGCGCCGAAGGTTGGCAACTCAGCAACCCGCCGGTGTTGGGTCTCGCACCGTTGCTGGCCTCCCTGGAGATCTTCGACGACGCGGGCATGCCCGCCTTGCGGGAGAAGTCGGTGAAGCTCACGGGATATCTCGAGTTTCTCCTGAAGGAGAAGCTCGCCGAGCATATCGATATCGTGACTACCTCCGATCCTGCACAGCGCGGCTGCCAACTCTCCCTGCGACTGCACAAGGGTCGAGGCGCCGCGCGCCAGGTGTTCGAGGAACTCGAGGCCGCGGGTATCACCGCCGACTGGCGGGAACCGGACGTGATCCGGGTGGCGCCGGTGCCGCTCTACAACTCGTACATGGATGTGTTCCGGTTCGTGGAGATCCTGGAAGGTCTGGTGGTGGAATGAGCCCGAAGACACCTGTCACCTTGCTCGGTGCCGGCCTGGCCGGCAGCCTGCTCGCGGTCTACCTGGCCAAGCGTCGCTACGAGGTGGTCGTCTACGAACGTCTGCCTGACATGCGCCGGCATGAGATACCGGCGGGCCGTTCCATCAACCTGGCCCTCGCCCACCGCGGCATCCGTGCACTGGAAGGTGTCGGTCTCATGCCCAAGGTGCAGCAACTGTTGATCCCCATGCGCGGGCGGATGCTGCACGACAAGGCGGGCGCCACCAGCCTCACTCCTTACGGTCGTACGCCCGCCGAAGTCATCCACTCGGTATCGCGCCCCGGCCTCAACATGCTTCTCATGGATGCCGCGGAGGCCGCTGGCGTGCGCTTCCACTTTGGCCAACGGGTCACGGACGTGGATTTCGATGTCGGCCAGGTGCATCTGGTGGAGGAGCCGGGCGGCCGACGCCACCAAGTGCGGGCTGCAACCCTCATCGCCACCGATGGCGGCGGCTCTGCAGTGCGCCAGGCGATGGTGCGCCGCCGCGGCGTGAAAGTCGTGGAGGACATCCTGCCCCATGCCTACAAGGAGCTCACCATCCCCGCTGGCCCGGATGGCAGCCATCGCATGGAGAAGCACGCGCTGCACATCTGGCCCCGGGGCGGCTACATGCTCATCGCCTTGCCCAATCTCGACGGTAGTTTCACCGTGACGTTGTTTTTGGCCCGCGAGGGTGATCCCAGCTTCGCCCGCTTGGACCAACCCGGCGAACTCAAGCGGTTCTTCGCCTCTGAGTTTCCCGACACCGTGGCACTGATACCGGACTTGGAACAGGAATTTCGCGCCCACCCCACCGGCATCATGGGCACGGTACACACCGAGCATTGGCATGCGGCCGGCGGCGCCCTGCTGCTGGGTGACGCTGCCCACGCCATCGTGCCTTTCCATGGACAGGGCATGAACTGCGCCTTCGAGGACTGCCTGGTGCTGGACGAATGCATCGGACGTCGCGGCGAGGATTGGAGCAAGGCATTCGGCGAATTCGAGTCCCTGCGCCGTCCAAATGCGGAAGCTATCGCCGCCATGGCCCTGGAGAATTACGTGGAGATGCGCGATGCCGTGCGCGATCCCAAGTTCATGCTGCAGAAGAAGCTCGGCTTCCTGCTGGAAGAACGCAATCCAGGCGTCTTCGTTCCGCGCTACTCGATGGTCATGTTCCACCACCTGCCCTATTCCGACGCTCGCCACCGCGGTGCGATCCAGCAACGCATCCTGGACTCGCTGACTGAAGGTGTCACCGACGTGGAACAGATAGACCTCGCCAAGGCGGATGCCGTGGTGCGGGCCGAGCTGGGCGGCCTGGAACGGGTGCGATGAACGCCGAGGATTTCCTGAAGGGGCTGGGGCAAAGCCCGGACTTCCTTTTCCAGGACGTGGACTTGATCAACCGACGGGGCCTGGTGGTGCGGTTCGACCGCGAAAGCTACCAGCGTGCCTCCTTCCTGGACCACCGCGCCTTCCGCAAGGAGACCCTGGGTGCCTGGCTGCCGCTGGCGAACATCCTGCGTCAGGCGGGTGCGCTCGCTGAACCGCCCGCCGCCCACGCCATCTTCCACATCAGCCACTGCGGTTCCACGCTGCTCTCGCGCCTGCTTGCGGAGTCGGGGGGCTTGCCCCTGCGCGAGCCTCTTGTCCTCCTTGCCTGTGCGCAGGCACAGCGCGAGTTGGAACAACCCGTCTCGCGCCTCGATGCGGATGGCTGGGACCAACTGTTCGACGCGACCGTGAAACTCCTCTCACGGGTGTATCAGCCCGGTGAACGCGCGTTCATCAAGGCCACCAGTGCCTGCGGCAACCTGCTTGCGCCCTTCCTGGGCCGCAGCGCCACTTCCAAGGCCCTGCTGTTATATACGGATCTCGAGACCTGGCTTACGGTGATGCTGCGCAACGACGATGTGCGCGGCAACGGCCGCTTCTATGCCTCGGCCTGGCTCAAGGACCTGCGTGCCCTCACCGGCCGCCGGGACATCCGCCTGTCAGCGCTGGCGGATGCGGAGATGTTCGCCATCAATTGGCTCACCGCCATGCTGCACTTCGAGCGGGCCCGACAGCACTCGCCACATCAGGTCCGGCATTGCGATTTCGAGAGACTGTTGGCGGACCCTCCCGGGGAATTGGCTAGCGCCTGCCGTTTCCTGGGCCTGGACACCGCGCAGGTGCCGGCGATCGCCGCCGGCCCGCTCATGAAGGATTATTCGAAACGTCCCGGCGAGGTTTTCGACGCCGCGACCCGTGCCCGCGAACTGCGGGAGGCGAGGCAGGCCAACTCGGCAGAACTCTCCGCAGGCATCACGTATGCCGAAAGACTCTGCGGAGAGATCGAGATGCTGAGGCCGCTGACCGCCTACCTGACCCGGTCGAACGTCAGGAACGCGTAGTCGAAGGGATTCTTCACATCGGCCCGGTGCTCTTCCCGTGACACTTCCTTCCACTTTCCCGGTTCGAGCTTCGGGAAGAACGTGTCGGCGCCCGCCACGTCTGCCTGGATGCGGGTGAGATAGATCCGGTCCGCTTTCGGCCAGGCGAGCCGATAGAGCTCTCCACCGCCTATCACCATGAGTTCCGATGCGCCGGCCACCGCCTCGATCGCGGCGTCCAGCGAGGTCACAGTCTCGCAGCCGGGAGCCCGGAAGGCTGCATCACGCGTCAGGACCAAGTTGCGGCGTTCGGGCAAGGGCCGGCCGATGGCCTCCAAGGTCTTGCGGCCCATCAGCACTGGTTTGCCCAGGGTATTGTGCTTGAAATGCCTGAGGTCCGCCGGCAGGTGCCAGGGCATCTTGCCAGCCTTGCCGATCTCGTCCTGGCGCCCCACGGCGACGATGAGAGAGACGATCATCCGAGCTTGGCTCCGTTCGGCACTGCCTTATCGGGCACCGCCAGGATCACGCTGCCATCCTCCCGGTAGAAGCCGGTGATGAGGCACTCGGACATGAAAGGTCCGATGCGCTTGGGCGAGAAGTTCACCACGCCCACCACCTGCCGACCCTCCAACTCATCAGGCGTGTAGTGCGCGGTGATCTGCGCCGAGGACCGACGCAGGCCGATATCGGGACCGAAATCCACGGTGAGTTTGTAGGCAGGTTTATGGGCTTCAGGGAAGACCTCGACCGCGGTCACGGTGCCGACCCGGAGCTCCACTTTCTCGAAATCCTGCCAGCTGATGGCGTTCATGACGGTCCGCCGCGCGTTGGGGCCGCCATCTTACACCAATAGGTTCGGCAGGCTGCGCGACAGCCGTGAGGCAGGCTGGGACTACATGCTCAGAGGCGTGTCTTCGACTCGTTCAGCCGTTGAGTCCCTACGATCGCGGCCATGTTATGGATCTGGCTCGCCAGCAGTTGGAACAGGTCGTCCAGTGCCAATACACCCACCAGCGCATCAGCGTCGTTCATGACCGGGACGCGACGTACCCCCACTTCGCTCATGGCATCCAATGTACTGACGACGCTGTCCAGTTCGTGTGCGACGAGAGGATGACCAGTCATGATGTTGCCGACGGTGATGTGGTCAGGGTCGCTCTTCTTGGCGACTGCTTCAACGACTATGTCACGGTCGGTCACCACCCCGATAGGGGCCATCCTGCCATCCTGCCTGTCGGTCACTACCAGGTTACCCACGTGGTACTTACGCATCAATTCAGCCGCGTGGCGTACCGTGTCCGTAGTCTGGACAGTGATGACTATGCGGTTGCAGACATCGCCGACGTTCATGGCATTACTCCCGAGGATGACCCTAGGCGCCTATTGCCGGGACATCATGCTGTCCAGCAATGTCTCTATTTCGGCCTCCGCCGCGAGCCAGTCGGAATCCTCCTGGCCTGGCGCAAAACCGCGCTTCTCGGCCCGGTAGTAGGCCGCTTCGGCCACCATCACCCGCCGCAAGTCCGGATCCACCTGTTGGCTCTTGCCATCTCCGCTGTGAGCGCGGATGGGCCGATGCCCCTTTCGGTCCTTCCTCGCGTGTTCGGCGCTGCCGCGCCCATGATATGAGGTTGCTTTTTCCATGACCGTTACTCCTCCGGCGATGTCCCACACTTCTATTGAAGTTAGTGCAGCGTCGCCACCAGCGCACTGATTTGGATCAATTCCACCCTGCGAGCGTCGCTGCGGGTCCTTTGCTTACGTCTCTCGAGTCACGCCTTCTTCACACTGACAAGCTTTTTAGGGCTGGCCTCCTGATCCTTCCTCACCGAGAACCGGGCATCCAGGCGCTTCAGCACCGTCGTGATACCCGTGTACTCAAGTTCGTCCATGGGCAGCATGGCTGCGCCGAAGAAACCCTGGCGGCGCATGTCCATGGCCTTGCCAGCCACGCGGCTGCGCACTTCGTCCCAGAAGGGATGGGCGAACACATCTACGGGTTCGGTCAGCTTGCCTTGATGGACCGAGAAGGCGGCGCCCGTGATGATGGGCGGCCCGTCGAAATAACTGATCCCGGACCCCAAGGGCACCGGCATCAGCGGCATGTTGTGTGAGCCGCGCATTCCGCCCGCCACGAACGCGCCCGTGGCATACGGCGCCAGGACTTCTCCGGTCGCGGGGAAGTCCATCTGTACCCGCACCAGCATGACGGGATCGTCCTTGCCGGTATATTTCCCGGCGATGTTGTGCAGCCGCGACGTGGAAGCGGCGACAGTCTGCTGCCCCGACGCCCGCGACCAGATGGACTCGATAACGTACTGCTCCGTGCCGCGCAGCAGAGCCGCCAGGTCATAGAGATCCTCCGGCGCGTTGAGCTCGATGACCCGGTCGTTTCCGGTATGGGTCACATCCATGATCACGAAGCGAAAACCCTTGGCCAGGTTGGGTGATAGCAGGAGCCCCGGAGTGTTCATCGGGTCGGCGAACGCCAGGTACAAAGGAAAGTTGAATGCACCGGGATCGGTCTTGTCCGCGGCGAAGAATACGAAGGATTCGCTGTCGCGCTCCTCGATCTCCATCTCCGCGACCGCCGGTCCCGCTCCACGCACGTTCCCGGAAAACGCATCTTTGAGAAGGTCCTGGCCCGCACCGTACAGACCCTGCGACTTCGCCATGCGGGTCCCCGCCACGAATGCGTCCCAGGCCATGTGATGAAGGTCGGGGTTGCCGACGCCTAGCCGATGGGTGACCAATATGGCGATGTCATCGCCGGTGGCACTGACGTAGCTGTCGATGATCTTTCCGCCGTTGGGCATGGTGAGATGCGCGCGCACCGCTTCGAGAAGCCGCTTCGAGGGGCAGATGTGTCCGCCGATCGAACCCACATCCGCCTTAATGACACTCAAGGTGAGCTTCATGGGACCTCCCTGCCGGCCTCGTGGTACACGTGGATAGCATCTTCGCCGCCGCCCCCGCCCGCATTGATTTAGGTCAATGAGGGGGCAAGCGTCCCCCCCTATCCTGTGACGCAGGCCGCCACTGCGGGGGATACATGCCCGGGACCCGTTACACGCTGGAGGTGCCGCCCACCTTGCCGCCCGAACTGGGCAGGCTGCACGAGCTGGCCGGCAATCTCATCTACGGCTGGGATCGCCGGATCAGGGGCGTCTTCTATTTCATGGATGCCGTGCTCTGGACGAGCTGCCAACATAATCCCAAGGTCTTTCTGCGCCGCATCTCGCAGGCGCGCGTCGATGCCCTCGCCCGGGACATGCAGTTCATGCAGCGATATGCGGACGCCGTGAACGCGTTCGACAGCTACATGGCCCGGCGCCCTGAGACGCCGGCGGCGTTGGATCAGGGACCGGTCGCCTATTTCTGCATGGAGTACGGCCTGTACGAGAGTCTGAAGCTCTATTCCGGCGGTCTCGGGGTGTTGGCGGGCGACTACTGCAAGGCGGCGAGTGACCTCGGTATACCTTGTGTCGCCGTGGGTCTCATGTATCACCTCGGATATTTCACCCAGACGATAAATGCCGATGGCGAGCAGGAAGTGCACTACCAGTCCATGGACATCGACGATCTCCCGGTGCGCCCTGCCTTTCTGGCGGACGGCCGGCAAGCTGAAGTGGAGGTGGAAGTGTCCAACCGGCGCGTGGCCATCAAGGTCTGGGAAGTCGCCGTCGGCCACGTCCATCTCCTGCTGCTGGATAGCGATGCTCAACAGAACACCACTCAGGACCGGGCCATCACCTATCAGCTCTATGGCGGCGATGAGGGCACCCGCATCGCCCAGGAGATCGTATTGGGGATCGGTGGAGTACGCGCACTACGGGCACTGGGCATCGCCCCCTCGGTATGGCATATCAACGAAGGTCATGCCGCATTCCAGATATTGGAGCGTTGCCGCGAGGAGGTGGCCCATGGCCTGGATTATGACGCGGCCATGGAAGTCACGGCGGCCGCCACGCTCTTCACGACACATACCCCGGTGTCTGCCGGACATGACGTCTTCAATAGGGAGATGATGCTGTTGCAGTTCGAGCGCTTCGCACAGGATCTCAGAATCCCATTCGAACGGCTCTATGCACTGGGCGCCCACCCCCCCGGCGATGAGTCCTTCAACATGACTGCACTGGCGCTGAGGGGATCGAGGCGGCACAACGGCGTGAGCCGGGTACACCGGCAGGTCGCGGCGGCCATGGAAAGCTACATCTGGCCCCAGATCCCCGCGGACGAGAGTCCCATCGACTACGTGAACAACGGCGTGCACGCTTCGACGTTCCTGGCACGCCCCTGGGTGGCCTTGCTGGATGAGCGGTTTCCGGAGTGGCGCCGCCATCTCTCGGATCTGCATTACTGGCCCCGCATCCTGGAAGAGATCTCAGACGAACATTTCTGGCACCTGCGGCAGACGCTGAAACGTGAGATGCTGGCCGACATCTGCGGACTGCTGATGACGCAGTATCAGCGCAACCATGCGGGACGCATACGCTGCGAGCAGATGAGTCGCGCGCTGGATGCCGTCGAAAGGGACGTGCTGGTCATAGGATTTGCGCGGCGCTTCGCCACTTACAAGCGGGCCCTGCTGCTGTTCCAGGACCTGCCGCGTCTGATGACTCTCCTGCAACAGGCCGGAAAGCCGGTCATCATCCTGTTTTCCGGAAAAGCCCATCCGCAGGACCGGCCGGCACAGCAGATCATCAAGGAACTCAACCGCTATACGCGACATCCCGATCTCAGCGGCCGTATCTTCTTCCTTGAGGGACACGACATCGCCCTGGAGCGCAAGTTGGTGACCGGAGTCGACCTGTGGCTCAACACCCCTGCTTATCCGCAGGAGGCCAGCGGCACTTCCGGCCAGAAGGCGGCGATCAACGGGGTCATCAACCTCAGCGTCTTAGATGGCTGGTGGGCCGAGGGCTATGACGGCTCCAACGGCTGGGCCATCCATGCTCATGACCCGTCACTGGATGACGACCACCGCAACCGCATCGAGGCGGAGGAATTGCTGGACATACTCGAACGGGACGTACTGCCGCTCTATTACCAGCGCGAAGGGAGCGGACTACCCCGGGAATGGGTCAGGATGTCCAAACGCTCCATGGCAAGCATCCTGCCGCGATATAACTCGGAACGGATGGTCGGCGACTACCTGCGGCGGTTCTATCTGCCTGCGGTGCTCCAGCACGCTGGGCTTACGGCCGGTGACGCCGCCGGCGCCAGGGAGCTCGCCCAGTGGAAAACTCGTATCCTTAGCCATTGGCCTCATGTGCGTCTGCGCTGGCGAGCCCCACCGCCCGCGCAGTTGCAGACAGGACAACAACTCACGCTTTCCGTGGCTGTCGGCTTGAATGGCCTGCAGCCAGGTGACGTGCGCGTCGAGTGCCAACTGCAGGGCGCTGCCGATCCGGCGCCAAGGGCACTGCCATTCCGTCAGATCGGTACCGAGGGCGAGGACTGCATCTACAACCTGGAATCCACGCCCGAAACCAACGGACTCATGCAACTTTCAGTGCGCATGTACCCCTACCACCCACTGCTGGCACACCCTTTCGAATTGGGCTGCATGCTCTGGCTATAGGCAATCGGTCATCGCGGCCATATGACCTCGCCAATGCCAAGAGCTCCCGTCAGCACCCGGCAGCGACGTGATGCGCACTTGGACGTACGCCCGTCGGCGGCGAAAGGGTCTGCGGGTCAGTCACGGTGGCCGAGCCGGCCGCATCATTCCGCCCTCCGCTATCGTTGCACCGTGACTGAAGGGTGCGGCCAGATAGTCCGGAGGTGGCACCCCAATCAGGTGATAGAGACCGGCCAGTTGCACGCGGAACAAGTGTTCGAATTCTGACACCGATGCTTCGGGATTGTATTCGCCTGGCCACCAGAACCAGTCGGACCCCTCGCAGACCGCCAGTTGACGCTCCAGCCGCGCCATATCCTGTTCATCGCGACGGCGGGTGGCGAGCGTAGCGAGGAACTGCTTGCGTGCATCCACGAGCATGTCCCAGGCCTGGTTCTTGTCAGCATGCCCCATCCACGTGGAGAGGTCGCCGAATACCCAACTGCCGGCGCAAAGACGCTCCAGACTCCGCCTCGGCACCGAGGCATCATCCAGGCATCGGCTGAATGTCGTAAGCATGAACCGGGGATCTTCGGCCAATCTGCGGTAAAGCTCGCTAAGGAAGAATCGGCCATTCTCCGGGTAATACTCCCAGGGATTCTCGCCGTCCAGGATGATGCAGACCACCCGGCCCGGTCCTGCCGGCTCATCCGCGATCGCTGCCAGGCGATGCGTGAGATCGGCCACTGCGTCTTCGGCGTGCCAGTCCTGATATTTGAACCCGATCAAGTCGGACAACTCATCGTCCCTGAAGAACAGGGCTATGTCATTTCTACTCAATTGATAAACCCGATGTACGGTATCCGACGATGCCGAGCTCACCCCGAGGCTGTTCAACAACACGCGCTGACCGCTTGCAGTCCAGCGGAATCCCTGCCAGTTCAGCAAGGCTATGGTGGCCGCGGAGACGGCGCCCTCGGATGGCCAGCATCCGGAAGGGGCCGCGCCGAAATGCCGGCTATGCAGCTGTAAGCCATGGACGAGATGCCATCGTGCGCGCTCTTCACCGCCGGGATAATCGTCAGCCATGGGCAACAGGATGTCCGGCTGCGATTCCCGAGCCGCCTTGAAGTCCAGGAGCAACGG
>DATIVR010000076.1:0-16715 GCA_035465695.1 Gammaproteobacteria bacterium
ACCGCCGAGGCGCGTGAGGAGCTCACCAAGGTGGCGCAGGACCTGTTGCCGGTGCTGAAGGGCGCGGCGCCCGCGCGTCAGTGGAGCGGCATCCGTCCCGGTTCGCCGGAAGGCGTGCCTTACATCGGCGCGCATCCCAAGCTGGCCGGTCTGTGGTTCAACACGGGCCACTACGCCAACGGCATCACACTGGCGCCAGGCTCGGCACGGTTGCTGGCGGATCTGATGTCGGACCGGCCTCCCATCCTTGATCCCACGCCGTACCGACCCGACCGCTGACGCGTTGGACCTGTACATTTTTTGTGCATATAATGCTTGTATGTCCGATACCGTCCGTCCGCTGAACGGCCCCGCACTCGAGAGCCATCTCAAGAAGCATGGCGTCATCCCCACGCCCCAGAGGCTGGAGATCGCCGAGGTGCTGTTCCGCCGTGCGCAGCACATGTCGGCTGACCAGATCATGGCGGCGGTGAACCGCGGCGATAGCCCAAAGGTATCGAAAGCCACGGTGTACAACACGCTCAAGCTGTTCTCAGACAAGGGCCTGGTGCGGGAAGTGATCGTGGACCCGGCGCGGGTGTTCTACGACTCGACCACCGGCTCGCACCACCACATCTACAATGTGGACAGCGGCGAGCTGCAGGACATCCCGTCCCAGGAGGTCACCTTCTCCAAGCTGCCGCAGCTGCCGGAAGGGATGCAGCCGGACGGTATCGAAGTGATCATGCGGGTGCGGAAGCGCCGGGACTGACCAGGGTGGAAGGCCTGAACGGCCTTCCCGTATAATCCCGCCCCTAATCTGTGCCCTTCCGGGCAACTCTGAAAACGTGCCGGCGTAGCTCAGTTGGTAGAGCAACGCATTCGTAATGCGTGGGTCGGGGGTTCGATTCCCTCTGCCGGCACCATCTTTCCAGTACTTCTCACTAGTGGATTCGTAACCATCCCTGGTGCTGGGACCAGCTCTTCTGCGCGCTTCGCTTCCTGTTTCGCGCACAATCCACGGCGAACATCCTGTCCGCCGGTGCGCCCTACGCGGCGCAACCCAGTGCGGTCGCTAGAGCGCACGCTGCGGAAGTGTTGAATCGCTGACCCGGGCTCGCGTGCCCGGACGACCGAGCTTCAGCGCGCCAGGAACACCGGTACGGGCGGGGCGATGTGCCGCACCGCCGCGGGATGGGAGAGCAGATCCTCATCCTCGAACTGCTCCTGCGCATGCTGTTCCAGGAGATCGGCAGAACGTACCCAGCCGCGGTGCTCCACCAGCATCTGGAGATGGCCGTGCTCGATGCGCGCATCCAGCACCTTCACCTCGGCCTTGGCAGCCACCGATTGCACCAGGCTCTTGACGTCATCTTCAATCCCTGCGAGACACATAACCTGCTCCTTCATGAGATGAACCTGTCAAAAGAGTCCACGGCGACCGTGGACATCATCCCGCGTCATCGAGCGCGTAGTCCGCGACCTCGTTCACGATTACATCGGGCAACAGCGCTTCGATGTCTTCGCCGCCGGTCTCAAGCCGCATCTCTTCCATCACAGGCCGGCCATTCAGCTCGCTGATGCCACGCCGGCCATAGACGTCCAAGGTGAGCCAGCCTTGCGTAGCCTCGGAGCAGTCCTGCAACGATATGTGTCCAGGACTGCCGCCTTGCAGGCGCGGATGGAAGAGCAACAGCACTTCCACCTGAGTCAGCGGCCGCGAAGCGCGGCTAACGCGAGCATCATTTGACGATTTCGCCACGTGCATAGTCACTCCGGTATTACCCTGAATCGGGTAACGGAGCATGCCGGAGCAAAAGTAAAAGCGCCTAGCCCCTCCCTGTGGGACAAGGGCCTGATGTGAAGTCTTATGTATTACAACGACGGGGCGCCGAGATGTGTCGTGCGCGGAACATGAGGCCCCGGCGGCATGGTCAGGGCTTCAGCGAGCGCGACTCACCCTGGCGGATGACCCAGAAATCCTCAGGTCGCAGGTCCCGCTGGCGCAGGGATTCCTGCAGGGAAAGGATGGGTGCGTCCAGGCTATCGTCAGCCAGTTCGAAGGTGCCCCAGTGCACGGCCAGGGAGTGGCGGACTTTGAGCTCGCGGTGCAGTTCCACCGCCTCCGGCGGATTCACGTGCTGGGTACGCATGAACCAGCGGGGCTCGTAGGCGCCGATGGGCAGAGCGGCAATGTCCGGCGGACCCAGTCGGCTTGCGACTTCCTGCAGGCGCGGTGTGTAACCCGTGTCGCCGGCGAAATAGAAGCTGAGGCCGTGACCCTTCACCACCCAGCCACACCAGAGAGTCTGGTTGCGGTCCAGCAGGGTGCGGGAACTCCAATGCTGGGCCGGTACACAGTAGATCTCGAGATCCTGCAGGCCATGCTTGTCCCACCAGCTCAACTCATGGACCATCTGGGCGCCGCGTTTCAGGAACCAGGACCGGAGTCCAAACGGCACATAACAGACCATGGCCGGATTGGCGCGGAGCAGGGCGCGGATGCTGCGGTCATCCAAGTGGTCGTAATGGCTGTGGGAAATGAGCACCGCATCGATGCGCGGTAACTGAGCGGCATCGGCTGGTGCCGGCACATGGCGCTTGGGACCGAGGAAAGGCAAGGGTGAGGCGCGCGCCGTGAGATGTGGGTCGGTAATCACATGACGTCCACCCAGCCGCAGCAGGACGGTGGCGTGTCCGAGCCACCAGACGCGGGGTTCAGGGCCGGGTGTGAAGTCAGGCGCGGCGAGCCAGCGCCGCGCGAAGGCTTCATAGCCGCCCTCGGGCGGCTTGGGCACCCCGGCCAGCAACTTCTGCCAGCGCCAGCGCAGGAGGCCGCCACCGATCGGTGCATGGTCGTCCAGATTGGAGAAGCGGTGAGCCAACGCCTTATTCCTCGTCGATGATGGTCTGGACCACCACGCCGCAGAAGGATGCCTTGCGATCGATCTTCATGATGGGATAGCGGGGATTGAGAGGCTTGAGGTACCGCAAGCCGCCTTCGACGATCAGCTGCTTGAAAGTGGCCTGTTTGGAATCTTCCAGCCGCACGATGACCGCGTTGCCATGCATGGGCTCACGGTCCGGATCCACGATGATGATGGAGCCCTGGGGATAGGTGGGCCGGCCGTTGGGATTCTCCATGCTATCGCCCACCACCCGCAGCGCGTAGGCCCGCGGGCCGACCTTCTTGGTGGTGTAGACCGGCTTCTCGCCCTCACCGGGGCGATACACGTCCACCACGTCATTCCATTGCCCGGCCTGCACCCAGGAGATGAGCGGCACCGAGACCACGGCGGGACCCCCACGGGTGTTCTCGCTGTCCTTGCGCTTGGCCTTGATGCGTTGGTTGCCGGCGCCGGTGGCTATCCATTCCGCCGAATAGCCGGTGAAGTTCTGGATGGCGAAGAGGTTGGCGGGACGGAGGTTCTTGGTGTCCCCATTCTCCCATTGAGAGACCGCGGCCTTGGACACGCCCATATGACGGCCGAAGGACTCCTGGGACAGTTCCAGCTCCTCGCGGATGTGACGGATGCGATCGCCGGGGGTCTTCATGGTTAAGTAAACTTTACTACAGAAAAGCATGCTTGACAAGCATAGTTCAGCATGCTTTACTCCCTCCGGCAGGCTGCACAAGGAAACCGCGCCGCCGCATCCCCGGCGGAGACGGCGCCGTGTGGCTCGCGGAAAGTCACAGCTATGGAGCGAGGGGAACATGAGTGCATACGTGGAAGTGGTGAGCAGACGGGAACTGGCGGTGAAGATCCATTACTGGGCGCAGGACATCCTGAAAGCCAACGAGACCTGCGGCCTGGGCAAGACGCCGGAAGGCAGATACCAGGTGGTGTGGCCGGGGTTGATCGATCAGTGGATCTACCTGCCGGATGAGCACGGCCAATATCTCGGGACCTTGAACCGCAAGAGCGCCGCCGGAGACGTGGAACACATGCTGGAGGGTGAGCAATGAGGCAGACGAGACAACGTTACGCGCGGGAACGGCATCTGTTCGACGTCTGGGCCCATTGGAGTGAGCGGCAGTGGGACGAATCGCTGGGATTGCCACGGGTGACGTGGCTCGCCAAGCTCATGCAGTACGGCGAACGGATGGGGGTGATGCGTTCCGCCAGCGAGTATCTGCCGCCGGACCACGCCGATGCCGAATCGGTGGAGCATTACATGGGCTGGCTGAAGGGGGCCTGCCCGCCGATCCATTCGGCGTTGATGGCGCGGCATCGCGGGATCTGCCGCGAGCGAAAAGCCACCGCGGATGGCGCACGGCGGGGTGCCGAGCGCTATTATGCTGCTTGTCTGTTGGAGGATGGGACGCCGGCCGGGGTACAGCGGTTCCGCCGCCTGTGCGAGCAGGGTTACCGTCTGTACCGGGATGGCGCAGGGAGGCCCAGGGCGACCTGGGAACGGCCGGCAGGATAGCCCGTCGTCACTTGAAGATGCGGCGCATCTCGGGACGGATGCGGTTCAGTTCCTGTCCATGGGCTTCGGCGAGCGCCTCGAGCACGGTGTCGCCTTCGTCCGTGAGGCGCAGGTGAGCGACGCGACGGTCACGCTGGGAGCGGGCACGGAACACCAGGCCGTGGGCTTCCAATCGGTTGACCAAGCCGACCGCGCTGTTGTGCCGCACGCCGAGATAGGCGGCCAGCCCATTCATGCTCAGGCCTTCGGGTTCGTCGCTGACGCGGATGGCGAGGAGAGTCTGATATTGCATGGACGTGACCTCATGTTTCCTGAGGATGTCCTTGCTGGCGGTCATGAAGTCGCGTAGCGCTGCGCGCCAATCTGCCACGAGGCGGAAGACCTCGGGGATATCATTGGTATTCTGGGAAGGAGGAGGACTGGAAGTGGAAGCTTGTGTTTTTGCCATGTCCATCATCGGAAAAGTGTCCTTCTGTTCGTTAGGATAATCGTATGTGTCAAAAAATAATATGTTCTCAACATGACCATTACTGCGAGCAAGAGAACGAAAAAATCAGCGGACACATGCAGTTGACGCGAATCGTTCAGGAGAATCTGCGACCTATTGCTCAGAGTGCGAAGGACTCCGGTAACATCCCAAACCCTGTCACGGGCAAATCCCTGCATCACACGACGTTTCCATACCCGAAATGAAAAATACTCTGTTGCAAGGCTACCTCTCGGTCCGGGACTGGAAGACGCGCCTGGTGTTCTGGTCCGGCGCGCTAGTGGTCGGTTTGATCTCCGCGCTGTTCGCGTTCGGCAGCAACTGGATGATGGAGCAGCATGCGCGGCTGGTGCATAGCTCCCCATGGTGGAGCCTGCTGCTCGCGCCACTGGTGTTGATGACGGTGGTGTTCCTGACGCGCCACGTGTTCCCCGGCAGCCAGGGCAGCGGCATCCCGCAGGCCATCGCTGCCTTGCGCAGCGACGACGACAGCTTGCGGCGCAAGGTATTGTCCGCGCGCATCACCGTAGGAAAGTTGTTGATGACGCTGCTGGGATTCCTCGGCGGCGCATCCATCGGCCGCGAAGGGCCTTCGGTGCACATCGGCGCCTCGGTGATGTACTCGATGGGACGCTTCACCAAGTTCCCGCGCCATTACGTGCGCCATGGGCTGATCATGGCGGGTGGCGCCGCGGGCATCGCCGCGGCATTCAACACGCCGATCGCGGGGATCATCTTCGCCATCGAGGAGATGGCGCGCTTCTACGAGGAGCGGGCCACCGGCATGCTGCTGGTGGGCGTGATCATCGCCGGCATCACGGCGCTGGGATTCCTCGGCAACTACAGCTACTTCGGCGAGAGCAGCGCGCATTTCGACCAGCTGCGGGACTGGACTGCGGTGCCTTTGTGCGGCCTCATCGGCGGCTTGCTGGGCGGCGCGTTCAGCCGGGTCCTGGTGGCGGGGATGCGGTGGCTGCGGCCGATGTTCACTAAGCGTGGGCTCTTGATCGCCTGCCTGTGCGGGCTGGCGGTGGCCGGCCTGGGACTGTTATCCAACGGCGCCACTTATGGCACCGGCTACGACCAGGCCCGTCACGTGTTGCTGGGTGAGCGGGACATGGGCCTGGGGTTCCCCTTCTATAAGATGCTGGCCACGCTCACTTCTTATTTCAGCGGCATCCCGGGCGGCATCTTCTCGCCGTCACTGTCGGCGGGGGCCGGATTGGGCGCGGACCTGGCGCCGCTCCTCCCGTATGTCTCGGTCAGTACGGTGGTGCTGCTGGGAATGGTGTCCTACTTCACGGGAGTGGTGCAGACGCCGCTCACGGCCTCAGTGATCGTCATGGAGATGGTGAACGACCACAGCATGGTGTTCCCCATCATGGCCACGGCCTTCATCGCCTTGGCGGCATCGAAGGTGGTGTGCCGCCAGCCCATCTACTGGTCGCTGGCGGAGGAGTTCCTGGGCGATGAGACCAACCAACCTGCTCCGCCGGTGATGCAGGTTCAGAAGTCCACGGAGGCGCTCAGTTCGAAGAAGCGCGCCGGCAGCAGATAGGACTGGCTGTCGCCCAACTCGCTGTTGGAGACCGGCGGCCGGGTGTCGTTCAGGTTGCGGCCCTGCAGGCTGAGACTCCATTGGCCGAAGCGGTATCCCACGCCGGCGTCGTAGGTGGTGTAGGCAGGCGTGGATACCGAGTTCTCGGGGTCGAAGTAGCGGCTACCGACGTGATGCACCACGACGTTGGCCGTGAATCCCTGGTCCGGCATGTAGAAGAGGCCGGTGGAGAAGAGGTCCAGGGGGGATAGTTCCAGGCGGTTGCCGGCATCCTGGGTCAGGCCGGCCACGGTACCGTCCGTGTCGTGCAGGAAGTTGCGGTAGGTGGCGCGGTGGTAGCTGTACGCCGTCTGCCAACGCAGATCCTCTGTCACATGCCAGTCGGCTTCGAGTTCCACGCCTTCGAAACGCTGCTGGCCGCCGTTGGTGATGCCGGGACCACCGTTGATGTTGGCGTTCACCACGGTGTTATCCATGTCCGTGAGGAAGGAGCTCGCTTCCCAGTCGAAGTGGCCGTCCATGAGGTTCCCTTTCAGGCCGAACTCGTATTGCCGCGCGGTCTCAGGCTCCAGCAACTGCGGCGTGTATTCGGGACCGAAATCCACCGCCGCGGGTTTGAAGGTATTGCGGTAGTTGCCGTAGATGATGAGGTCATCCTCGCCCTGCTGCCAGGCTTCATAGCTCAGGGCGAGCATGCCGGAGGGCCGGTTGTCGCTGCGGTGGTCGCCTCCAGATACCGCGCCAGCTACGGGGTGATAGGAGAAATCCGTGGCGGAGCTGTTCTCCACGTCGTGGTTCAGTTGCAGTCCCATCTGGAAATCCCATCGGGGCGCGAAGATCCAATCCACGCTGCCATAGAGGCCGGCGAAGCTGCGCAGATCGTTGAAGCTGGTGGTCTCGTCGATGGGCAGGCCGGCGGTGGAGGGGGGGTTGGAACCGTCAAGGTGGATGAAGTATTCGTCGTTGTTGCTCTGTTCCTGGCCGTTACCGTAGAGATAACTGAACC
The DNA here is from genome assembly GCA_035465695.1 of Gammaproteobacteria bacterium. Lineage (GTDB taxonomy): Bacteria > Pseudomonadota > Gammaproteobacteria > Natronospirales > REEB76 > DASUBN01. Next base: position 7,462 of record DATIVR010000076.1, read on the forward strand.
CCACCACGAAACTCAGATCCTCGCGGGCATCGAAGAGCAGGTGGGTGTCGAAATACAGGTCCATGTGCTGCTGGTCCTGGTCGAAGCCGTCGGCATTGGGCTGGCCGTTATCCGTGAGCTGGCCGGAGCGGAGGAAGCCGCGGATGTTGTGTTGGTGGGTGAAGGCGTCCGAGAGCACGGTGTCCCAGCTGCCCCATCCGAGATCGGCATCGTCGCCCAGGGTGAGCGAGACGCGATCCTCGTCCAGCTTCGCATTGCTGGGATTCGCATTGCTGTCCACCGGCACCAGGGGGCTAAGCTGGGTATCGCCAGGGGCAAGGGGACTGGGACTTCCCGGCCGGGCGCGGATCTGCATGGCATCGATGTCGAAGCGGAATTGGTTGCGGTCCGTCTCCACCGCGGTGCGGGACAAGACGTGGTAGCGGTCCCAGCCGGCGCGGGCATCCGATAGCCCTTGGTCCCGGTAGTCGGCGACCAGAGTCTGCTTCACGGGCCCATCGGTCAGCAGCGGTGCAGTGACGCCCAGGCTCTTGGTACCGTAAGAGCCGAAGGATGCGCTGGCGCTACTGCCAGGCGCGCCGGCCCTCACATGGATGACATTGATGACGCCGACGAAAGAGGTGGCGCCGTACTTGACGGGCGCGGAGCCGCGGATCACCTCGATACGGTCCACGCCGGCCAAGTCCAGGGTGGCCAAGTCCGGATTGAAGGCGCCCCCCACGGGCACGCCATCCACCAACAGGAGGAAGGCATCGAACTCGGCAAGACCCTGGAACTGGGGGACGGAGGCGGCGGGACCATTGTCCCCGCTCGGGCCCACGTCCACGCCCGCGACCATCATCAGCGCGCTGCGCAGGTCGGTGGCGTGCAGGGCTTCGAGCTGCGCATGGGTGATGACGTCCACGCTTTGGGGTACGGTGCCGAGATGCTCGGGCATGGGCGTGGCGGTGACTTCCACGGCGCCTATGTCGGCGGTCTGGTCTTCGGCCTGGGCCAGGGGGCTGATGGCGATGCCCGTGATCAGGCAGACAAGAGCGGTGCGAGGAAAGCCCAGGGCCATCGGTCGGTCCTTTGTATGGTCGTCTGGAAGAGCTGGATGCTGGTTCGATTGCCCGTCGAGCCTGAAGTTCCTTGGTCTGCCGGACGATCGAGCGGCCAATATTAGATAAGGCCGATGACTCTGTCAGCCCAGGGGGAGGCTATCGCGCAGGCGTAAGGAATGGAAGAATCCAGCCAGGGTGGATGTGTCTGCCTTGACCCCTGGACCCACAGGGCTTCCGGGCGCGGGCTTGGTGACAACTTGGGCAGGCTGGCGCGGAGCGGGGAGATTCGTCTATAAATATGCCTTCAGACAAATGGGGGTCCACCATGAAGAGCAAGACTTTGCTGAAGGGCACGCTGGCATCGGCAGTCACGTTCCTGTTGCTGGCGCCGTTGGCGGCACAGGCGGACGTGAAGATCGAGACGCTCACCCACATCAACGAGATCACGGGCATCGCCAACCACGATTCCGACACCACCGACTACTTCCAGGGTGACAAGAAGCGCGAGGAGAACCTGCGCAAGTTCACGGGCTCGGTGCTCGGGGCCTGGCAGAAGTTCCGGGGCGAGGACAAGGGCTCCATGGACATCGACATCTTCGATGTGCCGGCTAACAAGCACTACAACATAGACCCGCAGAAGAAGGTCTATAGCGTCGAATCGATCTACGATCCGAACCAACCCAGCAAGGCGCCGCCCGAGGGTGGCACCACGCAGCAGCAGAAGGAACGGCAGCAGCAGGACAAAGACGTCAAGGTGACGAAGAACGAGTTCACCGTGAAGGATACGGGGCAGACGAAGAACATCAACGGCTTCGATACCCGTGAGTACCTGGTGACCTGGGACCTGGAGACCCTGAACACCAAGACCGGCGAGAAGGGCCGGGATCTCATGACCACGGACACCTGGACCTCGACCGATCCCAAGCTCGCCAAGGCGCGCGAGGCGGAGGCATCCTATGACCGGGCCTATCGCAAGCTGATGCACGAGCCGGAGCCCGATGCCAACGCCGTCTATGGGATGTACGGATTGGGGTCTGGACACGTGGAGGTGGAAGGCCAGGACATGAAGTCGGCCATCGAGAAGCTCCGGACCATCAAAGGCCTACCGGTCTCCACTGACGTGAGGTGGGAAGCGGGTGGCACCGACAAGGACGGCAAGCCGACCAACGACAGCGATGCCGGCAAGGATTCAGGCAAGAGCCTGGATAGCGCGCTCGGCAGCCTGTTCGGCCACAAGTCCGATGACAGCGACCAGAAGCCGCAGGCGGCCGGAACTCCGGGCCTGACCACTATCTTCTCCTCGCATTACGAGGTGAAGGCGGTGGATACCTCGCCCGTGAATTCCTCCCAGTTCCAGACGCCGAGCGACTACAAGCTGGACGATTGATCAACCATCAGAAGATGTTAAGCCCCGGTCCGGCGACGGACCGGGGCTTTTCATTTTGGCGAGAATCAAACACAGGATGACAAACATATAGGGTGGTTCCACCGCCGACCCTCGGGAAGAAGGCCGTGCCTCATGACGTGGATTCGCCTCAGGCATTCAGGGTTGTCCCTCATGGCGGAAACGCTCCCGCTGCGCTGAAGATGTAGCTCGGCCTTGGGTGCTTCGGACCTGCTAAATCCGGCGGAGCGAGAGCCGAGGTCACCCGCAACCAAAACACGACAGGATGTCGGAATGAAAGCGTTGGAATACCAGGAGCCGAAGATGAAGATCAACCCGTCAACGCTGATCCTATACGGTCTCTGGTTCGTATTGGCAATACCCTTCTATGTCATCTTCGGAGTCGCCGATAGCGCAGTGAAGAGCCTGCGAGGCCGAACTGGCGCGCCGGCATCGACGAGCGCCAAGACTTCATTCCACCCAAGTCGGTCTAGTAAAGAGCCCCTAACACAGCCGCCAGCAGGCCGAGGCTAGCGGCGCTCAGGCCGAACAGGGGGAAGGACCTCTTCTTGGAGAGGAAGTAGAGGGACGTCAGTACCAGGCCGAGTTCCGGCAAGCCTTCGCCGAGATCGAAGCGCAGGGCACGCTGCTCGGAGCGGGCGGATTCCGCTTCCTTGGCCTGCGTCTCCTTCTTGAGATCATCCGCTTCCTGGTTCTCACGGTCCCGGTCTGCCTGCATCCTGGCGGCGGAGGTGCGTGCGTCCGAAGACGGGCTCACCAGCGTGGAGAGCGACATACCCACGCCCAGGACCTCGGCGCGGATCCTCTTGGCCTGGTAATAGGACCACTGGTCGTTGGCTTCGGTCTTGTGGATGACGGCGTTGGTGCGCTCGCGATGGGATGCAATGGTCACGGCTGCCAGCAGGATGCCGATGAGCCCACCAACACGCCGATCTTCTTGCCGACCGGGTCGGCGTCGTGGTCGTGGCCGTGATGGATCTCGATCTCGGACATGGATACCCCGCAAACAAATGGCAAAAAAAGCGACATATCATAAGGTCGATATATCTCTCGTCAACGGCTTGTCTGCGCTAAAGAAAACGCTCCCTGGCAGCCCACGCGCGTGTCCGCCGGAACCTGTCACCCGTGACATGGGTCATTTCGGCCCTGGGAAATCCGGCCCATAATGCAGAAAATATCCAGCCAAGGGGAGTCAGAAAAATGACGGTCAACGAGCAGTCGCGGGCCGAACATCGAAATTTCCAGATCATGCTGCACCTCATCTCCCTGCAAGCCCGGATGTCCGCGCCGCACGATCCGAGCGCTTGCCGATTCCTGGCCAATGCCGTGCTCTACCTGCAGAAGTTCAGCGACGGGATACACCATGAACGGGAATGGCTCTTGTTGTGCAAGCTCATGGTCGCGGAACCTTCTATGGTGACGACCTGTCAGCGCCTCGAGTTGTTACGCCAGGGACTGCGACGTACCGAGATCGAGATGCAGAGCCTGGTGGCCAGGGCCAAGGAGGGGGACGAGGATGCATGCGAACAGGTGCGGGATCTAGTAGTGAGGTATCGAGAGGACTTCATCGCCTACATCACCCTGGAAGAAGATGTGGCGTTCCCCGCGGCTGAGGCGGCCTTCACGGCGGAGGACTGGAAGGAGTTGTCCGACCGCTACGCGCAGGTGCGCGATCCCATCTTTGACCGGGAATCGCTGATGGAATTCAGTTCGCCCTACGATGCCATCATGGCTTTCGATGGTGGCGCACTCGATTAGCCCAAATGTCATAAGAGCGACAGATATTTCTCCAACGCCTTGGTAGCGTCAACGAGACTCTGCATATCCTTCCCCTTTAGATCTCCAACACTGCAATTGACCTAGGTCATTTCGGCCCTGAGAAATCTAGCTCATGATTGGACAAAAGGTTCCGATCAAGGGGGATAGAAATGACGACCGTCATCGAGCAGTCGCGGGCCGAGCATCGGAATTTCCAGGCCATCCTGCACCTTATCTGTTTGCACGTGAAGATGTCTGAGCCCACCGATGCGAGCGCCTGCCGATTCCTGGCCAATGCCGTCCTGTATATGCAGGAGTACGGAGACGGGATACACCATGAACGAGACCGCCTCTTGTTAAGCAAGCTGGTGGCCGCGGACCCCTCCATGGTGACGACCTTTCAGCGTCTCCAGGCGCTACGCCAGGAGTTGCGACATACCGAGATCGAGTTGCAGCGGCTGGTGGCCAGGGCCAAGGGCGGGGACGAGGATGCGTGCGAACAACTGCGGGGTTTGGTGGGGCAGTATCGAGAAAACTATATGGCCTACATCACCTTGGAGGAACATGTGGTGTTCCCCGCGGCTCAGGCGGTCTTCAGGGTACAGGATTGGAAGGAGTTGTCCGAACGCTTCGTGCACGTTCGCGATCCCATCTTCGACCATGCATCACTGATGGAATTCAGTTCACCCTATGATGCCATCATGGCTTTCGATGGGGGCGCACTGGATTAACTAGAGGCGCGGAAAACCCAAGCGCTGAAAGGCCGCTTCGGAAACGAAGCGGCCTTTTATTTTTAATGCGGCTTCTGCAGGACAGGGATGGCCGGGCGATCAGGGAGTGGTGGGCTCGGCGGCAGATCGTGGTGATGATGCTGATGCAGATAGAGATTGGCGCGGTAGAGCTGAGGCACGAACGCCGAGCTCACGTAGATCGGCTCGGGCATCGGCTGTGACGCGGCCTGTTGTTGCTGTCGCGCGGCGGTGAGGGCGGCCTCCAACTGCGCCTGCCGGGCGGCGAGGGCGGCGGCCTGAGCCTGCTGATCGAGCTGAGCCTGCAGCAATTTCTGCGCTGCCTGCGCCTCGGCGATCAATTGCGCCTGATGCTCGGCGATCTTGGCCGGATCCTGGACAGGGAAGACCGGCATGTCCAGGGTGGTGAGATCGGACGCGGCTTCCACAGGGGGCTTGTCGCTGTAGTGGGTCACGCCCTGGGCGTCCGTCCACTTGTACACCGCGCCATCGGCAAACGCCGACGGCGCCAGGATGGCGAGGACCAGGAAAGCGGCGAGATGTTTCATGACAGGCCCTCCGTGATACGGGGCTCGTAAGGACTATACCGCCCTTCGAGGCCCCGCGTTTACCGGGGCCTGTCACAGAGTGTTACAGGCTCAGTGCCAGAGCAGGGCTATGAGGATCAAGATGGGGATGGGTACGCCCAGAATCCAGAGCAGCAGATAACGCATGGGGTCTCCTTGGGGTCAGTACTTGTCGCGCCGGCGGCCACCGAAGGTGGCGGACCAGCTGGCAACGAAGGCGCCGATCAAGAGCGTGATGCCGAACCAGAGGGATGCGGCTGCGGAGGCCTTGCGGGCATCGTCCGCGGCTTGCTTGGCCTTGTCCTTGGCGGATTGGATGCGGGACTGCATGGCCGAGAAGGTGGAGTTCACCTTCTGTTCGGCCTGCGCCTCCGACACGCCGGTGCGCTGGGCCACGATCTGGGCCAGGTACTGGCGGTCCTGTTCGGTCATGCCGCCTTGCGCCGCGGCATCGGCCAGGATGCGGGCCACCTCGTGGCTGGACGGTTGGCTGCCGGGAGGCGGAACCGATTGCTTCCCGCCATTGCCGTTGTTGGCGGAGGAGCGGAGTAACTGGTCGCCGAAGTAGCTGAAGGGACTGGGCTGCGAACCGGCGCCCGGCTGCGAGTTGCCGGCGCCTGCCGCCGAGGCGGTGAGGGCAGCCTGACCCGCGCCGCCGACCGCGTTGGCGGCTTCCTTGGCGGTACCGCCGGCGATGGAGCTCATGGTGGAGGCGAAGATGGTGGCGACCGCGAGTGTGGCCAGCGCCCAGGTGATCAGCCCGTGGGCGGTGTCGCGGAAATAGACTTCATGAGTGTGCAATCCAGGCCAAGCGGCGCGCAGACGGCCGGCGAGATAGCCGCCCAGCCAGGAGGCGATGATCTGGATGATGGCGAGCCAGATGATGGTGGCGGCGCCGAGCTTGGCTACGGTGGCGCCGGGATGCACCCAGGACGTGGCGGCGCCGAGGCCCACGCCGGCCCCGATGAGCGCCAAGATGAGAGAGACGCCGGCGGCGACGAAGGCGCCCGCGAAGATGGCGGCCCAGGAGACGGCATGGCCGCTCAGGACGGCGCCGGAGGCGTCGGTGGAAAGCGGAGCAGTGCGCATCGAAAACGTCCTTGCTGTGCGGTGGATGAAGGACTGTGCGGGGGCGCGACCCCGATATCCGTGCGCTGCGACACAAGTCGCGGCAGTTCATGAAATCTTGCATTGTGTAGGGTGCCGATAGACGCCAAACTGTCGTGAGTGGGTATGGTCCGAGAGTAGGGAAGATGCTGAACACTTATGTGGCCCTGGGCTTCGCGTCCTGTTGCCTGTTCCTGATGGGATGGGTGACGTACCGGTATGCGCCGATGGTGGGCAGGAATCCGTGGTTCGGGTTCATCACCGATTGGGCGATGCAGACCCATGACAACTGGGAGCGGGCCAACCGGCTCGCGGGACAGGCCTTCATGATGACGGCGGTGGCGCTGGTGCCGACTTCGCTGTTGTTCATGCAGGCGATACCGCAGGGCGCGGCGCCGGCGGCGGTGATCATCGGGATGCTGGTGAACGGCGCGGTGGGGTTGCGCTGGGTGGTGAAAAACTGCCGCTGACGCGGCATGAGGTATGACTGCGCGCAGCGCGGCATCCCACGTGGAGTTCCTAAGCGGCGCAGATGGTCACAAGCTGAACTGGGCGATCACGCGCCTCTAGATGCAGTGCGATGCCATCACACCCGGCTGGAAGGGAAGAATGGCATGGCTGCGACACAAATGCCGAGATGCCGCGGACCGGTACTGCATGGCACAAGCTTCCCTGACCTCGTGCACTGCTCGTCATCTCGGGCAGGAAACTTCCCATCGGCGCGGCAAGGATTCGCCCGATGCGCAGCGTGGGTGGAAAGAGTAGCATCCGACACAGAATCCCCCTTACAAGAGGCCCCCATGGATGGCCTGATTCCCCAGGGAAGGTCGTATCGCGCATTCCCCCTGCCGATACTCGCGAACATCCCGGTCGATCCCGACGCCGATTCCGCGCAGCTCGCGACACCTGAGCTGCATCCGCTAAACGACTGGAGTGAGCTTGCAGCGCGCTGCAAGGCGCCGCCTTTCCTCCATCCGGGCTGGGTGAACCACTGGTGGCCGGCTTTCGGCACCGGGAAGCTCGAGATCAATACGATATGGCGGCAGGAGAAACTTGCGGCATTGCTGCCCATGGCGCGGCGGCCGGGGCAACTGGAGTCCACCGCCAACTTCCATACGCCGGTATCCGGCATGCTGGCCTTGGACGAGACGGCCGCGCAGAGTCTGGCGCGCGATCTCTTCGCCCGGGCACCTGCGCGGGTGACACTCACTGCGCTGGCGCCGGACGGCCTAACGTTGCCGGCGTGCCGGTCCGCGGCAAAGGATGCAGGGTTCCGCGTGATATCGCGGCCGCATCTCGAGTCACCTTACGCGGACCTGAGCGGCGGTTGGGAAGTCTATCGGCGTTCTCGCAGCCGCCAGCTGATGCGGAACATGCGGCGCGGACGCAAGCAACTGGAGCAGATGGGCGCGCTCCGTGTGGAGAAGGTGGATGGCTGTAGGCCCTTCGGCGAGGAACGGTTGGAACAGGCATTCCGCGTGGAAGCCTCGGGCTGGAAAGGAAAGAACGGCTCCGCCATCCAGTCACAGCCGCATACGCTCAAGTTCTATCGGTGCATGACGGCCTGGGCCGCCCAACAGGGCGTCCTGCGCCTGTACTTGCTTAGACTCGACCAGCATGTAGTCGCCATGTGCCTGACGCTGCAGCAACACGGTGTGTGCTACATGCTGAAAGGCGGCTACGACGAGGAGTTCAGACGATCTTCCCCAGGCCACCTGCTCACAGAAGCGATATTGGAGGATTGCGCCAGCCGGGAGATGCGGCGGGTGGAGATGAACGGCGAGCCCGAGGCCTACAAGCTGAGCTGGGCGACGGGGACCGACCAATACCTGCGCCTGGAGGCCTTCGCACCTACGGCCGCTGGTCAGCTGGCGTGGGCACGGTTCAGGTATGGCCGGCCGATCACCCGCCGCGCCCGGCAACTGCTGCGGATGCAACAACCCGGGCACAGACAATGAGGAAAGCTTTCAGGCGCGCGGCCTGATGGGGATGCGGCTCAGTTGGGCGATGCCCCGGGCCTGGATCTGGTGCACAAGTCCGGTGAACACATCGCTCAAGGTGCTCTTGAAGGCGTTGAACCCGGCATGGGTCGGCAGGCGGTCGGGCTCGTTCTCTTGCAGATAGAGACCCTGGCGCAGCTCCACATGCAGCGCGGAGACGCGCGGGAGCGTGCCATAGTGACGGGTGATATAGCCACCGCTGAAGGGTTGGTTGCGCCGCACTTCCAGCCCCGCGCTACGAAAGCCGCGTTCGATCACGTCCGTCAACCAACCCGAGTTGGTCTCGCCCATGCCGTCGCCAAGGTAGACGTCGGCGGGAGGCAGTTGCGTGGCGGAGTGGACTTGGGGGTCGAGGCTGTGCATGTCGAGCAGCACGGCCCCGCCCGAGCGGCTGACACGGCTTTGGATCAGCTCCGTGAGCCGCGCGTGGTAGGGAGCGTAAACGAGGTCGCGCCGCGCAGTGAGGTCGGCGTCGTCCAGCGAATCTGAATAGATGGGCTCGCCCTGGAAAGTGGTGGAGGCGACGTAACTGGCGGTGGAACCCGCGCCATGGAGTATGGGAGGACGGTTCACATCGGCGACGAAACGGCTATAGGTCCCGTAGATGGTGGTGATACCCATGGCCG
>DATIVR010000077.1:0-2898 GCA_035465695.1 Gammaproteobacteria bacterium
GGAAGGTACCGAGGGTGTCGGCCTTCTGGATCATGGCGTAGACATCCTTGTCCTCGGCAGGGATGGTGGCGAGCGTGAGGCGCGAATCGCGTAACTTGTTCACCGAGTCCAGCATGCGCCTGAGCGCAGTGAGCATGCCCAGCGCCAGCACGTCCACCTTGAGCAGGCCCACCGCATCCAGGTCATCCTTGTCCCACTGGATGACGGTGCGTTCCGCCATGGCGGCGTTCTCGATGGGCACCAGCCGGTCCAGGCGGGCGTGGGAGATGACGAAGCCACCCACGTGCTGGGAGAGATGCCGCGGGAAACCCAGCAGCGTGCCCACCAGTCCCGCCAGCTGCGCGATCACCGGGCTCGCGGGGTCGAGGCCGGCTTCCCGCACCTTGGCGGCATCCATCTTCCCGTCGTCCCACCATTGATAGACCTCCGCGAGCCGCTCCGCCTGGGCGAGGCTCAGTCCCAGCGCGCGGGCCACGTCCCGCACCGCGCTACGCGGCCGGTAACTGATGACGGTGGCGGCGATGGCGGTGCGCTCCCGGCCGTACTTGCGGTAGATGTACTGGATCACCTCCTCGCGCCGCTCATGTTCGAAGTCCACGTCGATGTCCGGCGGCTCCTGCCGCTCGCGGGAGATGAAGCGCTCGAACAGCAGGTTGGAGCGGGCCGGATCCAGTTCGGTGATGCCGAGGCAGAAGCACACCACGGAATTGGCGGCGGAGCCGCGGCCCTGGCAGAGGATGCCCACGGAGCGGGCATGGCGCACCAGGTCATGCACCGTGAGGAAATAGGATTCGTACTTGAGCTCGGCGATGAGGGCCAGCTCATGCTCCATCTGCTTGCGGGCCTTCTCCGGCGTGCCCTCGGGCCAACGTCCCGCCGCGCCTTCTTCCGTGAGCACTCTCAACCAACTTTCGGGCGTATGGCCTTCCGGCACCAGTTCCTTCGGATATTGATAACGGATCTCGTCCAGGTCGAAGCGGCAGCGGGCAGCCAGCCGCAAGCTCTCCGCCAGCAACTCCGGCGGATAGAGTTGCGCCAGCCGCTCGCGGCGGCGCAGGTGTCGTTCGGCATTGGGGAAGAGTTCAGCGCGGGCTTCCAGTATCGATTTGCCGAGACGGATGGCGGTGACGGTGTCCTGCAGCCGCCGCCGTTCCCGCGCGTGCATGTGCACGTCGCCGGCGGCCACCAGCGGCAGGCCGAGGGCCCTGAGCCTTTCCAGCTTGGCCCGATCGTCGCCCTCCAGGTGCAGCTCCACGGCGACCCAGGCCCGCGCCGGGAAAGTGCCGCGCACCCAGGCCGCGGTGGCGGCATCCGCGCCCGCGTCCGGCACCCATAACACCAGGCAATGGGGCAGGCCGGCGGCGAGATCGCTGCGACTCAGGGAATAGCGGCCTTTCTCCGCCTGGCGCCGGCCGCGGGTGATGAGCTGGCAGAGGTCGCCGTAACCCGTGGCATCCATGGCCAGCACCACCAGATGCGTGCCGTCATCGAGACGGAACTCGCTGCCGATGATGAGTCTCAGGCCCCCCTCCTTCGCCGCCAGGTGGGCGCGCACCACGCCCGCCACCGAGCATTCATCGGTGATGGCGAGCGCGGAATAACCCAGCGCGGCGGCGCGCTGTACCAGTTCCTGCGGATGGGAGGCACCCCGCAGGAAGGAGAAGTTGCTCAGGCAATGCAGCTCGGCGTAGTCCGGCGCGTTCACGCGAAGAACCCATGCAGGAACCAGTGCGTGTCTTCCTGGAACACCCACAGCAGCGCGCCTCGGCTGGAGACCGCCTGGTAGTAGTCGCGGATCCATGCTTCCCCGTCCCACCATCCGCCTTCGAGGCGTTCGGGACCGCGGGTGAGCTTGAGGGGATCGTCCTGATGGCGCAACGCGCCGTCCACCACGCGCAGGGGCAGCGGATGCGTCAGCAATTGGATGGGGCGCGAGGGCGGCAAGCGGGCACCGGCGGCGGCAGTGCCGGGTTCCACCCGGCGCCAGGCCCGTTCCGGACGCGCGTCGGCGGTGGCGGCCAGGCTGAACACCCGGTCGTGACCGAGCCGCGCACGCAGGATCTCCACCAGCCGCGCCAGCGGGTCGCCGGCGCGTGCGCCCTTCAGCAGCTCCTCGTTGGCCGCCTGGAAAGGCCGCAGCCGTCCGCTCACGAGTCGCAACTCATGCACCGGCGAGGCGAGCCGGCAGTCGGCGAGCTGCGCCTGCAAGAGCAGGTTCCAGCGTTTCGGGTCGCGGCAGGCTTCGGCACTGCCCACCGTCACCGCGGTGGGTGACTGGCGCCAATGCCGGAACGAGAGCCGCAGACGGTCGGTGCCGACGTCATAGCAGCGCAGCTCGCGGCAGAGCTCTGCCACCAGCCCTTCTATATAAGGTCGCAGATGATCGAGGGAGGTGAACTCGCCGGGCAATTCACGGCTCAGTCGGCAGCGGCGCGGCGCCTGCCAACGGTTGCGTGGATCCGCCGCTATCCCTAAGGCCCGGTCCAGGGTCTGCAGGAACTCCGGGCCGAAGCGCTTGGCCAGCCCGTCCCGCGGCAGGCGCAGGAGGTCCGCGAGCTGCTTGAGTCCCAGGCGCTGGAAAGCATCCGCGGTCTCAGCAGTCCAGGCGAGGGCATGCAAGGGCAAGCTGCCGAGGGTGCCGCGCAACTCATCCAATGAGGTGACCGTGGTCTCGATGCCGGCCTGCGCCAGCCAGAGGGCAGCCAGTGGAGTGGGAGCGAGGGCCGGCGAGATGCTGAAGCCTTCGGCCGCGAAGACCTGACGTACCCGGTCGCGGATGGCCACGGCGCCGCCGAAGAGATGCGCGCTGCCTTCCACTTCCAGCAACAGGCCTGCCGGGGGTTCCAGGCTCACGGTGGGCGTGAAGCCGTGGCCGCGCACCGCGAGCCTGAGCAACGC
>DATIVR010000078.1:0-3293 GCA_035465695.1 Gammaproteobacteria bacterium
AGTCCATCGTGAACCAGCGCGAGGTGGGCCAGGACACCTTGTCCTACGCCAACGCGCTCAAGAGTTCCCTGCGCGAGGCGCCGGACGTGATCCTCATCGGTGAGATCCGCGACCGCGAGACCATGGAGGCGGCCATCGAACTGGCCGGCACCGGCCACCTGGCCATCTCCACGCTGCACGCCAACAACGCGCACCAGACCATGGACCGCATCATCAACATGTTCCCGCAGGAACTGCACAAGCAGCTGTTCATGGACCTGTCCCTGAACCTGCGCTCGATCATCAGCCAGCGCCTGGTGCTGGGCAAGGACGGCAAGCGCGTGGCGGCGGTGGAGGTGATGCTCAATACTCCGCACATCGCCGACCTCATCCTGAAGGGCCAGGTGGACGAGATCCGCGAGGCCATGGAGGAGAGCCCGGAGGGCGGCATGCAGTCCTTCGACCAGGCGCTCTACAACCTCTACAAGGAAGGCCGCATCGAACTGGAAGAGGCGCTCAAGAACGCCGACTCCCGCGCCAACCTGGAGGCGAAGATCAACTTCGGTTAAGAAGATGCTCCCTCAACGCAAGGGAGTGCGTCTGGCTCAAAACGTGAGCCTTTTCGGTTAGGGGAGTCATCATGCTCAGTAAAGCCCTGTCCGGCCTATTTCTGATCCTGTACGCCGTTGCCGCTCATGCCGATACCGCCGCGCCCATCCCGGTGGAAGCGTTTTTCAGCTACGCCAAAATCTCCGATGTCAAGATTTCACCGGACGGTAAGTACCTGGCGTTGCTAGTGCCGGACCCCAAGACCGGCGAGGACCGCAAGGGGCTGGTACTCATCACCACCGACAATGCGCACAAAGTGACGGCATCGTTCTCGGTGACCGGGTACCAGATGGTCGCCAACTTCTGGTGGATGACGGACGATCGCCTGCTGGCCAACACCGCCACCCAGACCGGCAGTTACGCACCCCCGCTCTGGGATGGCCACCTCTACGCCATCAATGCCGACGGTACCCGCCAGGCGACGCTCCTGCCCGCACCAGAAGGATCCAACCAGAAATTCGTCGGTGGTCCTGCCCATAACGGAGAGATGGTCTACTTCAGCGGATTGCTGCATGTAGATCAACAGGACGCCAAACATGTACTGGTATACGGTGCGACCTATGGTCTCGACCACGATTACAACCATGTTAACCAGGTGTATTCGCTCGACATCTATTCAGGGCAACTGCGCAAGGTCATGTCGTCCCCGCTCGAGAATGGCTATTTCATCCCGGACGATACTGGTGATGTGCGCATCGTGATGGGAGACAACACTAGCGACGGAAGCGCTAAGGCACTCTACCGTCCAGGCAGTGGGCAGGCGGACTGGCAGGATCTCACGCCGCTGTTGAAACACGACGATCCCGCGGAACTGTACATCGGACCTGTCGCGGTTGAGCCCGACGACAAGAATATCTACTGGATCGGACGCACCGCCACGGCGACGCTGGGCCTGTACAGCCTCGATCCCGCGACGATGAAGTCCACTGAACTTTATTCCGATCCCGATTTCGATGTGAACAAGGACCAACTAATATGGTCCTTTGATTGGCAACAGCCGCAGAAGGTGATTGCGGTGGAGACCATGCCGGGATTGCCGGCGGTACACATGCTGGACGGTGACGACCCCAAGGCCGGCATCCTCGCGTCGTTATACGACGCCTTCCCGGGACAGCACGTGTCCATCACCAGCAACACCCGCGATGGCAACCAGATGGTGGTGAAGGTCTCCAGCGACCGCAATCCGGGTGAGTTCTACCTGTTCGATGCCACGACCAATAAGGTCAGTTATCTGTTCAGTTCCAAGCCCGAGATCGATGCTGACAAGATGGCCAGTATGCGGCCCATCACGTTCCAGGCGCGTGACGGCCTCACACTGCACGGCTATTTGACGCTGCCACCGGGCAGCAACGGCAAGAATCTGCCGCTCATCATCAATCCACACGGTGGCCCGCACCGCTATCGCGACACCTGGGGCTGGAATCCCGAAGCTCAGTTCTTCGCCAGCCGTGGCTATGCCTTCCTGCAGGTGAACTACCGGGGTTCAGGCGGGTATGGGCAGAAGTTCCAGGACGCCGGCTACCGGCAATGGGCCGGCACCATGCAGGATGACCTGGCGGATGCCGTGGCCTGGGCCATCAAACAAGGCACGGCCGATGCGCAGCGGGTATGCATCTATGGCGCGAGCTACGGGGGTTATGCGGCTCTCGAGAACCCCATCCGCTATCCGGATATGTACAAATGCGCGGTGGGTTACGTCGGCGTGTACGACCTGACCCTGCAGGCCCATGAGGGTGACACCCATCACTATGCCAGCGGTTCCCATTATCTGGACGTGGTACTGGGTGACGATGAGCAGAAGCTCAAGGCGGGATCCCCGGCCTTCAACGCGGACAAGCTCAAACCCGCGCTCTTCATCGTCTACGGCGGCGAGGACCACCGGGTGGTGCCGCAGAACGCCGAAGAGCTCATGGCAGCGCTGGATAAGCTCGGCAAGCCTTACGAGAAGCTGTACGAGCCGACCGAGATGCACGGCTTCTACAAGCCGGAGCACAACTACGAGCTTTACACCAAGATGCTGGCGTTCTTCGACAAGTACATAGGCCATGGCGCGGCACCGGCGGCCCCCGCTAAACAGTAACGGCCTCAGGCATGGAAAAAAGAAAGGCGCCTCACAGCGCCTTTCTCTTTTCGGGGTTCGCGATGGATTCAGACGACGGGGCGAGCCGCATGCGGCGAGCGACCCGCCAGGGATGGCGGGGCTGGAAGGCACACCAGGGATGGTTTGTGGTCGGACCTTGACTAGTTTGCTGGAAAGACCGCTGAACCCTCGAACACCGGACCATCGACGCACACCCGCTTCATGGCCGGGCCGTCGGGGGTACGCACTTCCACGGTGCAGCCGGCGCAGCCGCCCACGGCGCACGCCATGAACTCCTCCAGCGATACCTGGCTTGGGATACCGAACTCCTGGGCCAGCGCCGCCGCGACCTTGAGCATGGGTGTGGGGCCGCAGGCGAAGATCTCCACTTCGGCCAGCGCCTTCTCGTCCAGCGTCTTCAACCAGGCGCGGGCGAGATCGGTGATGTAGCCGTCGAAGCAGCCGGCGTAGCCCTGCTTGCTGGCGAGACGGCTCCCGAATCCCCAATCCTCCATCAGCGGCATACAGCCGATGACGCCCTCGGGCATGCCTGGTACCAGGATGGTGGAAGGCCGTGTCTTGAAGGGGAAGGGTACTTCCGAACCCATGAGCACCAGCGGTTTCC
>DATIVR010000079.1:0-2310 GCA_035465695.1 Gammaproteobacteria bacterium
GGTCTCGGCCTTGATCTCGTCGATCTTGGTGTAGCGGGTCTGCTTGTCGGCGATCTGATAGGCATCCACCAGCGCCTTCTCGAAGGCGGCGGACACGGCCTGCGCCAGACCCTTGTCCTTCTCTTCCGGCTTCCAGTCCCAAGCGGGCTTGCCGGCTTCCTTGGCGAGCTCCTTGTTGGCCTTGATGGCGGTCTGCATCTGCTCGTGGCCGAACACCACGGAGCCCAGCATCACTTCCTCGGAGAGGCAGTCGGCTTCCGACTCCACCATCAGCACGGCGCCTTCGGTGCCCGCGACCACCAGGTCCAGGTCCGATTCCATGAGCTGGCTGCGGCTCGGGTTCAGCACGTACTTGCCGTTGATGTAGCCCACGCGCGCGGCGCCGATGGGGCCGGCGAACGGCAGGCCGGAGATGGCCAGCGCCGCGGAGGCGCCGATCAGGGACGGGATGTCGGCGTTCACTTCCGGGTTGTTGGACATCACGGTCGCCACCACCTGGACTTCATTGACGAAGCCCTTGGGGAACAACGGGCGTAGCGGACGGTCGATGAGGCGCGAGACCAGGGTCTCGTTCTCGTTGGGACGGCCTTCGCGCTTGAAGAAGCCGCCGGGGATCTTGCCCGCGGCGTAGGTCTTCTCCTGGTAATTCACGGTCAGCGGGAAGAAGTCGCGGCCAGGCACGGCCTTGGTGGAACCTACGGCGGTGACCAGCACCACCGTATCGGCCATGGTCACCATCACGGCACCATCGGCCTGACGGGCGATCTCGCCCGCCTCCATCGTCACGGTGTGCTCACCGTACTGGAAACTCTTGCGGAATACGCTCACGGGTTATCCCCTCGTGTTGTTCGGCTGCTTTATGGGGCGAAGGGACTGATCAGCGGCGCAGGCCGAGACGCTCGATGAGCGACTCGTAGCGCTTCTGGTCGGCCTTCTTGAGGTAATCCAGCAACTTGCGACGCTGGTTCACCATCTTGAGCAGCCCACGACGGGAGTGATGATCCTGCTGATGACTGTTGAAGTGGTCGCCCAGGCCATCGATGCGCGCGGTGAGCAGCGCCACCTGGACTTCGGGGGAACCGGTGTCGTTGGCATCGCGGCGGTAGGCGGCGATGACTTCCTGTTTCTTCTCGGCCGTGAAAACCATCTCGTGAACTCCAGACTGTTATGTTTAACCTTGGATTCAGCCGCCTATTGTAGCCGTGCGGCCCCATCCGGACAAGCAAAACCCCAATGAAATCAGGGCTAAACCGGACTCGTCATCGAAGGGGCCGGCAGGTTCATCAGCCGTCTCGGCGCGAGCCGTCCGTCCTCGATGATCTCCCCCACCCCCAGGAAACGGCTGCCGGCATAGACCCGCAGCTTCCCCTCGCTCGGCGTGCCGGCCACCCGCACCGCCTGGCCGCGGCTGAAGTACCAGGCCATGTCCTCCTGCAAGGAGGCCTTGGGCCAGTGCAGCACCGCGTGATCCACCGGCAGCAGCAGCGCATCCAGCACGGCCGGCCCCGAGTCCTTCAGGGCTTCCAGGCTCTCCAGGGTATACATGCGGGATTCCGCGCCGAAGGGCCCCACTGACAAGCGCCGCAGCGCCGTCACGTGTCCCAGGGTGCCGAGGGCCTGCGCCACGTCCTCCACCAGGGTGCGGATATAGGTGCCCTTGGAACAGCGCACGTCCAGACTCAGGGTATCGGTGCCGTGTCCGGTGAGTGTCAACGCATGGATGGTGACGGTCCGCGGCTCCCGCGCCACTTCGATGCCGTCCCGGGCCAGGTCGTAGAGCCGCTGCCCCTGGTGATGCAAGGCGGAGTACATGGGTGGTATCTGCTGGATCTGGCCGCGGAATCGCGCCAGGGCGGCTTCGATGAGCTGGGGGGCCAGCACCGGCACCGGCGCCGTGCCGGTCACCTCACCCTCCGCGTCCGCGGTGGCGGTGCGCTGGCCCAGCTTGGCGGTGACCGTGTAGCGCTTGTCCGCGTCCAACAGGAAGCCCGAGACCTTGGTGGCTTCGCCGAAGCACAGCGGCAGCATGCCGGAAGCCATAGGATCCAAGCTGCCGGTGTGACCCGCCTTGTTGGCTGCGAAGATGCGCTTGGTCCGTTGCAGGGCGTCGTTGGAAGTGAGTCCGACCGGCTTATCCAGCAGCAACACGCCATGCACATCCCGGCGCGGCGCACGCACACTTGGAGTGCCGGTCACTGCTTGTCGCCGTCCGGGGCGTTGGCCTTGGCGATGAGGGCCTCGAGGCGCGCGGCGCGTTCCTCGGTCTGGTCATAATGGAAGCGCAGCTCCGGCATGATCCGCAGCTTCACG
>DATIVR010000080.1:0-10049 GCA_035465695.1 Gammaproteobacteria bacterium
ACGCCACGTTCTCCGGTGACCCGGATGGCGCGGCCGTGGCTGCCCAGGAGATGTTCAAGGGCATCGGCACCGGCGGCGAACTCTGGTCCGCCGACCTGACCCAGTGGTGCCAGGGCATCAGCTCCGGCTCCGCGAGCTGCCCCACCAGCACTCCGGCTTCGAGCTTCGTGCCCTACATGTCCGGCGGCATCCTGGCCGGCGTGTGGGAAGACACTAGCGCCACGACGCCGATCAACGCGAATGGTCACACTCTGGCGCTGGAAGCCATCAAGGCTGCCCAGCACTTCGGTAACACCACTGCGGCTTCCAACCGCTACTCCTACTACGTGATCATGTCGGCCCACGGCGACGATCCGGACAACTACCAGAGCCCGACCCAGGGCTATTGTGCGTGGCACGACTGGAACGGCGACACCAGCCTTTCCGGCGGTGCGGCGTCCTCCTCCGTGGGCGACATCGCCTTCAGCAACCAGCCCTACAACATGGACATGGGCTCGAGCTGCGGCGTGGGCTTCGTGAACAGCCCCGGCACTTTGGATGGTTGGACCATGACCTTGGGCCATGAGTGGCACGAGGCGATGTCCGACTACTTCCCCGCTGGTGGCTGGACCGCCAGCTCCGGCCAGGAGAACTCCGATGAGTGCGCCTGGATCGCCCCCGGTTCCGCCGGTGGTGCCGCCAACGTGACGATGGGCACGGGCACCTTCGCCGAGCAGGCCAGCTGGTCCAATGACACCAACAACTGCGCCATCTCGCATCCGATCGTGAGCCACGGCGGCACCGTCACCGTGACGGCCACCAACGGTTCCGTGACGACCAACGAGAACACCGCGGTGAACGGCACGCTGTCGGCTTCCGACTCGGCCGGCAACGCCATGACGTTCGCGGTCGTCACCAGCCCGGCCCACGGCACGGTGAGCATCAGCAACGCCAGCACGGGCGCCTTCACCTACACGCCGGCCAGCAACTATGTCGGCAGCGACTCGTTCACGTTCAAGGCCACCGACAACGTGACCGGCACGGTGTCCAACACCGCCACCGAGAGCGAGACGGTGAACTCGACGGCCGTGAACCCGCCGACCGCCAACAACGGTTCCGTGACCACCAACGAGAACACCGCGGTCAACGGCACCCTGTCCGCCACCGGCAGCGGCACGCTGAGCTTCGCGGTCGTGACCAGCCCGGCCCACGGCACGGTGTCCATCACCAATGCCGCGACCGGTGCGTTCACCTACACTCCGGCCAGCAACTATGTCGGCAGCGACTCCTTCACCTTCAACGCCAGCAACAGCGGCGGTACGTCCAATACCGCGACTGAGAGCGAGACGGTGAACGGCACGAGCAGCGGGTGTCCGAGCGGCTACACGACCTTCACCGGCAGCATCAGCCAGGGTAGCGACGTGTACGAGCCGAACAACACCTACTACTACTCGAGCACCAGCGGCACACACTCGGGCCTGCTGAGCGGCCCGGCCGGCAAGGACTACGACCTGTACCTGTACAAGTGGAGCAGCACGTACGGCTGGCGCGTGGTGGCCTCGTCCACCGGCACCACCGACAGCGAGACCATCAACTATAGCGGCACGTCCGGCTACTACGAGTGGGATATCTATGCCTACTCCGGCAGCGGCACGTTCCAGTTCTGCCTGAAGCATCCGAACTAACCGTTCGGTAACCAGTTAGGATCGCTCTGATCCTGAGGCCCGTAGCGAGAGCTACGGGCCTCTTTTTTGGTGCGGGCCGCCACATGCTATGATTTCGCCCCCTCGCGACATCCTCTCTCCGCCACCGGCATGAAAGCCCTCTCCATCCAGAAACTGGTCAAGACCTACAAGAACGGCGTACAGGCCCTCAAGGGCATCGACTTCGAGGTGGAAGAAGGCGAGTTCTGTGCCCTGCTCGGTCCCAACGGCGCCGGCAAGACCACCAGTATCGGCATCGTCACCTCGCTGGTGACCAAGACCTCCGGCACGGTCACGGTGTTCGGCCACGACATCGACACCGAACTGGAAGCCGCCAAGTCCTGCATCGGTCTGGTGCCGCAGGAGCTCAACTTCAACCAGTTCGAGAAGGTCTTCGACATCGTGGTGAACCAGGCGGGGTTCTACGGCATCCCGCGGTCGCTCGCCAAGCAGCGCGCCGAGAAGTACCTGAAGCAACTGTCGCTCTGGGAGAAGCGCAACGACATGTCGCGCACGCTCTCTGGCGGCATGAAACGCCGTTTGATGATCGCCCGCGCGCTGGTACACGAGCCGCGACTCCTGATCCTGGACGAGCCCACCGCCGGCGTGGACATCGAGATCCGCCGCTCCATGTGGGATTTCCTGCGCAAGATCAACCAGGAAGGCATCAGCATCATCCTCACCACCCATTACCTCGAAGAGGCGGAGAACCTCTGCCGGCGGGTGGCGATCATCGACCACGGCACCATCATCGAACAGGGCTCGACTCGCGACTTGCTGGCCAAGCTGCACACCGAGACCTTCGTCCTCAACCTGCGCAAGCCGCTGCCCAGGCTGCCTGACCTGCCGGGCTACAAGGCCGTGCTCGCCGACGAGACCACCATCGAGGTGGAGGTGAACAGGGACCAGGACGTGAACAAGCTCTTCGACGATCTCAGCCGTGCCGGCGTGCAAGTCTTGAGCATGCGCAACAAGGCCAACCGCCTGGAAGAGCTGTTCATCAAGCTCACCGAGCGCAAGGGAGCTGCCGCATGAGCCGCACGCGCTACAACCTCATCGGTTTCAACACCATCGTGGCCCGCGAGATGAAACGGGTGCTGCGCATCTGGGTGCAGACCCTGGTGCCGCCGGTGATCACGGCGACCCTGTACTTCATCATCTTCGGCCGGCTCATCGGCAACCGCGTAGGCGCCATGAGCGGTTACAGCTACATCGACTACATCGCCCCCGGCCTGATCATGATGCAGGTGATCACCAGCGCCTATGCCAACGTGGTGTCATCGTTCTTCGGCGCCAAGTTCGGCCGGCACATCGAGGAGCTGATGGTGTCGCCGCTGCCCAACAGCTACATCATCATGGGCTACGTCACCGGCGGTGTGCTGCGCGGCCTGCTGGTGGGGTTGCTGGTGATGGTCGTGGCGCTGTTCTTCACCGATATGCATCTCATGCACCCCCTGGTCACCCTGGCAGTGGTCTTGCTCACCTCCGTGGTGTTCGCTCTCGGCGGCCTGATCAACGCCGTGTACGCCAAGAAGTTTGACGACGTGACCATCATCCCGACCTTCGTGCTCACTCCCCTCACCTACCTGGGTGGCGTGTTCTATTCCATCAACATGTTGCCGGATGGCCTGAAGGCGGTGTCGCGCTTCAACCCCATCCTCTACATGGTGAACGCGTTCCGCTACGGTATCCTCGGCCAGTCCGACATCGGCATCCATACCGCGTTCGCCATCATCCTGCTGTTCCTGGTGGTTCTGTACCTCTTCGCCCTGTATCTCCTGAACAAGGGCGTGGGCATGCGGAGCTGAACGTGCGGCGCGCCGCCCTGCTCCTCGCCTCGTCGCTGCCGGTGGCGGCCCTTGCGGCGGATCTCACCGCCGCGCAGCTGTTCGCCTCCGGCAAGGTGATGGACCATGCGAGCGTGATCGTGGCCACGGCCGGGCCCCATGATGCCGACATGTGCCGTGGCTTCAGCTTGACCGAGAGCCAGGTGAAGTACTTCTTCCGCCGGGCCGCGGTGATGGCGCCAGCCGAGCTGCACAGGCTTTATCAGGATTCACCCTGCGAGGTGGAAGGCCACCTGCGCTACCAGGACCAGACTTTCCTGTTCGTGGTGAACGCCGCTTATACCGGCGAGATCCAGATCGGGCCGGACAAGTACCTGTACTTCGGCTGCGCCGACTGCAAAGACATGTTCGACTATGGCTATCTCACGCCGGCCGCGAGCAGCGTACCGGCGCCCGCCGCCGCCACCCATCCTCAGTAAGCCTCCATCGAGTACGGCCGGTCCGCGGGCTGGGTGCCCCAAGTCCTGTTGGGCTGCGCCTGCATCATGAACTTGAGGGTACCGCCCGCCATGATCTCGGCGTGGGTCAGGTAAACGCGGTCGAGCGGCTTGCCGTTCAGGGTCACCGAACCCACATAACGG
Source organism: Gammaproteobacteria bacterium (assembly GCA_035465695.1). Classification (GTDB taxonomy): domain Bacteria; phylum Pseudomonadota; class Gammaproteobacteria; order Natronospirales; family REEB76; genus DASUBN01. Next base: position 4,111 of record DATIVR010000080.1, read on the forward strand.
TTCGCCTCGTTCAGGCCCTGGGCGAGCACCATGAACTTCCGGCCATTCGGCAGTTGCAGCACCGCCTTGTCCAGGAACGGCCGGCCGATCACATATTGGTCGCTGCCCGGCGCCACCGGGTAGAACCCCAGCGCAGTGAACACGTACCAGGCGGACATCTGGCCCAAGTCATCGTTGCCGGCCAAGCCGTCGGGCTTCGGGGCATACTGGCTGTCCATGATCTGTTTCAGCCGTTCCTGGGTGCGCCACGGCTCGCCGGCATAGTCGTAGAGGTAGGCGATGTGATGGCTGGGCTCGTTGCCGTGGGCGTAGTAGCCGATGAGTCCTGAGATGTCCTCCACGTTGGCGAACTCCTTGGGATCCACCTTGGTGTCGAACACCGCATCCAGCTTGGCATCGAGCTTCGCATCCCCGCCCAGGGCCTGGATCAGGCCGCCTACGTCCTGGGGTTCATACCAGGAATACTGCCAGGCGTTGCCCTCGGTGTAATCGCTGCCGTAGCCGACCGCGGCAGGATCGAAGGGCTCGTTGAAGCTGCCATCGGTCTTCCTGGCGCGCACGAAGCCGGACTTGGTGTCGAACACGTTCTTCCAGTTCTCCGCGCGCTTGTAGAACTCTGCCGCGGTGGCCTTCTCACCCATGGCTTCGGCCATGCGCGCCAAGCTCCAGTCGTCGAAGGCATACTCCACCGTCTTGGAAGCGGCCTCCTTCTCCTTGTCGATGGGCACGTAGCCTAACTGCATGTAGTACTGGAGGCCGTCATAAGGACCATAAGTGGCGGTGTCGGTCATGGCCTTGAGTGCCGCCCTGGCATCGAAACCGCGGATCCCCTTCATATAGGCGTCGGCGATCACCGGCACCGCGTGATAACCGATCATGCACCAGGTCTCCTGGCCCTGGTACGACCACACCGGCAGCATGCCGTAGGCGCTCTCCTGCTGGAACGCCACCATGGAGTCGATCACGTCCACGGTGCGCTTGGGCGGTTGGATGAGCGTCAGCAGCGGATGCTCGGCGCGGAAGGTGTCCCACAGCGAGAGCGTGGAGTAGAAGTCGAATCCGTGGGCCTGGTGCACCGCCTGGTCCGGACCGCGATAGCGGCCGTCCACATCCATGGAGAGGTTCGGCGCCAGCATGGCGTGATAGAGCGAGGTGTAGAAGCTCTTCTTGATGTCCGGTGCCGCATCGGCCTGGATCACCCCCAGCGCCTGGGTCCAGGCCGCCTTGGCGGCGACGCGGGTGGCGTCGAAGTCCCAGCCCGGCATCTCCTCATCCAGGTTCCGGATCGCCCCCGCTTCGCTCACGGAAGACACCGCGGTCTTCACCATCAGCGTCCTGTCGGTCAGCGCGCCGAAGTCGAACACCGCCAGCAGCGCGCGACCTTCCATCTGGGCGCGTTCGGCGGGGTCATCCGCTGCCGGCGGAGGAAACCCCTTGTACTGCAGGTCCTCTTCCCGGTCGTAGAGGGAATGCACCTGCATGGGCCGGGAGAAGCGCATGGCGAAGTACAGCTGGCGCCCCGGCGCCCAGCCGCGGGTCTCGCGGAAACCGGTGACGGTGCCATCGGACCGCACACGGATGCGTGACCACAACACCTTTCCGGGATAGTCGTAGATGCTGTCGCGCAGGTCCAGCAGCACGTGGGCCGGCGCGTCCTGTGGGAAGGTATAGCGTTGCAAACCTACGCGCCGCGTAGTGGTGAGCTCCACGCGGATGCCATAGTCGGATAACGTCACGGCGTAGTAGCCGGGCTGGGCCTGTTCGCTGTCGTGACTGAAGCGCGAACGATAACCGCTGCCGGGCTTCACCGGATCGCCTGGTTCCAGGCGTACTTCGCCGGCGATCGGCATGAGCCGGACATCTCCCAGGTCCGAGTGGCCGGTGCCTGAGAAATGTGTATGGGAGAAGCCGAGGATGGTGGTGTCCTCGTAACGATAGCCCGCCGCCCACTTGTAGCTCTTGTGGAAATCCTTGATGTCGGTGTCGGGGCTCAGCTGCACCATGCCGAAGGGCATGCTGGCACCCGGATAGGTGTGGCCGCCTTCGCCGGTGCCGATGAAAGGATCCACCGACGCGTAGGCAGCGTCTGCCGGGGTCATCCGCGATGACCCTGCATATGCGGTGGCGGCAGAACACAGCGCAGACAGGAGCAGGACGGCAGACGGGATCCGGATCGGCATGACGGACACTCCGGTTTGATGCGGCGCGCGGGCCTCAATATAGTACGGTGGCACCGCCCGGTGCCACAGCGAGGAACAAGCGATGCAAGCCAGGGACCCGCGCCGCGACCGCCTCGCCTTCAGCGTGGTCACCGCAGTGTTCTTCATGTGGGGCTTCATCACCGTGCTCAACGACGTGCTGGTGCCGCACCTTAAGTCGGTGTTCGCGCTGAATTACACCCGCGTGATGCTGATCCAGTTCTGTTTCTTCGGCGCGTATTTCCTGATGTCGCTCCCGGCGGGCAAGGTCGTATCGCTTGCCGGATACAAGAACAGCGTGATACTGGGACTCATCGTCGCCGGCATCGGCGCCTTGGGCTTCTTGCCGGCCGCGGCATTGCCATCCTTTCCGGTGTTCCTGGCGGCCCTGTTCGTCCTGGCCTCGGGGATCACCCTGCTGCAGGTAGCCGCGAATCCCTATGTGAGCCTGCTCGGACCTCCACAGGGTGCCAGCAGCCGCCTTAACCTCTCCCAGGCGTTCAATTCGCTTGGCACTGCCATCGCCCCCAGGTTCGGCGGTTTCCTCATCCTGGCAGGCTCGGTGCTCGCACCCGCCACGCTTGCACAGCTTCCGCCGGATCAGCAGCTGGCTTATCGCTTGCAACAGACTCACTCCGTGGAACTGCCCTATATCGGCATCGCGGTGACGCTGTTCCTGCTGGCGGGGGTGGTGCACCTCTTCCATCTGCCGGCGGTGCAAGTGGTCCAGCAAGATGACATCAGCTCGCATCCTTTCCGCGACGCGCTGCGGCACCGGCACCTGGCCTTCGCCGTGGCCGCCATCTTCCTGTACGTGGGCGCCGAAGTATCCATCGGAAGCTTCATGATCAATTACATATCGCTGCCGGAGATCGGTGCGATGCCTGAACGGCGGGCTACGGCATACGTCTCTTACTACTGGCTCGGCGCCATGGTCGGGCGTTTCATAGGAGCCGCTTTGTTGCGTCGCATCGGCAGCCGCAGGTTATTGGCGGTGTTCGCCGCCGTAGCGGCATCCCTGGTGCTCACTACCATGCTCACGAGCGGCATGCTGGCGGTGTGGAGCGTCGTGGCCATCGGTCTCTTCAACTCCATCATGTTCCCCACCATCTTCACCCTGGGTATCGAGGGCCTGGGCCCGCTCACTGGACGGGCCTCGAGCCTGCTGGTGATGGCCATCGTGGGCGGCGCCCTGGTGCCCGTGGCACAGGGCGCGCTGGCGGACAGCTTCGGTGTGCATCATGCCTTCCTGCTGCCACTGCTCTGCTATCTCTACATTCTCTTCTATGCGGTGGAAGGATCGCGCCACGTGGGCGACGCCGCAGTGACGGGTCCGGTGCTCCATGGCTGAAGTGCTCTGCTTCGGCGAGGCACTCATCGACATGCTGGCGGAGCCGGCGGGCGCCGGCCCGCTGCGCTTCCAGCGCCATGCGGGCGGTGCTCCGGCCAACGTGGCGGTAGCGCTGGCAAAGTTGGGAACGCCGGTAGCCTTCATCGGCATGCTGGCGCGGGATGCTTTCGGCGATTTCCTGTTGCAGAGCCTGGCCGAGGCAGGGGTCGCGACGCATCTGGTCCGGAGGACCGCCGACGCCAATACGGCATTGGCTTTCGTCACGCTGGATGACCAGGGTGAGCGCCGCTTCAGCTTCTACCGTCCTCCGGCGGCGGACCTGCTGTTCCGCCGCGAGCATTTCCAGGCCGATGCCTTCGCCACCGCTGCAGCATTCCACATCTGTTCCAACAGCCTGACGGATCCCGCCTGCGCCGATGCCACGCTGGAAGGCGTGCGGCTGGCCCAAAGCTGCGGCGCGCTGGTGAGCTTCGATGTCAACTATCGTGCCGGCCTCTGGCCGACGCACGCGGATGCCCGGCCCCGCATCTGGTCACTGTTGCGGGAAGCGGACGTGGTGAAACTCTCCAGCCAGGAGCTGCGCTACCTGGCCGAGCCCATGCGAGACGAGCAGGCGGTGGTCGATGAGCTGTGGCGCGGCCATGCCCGATGGCTGCTCATCACCGACGGTTCCGGCCCCATGCGCAGCCTCACACGCGAGAAAGAGCTGCCGCTGGATGCCTTCAAGGTGGATTGCATAAACGCCACCGGCGCCGGAGACGCCTTCGTGGCAGGCATACTGGATTCCCTGAGCGAGTTCCGCGCTGAGGACCTGGATGTCTTCCTGGCAGACGAGGTGCGCATCCACAAGGCGCTGCGCTTCGCCGCCGCCTGCGGCGCGCTGGCGGTGACGCGCCACGGCGCCTTCGAGGCGATGCCGACCCGCGCGGAAGTGGCGACGCTGCTTGCGAACCAGCCGTGAACCCTGATTTCCGTTCCGAGGACTTCCTGCGCAGCCATGTGGACCGCACCATGGCCTTCTACCATCCGCGCTGCATCGATCCGGCGGGCGGTTTCTTCCAGTACTTCAAGGACGACGGGACCATCTACGACCGGCGCCACCGACATCTCGTCAGCAGCACCCGGTTCGTCTTCAATTATGCGATGGCTTATCGCGAGTTCAAGGAGCCGTCCTACCTGGAGGCGGTGTTTCACGGTCTGCGGTATCTGAGGGGCGTGCACCGGGATCCCGCGACCGGCGGCTATGCCTGGACGCTTGTGGACGGAAAGCCTGAGGATCGCACCAACCACTGCTACGGTGTGGCGTTCGTGTTGCTGGCGTATTCCTGTGGGCGTGTCGCAGGCGTACCGGAGGCCACGGATTGGATGGAGGAGACCTGGGAGCTCCTGGAGAGACGATTCTGGGAACCATCCGCCGGGCTCTACAAGGACGAGGCTTCTCCGGACTGGCTGTTCAGCGACTATCGCGGCCAGAACGCCAACATGCACATGTGCGAAGCGATGCTCGCGGCCTACGAGGCCACGCGCGACGCACGCTATCTGGATCGCGCTCATCTCCTGGCCAGGAACATGACCCAGCGGCAGGCCGCCAAGGCCCATGGCCTCATCTGGGAGCACTACGACAGGGAATGGGAGATCGACTGGGACTATCACAAGGACGACCCCAAGCACCTGTTCCGGCCCTGGGGCTTCCAGCCAGGGCATCAGGTGGAATGGGCCAAGCTGCTCATGAACTTGGCGCGGCACGGATCGGAGGATTGGATGCTCCCCACGGCGCGCCATCTCTTCGATACCGCACTCGAGCGCGCCTGGGACGGCGAGCACGGCGGGATCTGCTACGGCTTCGGCCCCGACGGCCGCTGGTGCGACACCGACAAGTACTTCTGGGTGCAGGCGGAAGCCCTGGCCGCAGCGGCGCTGCTGGCGGCGCGGAGCGGCGAGCCTGCGTATTGGGATTGGTACCGACGCATCTGGAGCTATTCCTGGGAGCACTTGGTGGACCACCGGTACGGCGCCTGGTTCCGCATCCTGGACCGTGAGAACCACAAGTACAGCGATGAGAAGAGCCCGGCGGGCAAGACCGATTACCACACAATGGGCGCCTGCTACGAAGTGTTGCGCCTGCTGCGCGATGAGGGAAGATGATGAATAGACTCTGTGTTGGATTGGCGGCACTGCTGTTCTGTTCCGTAGCCTTCGCTGACGCGCCCGCGCCGGAGGACCCTGCGGTCACCGCCGCGCGAGTGAAGACCGAGTTCCTGCACGCCTGGGACGACTACGTGAAGTACGCCTGGGGCCACGACGAACTCAAACCTTTGAGCAAGACATCGCGGGATTGGTACGGCCAGTCCTTGCTCATGACGCCGGTGGATGCCCTGGACACACTGGTG
>DATIVR010000081.1:0-17459 GCA_035465695.1 Gammaproteobacteria bacterium
TGCCTCGGTCGACGGGATGGTAGCGACGTTCACGTTCGCGCCACCGACGATCTTGTAGAGGATGGTGCCCTGGGTGAAATAGAGGGTGCCGCTGGAGTCAAAACTGGTCGGTCCTGCCTGGCCGCCGATGGTGGAGATGACCTGTCCGCCGCCGCCCAACGGGATACGGGAGATGCCGGCGTAATAATTGCTCACGATCAGTGAGCCATCCGGCGCAAGGCTGAGGGTGCCGGGAAGCCGCAACAGGGACACCGCGATGGATTGCGGTGTGCCGTTGCCTGCGGGGATCTCATCTATGCTGTTCGCGCCGTATTCGGTGACATAGGCGTTGCCAGAGGTATCGAGCGCCACGCCGTAAGGCTGATTGAAGCCGCTGGCGAGAGTCGTGGTGGTGCCGTTCGCAGTCTCGGTCACCGAACCGGAACCATAGTTGGTTACCAAAATATTCCCGGCCGCATCTACCACCGGCTGTTTCGGGTTGCTCAGACCGGTCGCGACCACGCGCACTTTGCCGGATTGATCGATCTCGGTGACGGAATCGTTGCCGGCGTTGGCGATGTAGAGGTCGCCCTGGGCGTCGTAGCTGAGGCCCTGTGGGTTGGACGCGGCGCTCTGGGCGAAGGTCGTCACCTGCCCTTCCGGCGTGACCTTGGAGATGCTGTTGTCACCGGTATTGGTGACATAGAGCACACCCTGGGAATCGAAGGCCAGGCCGGCGGGGTTGTTGAACCCGGTGGCGAACACCTGCGGCACGCCTGTCGGCGAGATCTCAACGATTTCGTTCGCGCCGCTGTTCGCGACATAAAGGTTGCCCGAGGCATCAGAGGCGATGCCCTGCGGACCGTTGAGGCCGGTCGCAAAGGTACTGATCACGCCGCCAGGAGCGACCTGGCTCACGGTGTTATCACCGAAATTGGTGACGTACAGGTTCCCCGAAGGAGTCGCCGTGATATAGCCCGGTTTGCTGATGCCGTTCTGCACCAGGGTGGTGAGCTGGCCGCTCGGGCTCATCTCCGTAAGCAGGTTGTTGGTGCCGTTGGCACCCGTGAAATAGAGGTTGCCACTCGGGTCGCACTCGATGTAGCGCAGAGTGGGGATACCGGTATCGACATAGCTGAGGCTGCCGGCGGGCGTGATCTTGACGATGAAGTTGTGAGAATTGAGCACCCAGACGTTCCCGCTCGGATCCACGGCCAAATCAGAGGGCTGCACTGAGCGGGCGCCATCATTGAGCCCATAACGGATCCCGTTGATAGTGACCGAGCCCGGTATGGTGGCGAGCAGCGTGCTGCTGCCATCCGGCGCGATCTTGTGCACCTTGAAGGTCGGCCCCCCGAAGTACGTATCGACCACATACATGTTGCCTTGGGCGTCCTTGGCACCTCCCACGGGACCCGTGTAGTCGCCCTCTGCGTAGAAGGTGCTCAAGGCGATGGGCGGCGTGGGAGCGGCGGTGGCGCTGGCGTTGTCACCGACGGACACGCTGAGCTGCAGCATGCCGGCGTCCACCGGCAGATTACCGAGGTTGGAGACCGTGCCGGTGACATGGATGGGCTGGTTGGCATTGGCCTGGGTGATGGGCGGGTTGAGCGTGAGTCCGCCGCCGATCTGGGCGAGAGGATCCACGGTGAGCGCGGTTCCACCCTCCGCCACCACGTTGCCGCTGCTGTCGGTGGCCTGGATGACCACCCGGTAAGTGCCGGCCAGGGTATTGCGCACGTAGAAGGTGAAGTCTTGGCCCAGGCTGCCGCCTGCCGGTACAGTCTGCAGCGCGGCCGAGGGTGGCGTCGCCAGATTGAGCGCGATGGCCGGGATGTCCTGCACGACATCGCCGAGGGCATCCACTATCTGGGCATCCAGGATCACTGCCTGGTCTTGGCTGCCGGTGTTGTCGATCTCGGTGCTGATCACTGCCTCGGTATAGGGGTTGTAGCTCGCATGGTCGAGGGTCAGGTTCTTGACCAGCAGGTTGGAGCTGCCGGCCGGGACCAGGGCGGCGTTGAGGACCAAGGCACCGGGAGCAGCGAGGCCGACGCCGCTATCCTTGCTCAGGTAACCCGGCGCTGCGAAGAGCACGGCAAATTGGGCGCCGGGGATGCCCGTGAGTTGATAGTTGCCATTGGTATCCGTGATAGTCGCGATGGTGGTGCTCTGCACCTGTACCGATACACCGGCGATGGGCTTGCCGGTGGAACTGTCCGTCACCGTGCCTGACACTGCGCTCATGTCGTTGGCCGGCGCCACGAGGCTGAGCAAGACCAAGCCCGCATTGTTGTTGCCATCCGCCAAGCTGCCGCTCAAGGTGGCACCGCTGTAACCGCTAGCGCTGACAGTGGCCGTGTAAGTACCTGCGGTCAGGCCAGCAAGGCTGAACCGGCCGGTACTGTCAGTCTGGACCGTGGATGATCCGACGGTGACGGTGGCGCCCGCTATTGGCATGCCGCTCTGGGCATCCTGGACACTCCCGGTGAGGTCAGCTCCGGAGGGCGTGGTGCCCGTGGGATAGAGCGCAGGCGAAAAGTTCAGTACCAGCCCGCCCGCGAGTGACGCCGGCACAGTGATGGTGTCATACCCTGCTGCGCTGACGGTGAGAGTCACGGCACCGGGAGTCAGACTGGAGATCGAATAACTGCCGTTGGAGGCGGAAGTGGCGGATGCAGCATCCGCGCCGCTCACGCTTATCACCGCTCCGGCCACCGGCGTGCCATTCGCATCGGTGAGCGTGCCGGAGATGGCGGCCAGGTTCGGCACGGCAGATAGCAGCAGCGTGCCCACAGTCGTTGTGGCAGCGGCATTCACTTGGATGTTCTGCAAAGTCACGCCGCTATAACCGGCGGCGGTCACGCTGACGGCATAGGCGCCGGGGATAAGATTGCCGATGGAAAGGCTGCCGTTGCCCGAGCTGGTACCACTCACTGAAGCCGGACCCGACAATTGAATCTGGGCGCCGGCGATGGGGGCGTGGCTGGCGGCATCCAGCACTACGCCGGACATGCTGCCGGTGGTGGCGGATTGTTGAGCAGTGCTCCCTGCCAGCGCGCGCGCGGCGATGGCCGTCAGATAGGGATCGTCACCCCAGCTACCGTCTGCCTGCTGTCCGGCGGACAGTGCGGCCAATGCGCCGCTGTAGGCGGCAGAATCGTTGCTGCTGGAGGCCAGAGCCAGGCTGGCGAGGGCATCGGACAGCGTGTCAGCATAGATCCCACCGGACTGCTGGCCGATGAGCCATTGGCGTGCGCCGCCGATCTGCGTGGTGAGTGGGTAGCTGGTGGCGTAGGCCTGATAGGCCAGCAGCACATAAGCCGTGACATATACCTGGCTGCCGGAGCCGCCGGCCGGGAGACCGTAGCCGCCATCGGAGTCCACGTTGCCTACAAGATACAGGAGCGCGTTGCTCAAATTGGTGGCGCTGGTGTCGTTGGCAGCACGCAAAGCCAATAACGCGAATGCCGTATCGAGCGCATCGCTGCTGTCGCCCGGTTGCGAGCCGAAGCCGCCGTCTGCGTTCTGGTTGCCGTAAAGAAGCTGCACTGCGGCCGTGGTGCTTTGGCCGCTCTGCACCAGCGCGATGACGCGGCGTGCCAGCGACTCCGTGTCGGTGCCGGTATCGGCGGTGACGGCGCCGGTGAGAGATGCCGGGATCGTGCTGGCCAGACCTATGGCGGTAGCGGCCTCGCTACGGGCCTGCAGCGGTGAGGCGATGGATTGGGACTCGCTGGCGAGGCTGCCATCCGCGTTGACCTGGGTCTGCAACCAGCCGATAGCAGCGGTGGCCGCCGGCGGCAACGTGGCGGCCGAGACGGTCGCTGCGAAGCACGCGGTCAGGAATGCAGAGATCCAGACGAATTGGCTCAAGCGCATGGTCCATCACCTTCTGTTGCAGAAGGGAGATAGCCAAAGCGCAACGGAGAGCTGTCCGCTTGCAGACAGCACGGGGCCCACATCACTGGTTGGATGCGATACCTATATAGGCGGTATCGCGGCCTGTTCGATCGGGTTTCCCGGACCCGACCTACCCCTTTCCCTTGCGGCCTTCGGCGACCTTCCCTGTTTAGCTTTCTTAAGAGGACTTAAATACAGGAAGCCATTTGCTGCCGCAATATGTTCAGCGACTATTTTTGCCAAATACATCGCGAACGCGAGATATCTGCAAGGTCTGCTCACCGGAAACGGCTTCCAATCCTGCTTTGGAAGGCAGGTTTCTTTGGAGACGCCAATGGAAATGGGCGCCTCGCGGCGCCCATTCTCATTTCGTTGACGAACATCGGTCAGAGGGGCTTGCGCACCCAGCCCTCGGCGGTGCGGTCCACTTCATAGGTGGGCCAGTACCGGGTGTCGAGCTTCAAGGTGATCACCTGGCCGGTGCCGTCCCAGTTCTTCACGGCGAGGCGCACGGCGTCGCGATCCTTCAAGCCCTGCACGGCCTTGATGAACGTGTCCATGTCCGGCGTGGCGATGCCGTTCACGCCGACCACACGCCAGCCGGCGGAGAGGCCGTAGCGGCTGGCGGGAGAACCGTAATTGTAGAACCCCACCAGCAGGCCTTCCTGGGGGATGCCGCGCTGGGCGGCGGCGGCATGGTGCGGCTTCTGCAGGAGCGCCCCGGCCCACATGAGGATGCGTTCGGTGCCGTCGCTGGGCAGCACCACGGTGGAGGTCTTCACTTCCTTGACGGTGCTGTTGTGCAGGATGGTGAGGGTGACATCGGCCTTCTGGGTGGCCTTCTCCACGTCGCGGAAGGTGGTGACGGGCTTGCCGTCCACCGCCAGCAGGAGGTCGCCGTTCTGCAGCACCTTCTCGGCGGGGACGCCGGCCGTCACCAGCGACACCTTGAGCACCTCGCTGCGCTCCTTGGAGGCGGCGCTGATCTTGTCGGCCCAGGCATCCGGCAGCCCAAGCTTGCGGGCCAGGGAGAGCTGCATGGGATAGAGCTCCACGTCCAGCGTGCGCAGCTCGCCGCCGGTCTCGACGCGGTGCAGCATGTCTTGCACCACGTCCGCCGGGATGCCGCGCTGCACTTCCTGGGAGCGGTTGCCTTCGTCATACACGAAGCTGACCCACAGGGCGGCGACCTTGCCGGACTTGTCCAGCATCACGCCGGTCATGTTCTCCGGCGGGTTCACCAGGGAGAGCACCTGGAGGTTGGTGTCGCGGAAACGCAGGGTGCGGGACAGCGGGAACAGCACCGGATCCAGAGCGGCGACGGTGGTGTCGAGGCTGTTCAGGTTGCCGTCCGGCTGGTAGCCGATGACCTTCACGGCATCGCCGGACTTCAGGGCCTTGGGCGAGAAACTCACGGCGCTGACGGGGGTCTTGCCGATGAGCTTGGGGTCGTATTGCACCAAGGCCAGGTCGTGCAGCGGGTTCACGTACACTACCTTGCCGGGCACTTCGAGCTTGCCGGCGAAGGTGATCCGCACGTCACCCATGGAGACGGGGACGGTGTCCCGGTCCACCACCACCAGGCCCTTGGCGGCGTCCACCACGACGCCGGCGCCCACATAGTGGGTCTCGCCGATGCCGTCCACCAGATAAGGCATGTCGAACTTCACATACACCAGCGAGGGCGCGAGGCGCTTCATGGCCGGGTCGGTGTAGAGCGGCTGGGTGACGGTGGCCGGCTGGTCCGCCACGGGCGGCGGCGGCGCGGGCAGCGCGATGCAGGGCCAGTTGCCGCTGGCCATGTCGTGGGTGCAGCGGTCCGCCGGGAACCAGCGGCGGTCCACGGTGATGAGCCCTAAGCCGGTCTGCTTCTTGTTGGCGATGTTGAAGTAACGCAGCCGCACATGGGCGCCGTCGGGCAAGGTCTGCAGGATCTTCTGGAAGTCGTCCAGGTCCGAGACCGGCCGATCGTCGAAGTCGGTGATGACGGCGGCGTGGGCGATGCCGGCGGTGCCGAACACGTAACCCGGGTTGGCTACATAGACGCCGGTGACGGGAGCGTTGAAGCCGCGGGCCACCTGCAGGGACAGGTCGTTCAAGGTGGCGCCGCCGAACTCAAGGTAGGACTTGGGGCTCAGGGCGTAGAGGTCCTGCACCTTGATGCTGGCGGTCATGGGCTTGCCGCCGCGCAGGAGGCCGAAGCTGACCCTCTTGCCGACGGAGGAATCCATGATCTCGTCCAGGGGCACGAAGGTGGAGATGGTCTTGCCGTCCACGGTGAGCAGGATGTCGCCGGGCTGCAACCAAACGTCCGCCGGACCGTTGGGCAGCACCTGGTCCACCACCAGGAGGCCGGTGGCGTCCGGCTGCTGCTTGCGCAGCTCGGCTTCGGTGGCGGCCGGCAGGCCTAGGCGTTCCAACTCGTCGTAGTACTCATGCTCGAACACCGCCTGGATGGTGCCGCGGGTGACGGGCTTACCCGCCTCCACCAGCGCGAGCGCCCGCACCACGCGGTCCAGCGGCAGGAAGTAGCTGGAGGCGGCGTCGTTGCGCGCGCCGGCGTTGAGGGCGATGACGTCGCCGTCGATGTCGATGACCGGCGAACCGGAGGAGCCGCCGGTGGAACCGGAGACCGCCTGGAAGTAGAAGGTGTTGAAGTCGTTGTAGCCGCCGGCGCCGTAAGCCGGCGCATCGCGGTCGATGCGCGCCAGGGTGCCGGATAGGATGGAGAGCTGCTCACCGGCATCGTTGCCGATGATACGGATGTCGGTGCCCACCTTGGCCTGGTCCGGCGCGAGCTTGAGGGAGACGGGCTGGATGTACTTGAGGGCGCGGGTGTCGTACTGATACAGGCCGAAGTCGTGCACCGGGTCGTAGAAGAGCTGGTGCAGCGGCACCACCTCATGGTCCTGGAACACCGCCTCCGCCACCACCGGGCCGGGCGTGACCACGTGGCGGTTGGTGAGGATGATGCCGCGCTTGGCGTCCACCACGAAACCGGTGGCCTGGCCGGTGAGGTTCCACTCGGTGTCGAAGGCGCGCGGCGCATCCACACGGATGGAGACGATGGAAGGCGAGACCTTCTTGATGGTGGCATCCCAGGCCTGCTGCTCGCTGCCGGCGGCGAAACTCACGAAGGGGAAGACGAGACCGAGGCACAGGGACAGGACCGGCAGGAGGCGTTTCATGGGTGATCCGATAAGAGGATGACTTGAGTCTAAGGGATTCGAACGGCCAAGTTCAGGAAAGTTCTGGAAACTTTGTGTCGAACGCTTAGAGCTTGCGCTCACGCCGTCTCCAGCTTGGTGCCGAACGCGACCTCGTACCGGGCATCGAACTGGGCACGGTTGAACTTGTGGTTCTGGGTGCCGCGGGAGGCGATGCACATGGAGCCCATGAGCGAGGCGATGTGGCCGGTGGTCTGCCAGTCCAGCATGTTCATGAGACCGTAGAGCAAGCCGGCGCGGTAGGCATCGCCGCAACCGGTGGGGTCCACCAGGGAGGCGGGCATCACCGGCGGCACGTCCACGCGCACGCGTCCGCCCTCGGTGTAGATGACCGAACCCTTGCCGCCCCAGGTGACGATGAGCGCATCCACCTGCTCGGCGATCTGCTGGGCGGTGAGGCCGCTGTTGCGCTCCAGGAGCTGGGACTCGTAATCGTTCACCACCACCCAGCGGGCGAGCTCGATGAAGCGGCGCAGCTCGTCCTTGCCGAACAGCGGCAGGCCCTGGCCGGGGTCGAAGATGAAGGGGATGCCCGCTTCCTGGAACTGCTCGGCGTGTTGCAGCATGGCGTCGCGTCCGTCCGGCGCGATGATACCGATGCTGACGCCCGCGTCCGCGGGGACGCTCTGCTGGTGCGCCTGGGCCATGGCACCGGGATGGAACGCGGTGATCTGGTTGTCGTCCTTGTCCGTGGTGATGTAGGCCTGGGCGGTGTAGGCGCCGGGGATCTGCTGCACGTACTGACGGGTGATGCCTTGCTTGTCCATCCACGCGGCATAAGGCGCGAAGTCCTCGCCCACGCTGGCCATGGGCAGGGGCTCGCCTCCCAGGAGCTTGAGGTTATAGGCGATGTTGCCGGCGGTGCCGCCGAACTCGCGGCGCAGCTCCGGGACCTCGAAGCACACGTTCAGCATGTGCACCTTGTCCGGCATGATGTGGTTCTTGAAGGCGTCCGGGTAGGACATGATGGTGTCGTAAGCCATGGAGCCACAAATCAGTGCCGACATCGTTCACCCCTTACATCTCTAAAAACGGGTCTTTTGCCCCCTGGCGGTGTTGCGGCCGCCCTCGGAATGCTCACGTACACCAAAAGTACGCTCCGCTTCCTCGGCCGGCCGCGCCTACCCAGGGGTCAAAATCCCCTGTTTTTAGAGGCGTCCTTCTCAACAAGATAGACAGTCTATCCGAAGAACCTGGAGAGGATGACACAGGCCCACACCACCGTGGCCAACAGCAGGCTGATCATCACAGCCGCAGACCCTAAGTCCTTGGCGAGACCGGACAAGGCGTGGCGCTCCACGCTGATGCGGTCCACCACCACCTCGATGCCGGTGTTGAGGAGTTCCACGATCATGACCTGGATGACCGCGGCGGCGAGCAGCGCCTTCTCGGCGCCGCCGTGGCCCAGCCATATGCCCACCGGCACCAGCACCAGGGAACCCAGCACCTCGAGGCGGAAGGCTTCTTCGTTGCGGAACGCCCAGGCCAGCGCGGTGAAGCCGACGCGGGTGGCGCGGTTGAGCCGCGTGAGGCCCGCGAGGCCGTCGCTGGCGCGGCCGTCCACGTTCATCCCAGGGCCTTGAGCGCCGCTTCGTAGTTGGGTTCGTTGGCGATGTCCGAGACCATCTCGGTGTGGATGACCTTGTCATCCTGGTCCAGCACCACCACGGCGCGGGCGGTGACGCCGGCCAGCGGACCATCCTTCAGCCACACGCCGTAGGCGTCGCCGAACTCGCGGCCGCGCATCATGGAGAGGGTGATGACGTTAGGCAGGTTCTCGTTGCCGCAGAAGCGCGACTGGGCGAAGGGCAGGTCAGCGGAGACCATGAGCATCACGGTGTCGGCATGGGCCTTGGCGTGCTCGTTGAACTTGCGGGTGGAGAGCGCGCACACCGGGGTGTCGATGCTGGGATAGATGTTCAGCACCTTCTTCTTGCCCTTGAAGTCGGCCAGCGAGACGTCCTTGAGGTCCTTGTTCACCAGGTGGAAGTCGGGCGCCTTGCTGCCCACCTTGGGCAATTCGCCGCTGGTGGTGACAGGGTTGCCGCGCAATGCGATCTTGGCCATGTCTCTATCCTCCTGGTTGTCGTTCGCTGTTATTCGTAGTCCGTGAGCGGCGGGCAGGCGCACATGAGGTTGCGGTCGCCGTACACGTTGTCGGCGCGGCCCACCGGCGCCCAATACTTGCGGCGGCGCAGCGAGGCCACCGGGTAGGCGGCCTGCTCGCGGCTGTACTTGTGCTCCCACTTGTCCGCGGTCACCACCTCGGCGGTGTGCGGGGCGTGGCGCAGCGGGTTGTCCTCCCTGTCCAGCTTGCCCTCTTCCACCGCGCGGATCTCGCCGCGGATGGCGATCATGGCTTCGATGAAGCGATCCAGTTCGTGCTTGGACTCGGACTCCGTGGGTTCCACCATCAGCGTGCCCGGCACCGGGAAACTCATGGTGGGGGCATGGAAACCGAAGTCCGTGAGGCGCTTGGCCACGTCGTCCACGGTGATGCCGCTGGTCTCCTTGATCGGACGCAGGTCCAGGATGCACTCATGGGCCACCAGGCCGCCGGGGCCGCTGTACAGCACCGGGAAATGGGGCGAAAGCTTCTTCGCCAGATAGTTGGCGTTGAGGATCGCGGCCTCGGTGGCGGCAGTGAGGCCCTTGGCGCCCATCATGGCCACGTACATCCAGGAGATGGGCAGGATGGAAGCGGAACCGTAGGGCGCGCCGGCGACGGCGCCGATGCCTTCGGTGCTGCGCACGTAACCCACCGAGCGCACGTTGGGCAGGAACTTGGCAAGGTGCGGACCCACGGCCACGGGGCCGACGCCGGGGCCGCCACCACCGTGGGGGATGCAGAAGGTCTTGTGCAGGTTCAGGTGCGAGACGTCGCCGCCGAACTGGCACGGCGCCGCGAGGCCCACCATGGCGTTCATGTTGGCGCCGTCCACGTACACCTGACCGCCGTGCTGGTGCACCACGTCGCAGATCTCGCGCACCTTGGACTCGAACACGCCATGGGTGGACGGGTACGTGATCATGATGCAGGCGAGCTTGTCCTTGTGCTCCGCGGCCTTGGCCTTGAGGTCCGCCAGGTCCACGTTGCCGGCGTCGTCGCAGGCCACCACCACCACGCGCATGCCGGCCATGTGGGCCGAGGCGGGATTGGTGCCGTGGGCGGAGGACGGGATGAGGCATACGTCGCGGTGCGCCTCGCCGCGGGAGGCGTGATAGGCCTGGATGATGAGGAGACCGGAGTATTCGCCCTGGGAGCCGGCGTTGGGCTGCAGCGACACGGCCGCGTAACCGGTGGCCGCCACCATCATCTGTTCCAGCTCTGCGATCATCTCGCGGTAGCCGACGGTCTGGCTCTCCGGCGCGAAGGGATGCATGTGCGCGAACTCGGGCCAGGACACCGGCAGCATCTCGGAGGTGGCGTTGAGCTTCATGGTGCAGCTGCCCAGCGGGATCATGCTGCGGTCCAACGCCAGGTCCTTGTCCGCGAGCTCGCGCAGGTAGCGCAGCATCTCGTGCTCGGAGTGGTGCACGTTGAAGATCTTGTGGGTGAGGTAGGCGCTCTTGCGCTCCAGTTCCTTCGGCCAGGCGTGGCCCGCCTGTTTCTCCAGGGCCTCGAAGTCCGGCAGCGTGCCGGCCTTGCCGGTGGCGGTGGCGAGCAGCGACCAGAGCTGCTCCACGTGCTTGCGGGTGATGGTCTCGTCCAGGGAGATGCCGACGTGGGCGTCGTCCACCTGGCGCAGGTTCATGCGCTTGGCGTTGGCCGCGTGGTGCACGGCGGCGGTGTTGCCGGCGGTGCGGATGGTGAGGGTGTCGAAGAAATGGGTGTTGAGCGGTGCGAGACCCAGCTGCTTCAGGCCGAGCGCCAGGATGTGCGTGAGGCGATGCACGCGCTCGGCGATGGTCTTGAGGCCCTTGGGGCCGTGATACACGGCGTACATACTGGCCATGATGGCGAGCAGCGCCTGGGCGGTGCAGATGTTGGAGGTGGCCTTCTCGCGGCGGATGTGCTGCTCGCGGGTCTGCAGCGCGAGGCGCAACGCGGGCTTGCCCTGGGAATCCACGGTCACACCCACCAGGCGTCCCGGCATGGAGCGCTTGAAGTCGTCTTTCACGGCGAGATAGGCGGCATGCGGGCCGCCGAAGCCCATGGGCACGCCGAAGCGCTGGGTATTACCCACCGCCACGTCCGCGCCCCACTCCGCCGGCGGCGTGAGCAGCGTCAAGGCCAGCAGATCGGCGGCGGCGATGACCGCGGCGCCCTTGGCATGGAGCTTCTCGGCCACGGCACGGTAGTCGCGCACTTCGCCGTTGACGCCGGGGTACTGGAAGATGGCGCCGAAGCATTCGACGTTGGCCGCATCCTCGGCCTTGCCCACCACCACCTTGATGTTGAGGGGCTTGGCGCGGGTGTGGATCACCTCGATGGTCTGGGGCAGCACGTCGTCCGCCACGAAGAACACGTCCGAGGCGGATTTGCTCATGCGCTTGACGAGCGTCATGGCCTCTGCGGCGGAGGTGGACTCATCGAGCATGGAAGCGTTGGCGATGTCGAGACCGGAGAGGTCCATCACCATCTGCTGGAAATTGAGCAGCGCCTCGAGGCGGCCTTGCGAGATCTCCGGCTGGTAAGGCGTATAAGCGGTGTACCAGGCGGGATTCTCGAACACGTTCCGCAGGATCACGCCGGGCGTGTAGGTGCCGTAGTAACCCTGGCCGATGAAGGTCTTGAACACGTTGTTCTTGGCGGCGATGGCCTTGAGATGCGCCAGGGCCTCATGCTCGGAACGGGGTTCGGTGAAGTTGCCGAGGGGCAGGTGCTCCTTGCGGCGGATGTTGGCGGGGACGATGGCGTCCATGAGCGCCGCGCGGCTGGCGAAGCCGAGCTCCTTCAGCATGGCTTTCTGTTCGTCGGTGTCCGGGCCGATGTGGCGGCCGGCGAAGGCGTCGTGCTGTTCCAGGGCTGAAAGCGGGCTGCGGTCGGTCATGTGTGCTCTGGGTCTCTCTTGTGGCAAAGGGCCCCTCAGGGCCCTCTATATATAAGGTGTGGTGTCAGGGCTTCAAAGGGCCGCTAGTGGGCCTCGTCGGCCAGGAACTTCTCGTAGGCCTTGGCGTCCATGAGGCCGGCGATATCCCCAGCGTTATCGGGCTTGAGCTTCATGAGCCAGGCGCCGTAGGCATCCTTGTTGATGTTCTCGGGGGCGTCGTTCAGGGACTCGTTGCCCTCCACCACCTCGCCGGCGATGGGGCTGTACACGTCCGAGGCGGCCTTCACCGATTCCACCACGGCGCAGGACTCGCCGGCCTTGAGCTTGCGGCCCTTCTTCGGCGGCTCCACGAACACCAAGTCGCCCAAGGCGGCCTGGGCGTGGTCGGTGATGCCCACGGTGACGGTGCCGTCGGCACCGCTCTTCACCCATTCGTGGCTCTTGGTGTACTTGAGGTCGGCGGGGATCTTGCTCATCTTTCGAGTCTCCGGTGTCAGACCTTGACCAATGCTTTGCCGTTGCGCGCGAAGGGTGGCTTCACCACGCGCGCCCGGCACAGGCGTCCGCGGATATCCACCTGCACCTCGTCGCCGGTGGCGACGGGCACCCGCGCCAGCGCGATGGAACGATCCAGGGTCGGCGAGAAGGTACCGCTGGTGATCTCGCCTTCGCCGGCGGTGGACACCACCTTCTGGTGGCCGCGCAGCACGCCCTTGTCTTCCAGCACCAGGCCCACGAGCTTGCGGCGCGGACCGGCGTCGCGCTGGGCGGTGAGCTCCTTGCGGCCGATGAAATCACGATCGTTGGGTTCCCAGGCGATGGTCCAGCCGAGGCCCGATTCCAGGGGCGAGACGCCTTCGTCCATGTCGGAACCGTAAAGGTTCATGGCGGCTTCCAGGCGCAGCGTGTCGCGGGCGCCGAGGCCCGCGGGCTTCACCCCGGCGTCCAGGAGCTTCTTCCAGTATCCCGCGCCCTGCTCGGTGGGGAACATGATCTCGAAACCGTCCTCGCCGGTGTAACCGGTGCGGGCCACGAACAGGCCCTCGCCTTCTACGGCGCTGAAGGGCTTCAAGGCGAGTGCCGGCTCGCGTAGCGCGGCGGGCAGCACGGATGCTGCCTTCTCACGCGCATTCGGGCCTTGGACCGCGATCATGGCCACCTGGCGCTCGGTGATCTTGATGCCAAAGGACTCGGCGTGCTGGGTGATCCAGGCCAGGTCCTTGTCGTGGGTGGCGGCGTTCACCACCATGCGGAACCAGCCGTCGCGCATGTAATAGACGATCAGGTCGTCGATGATGCCGGCCTGGTTGTTGAGCATGCAGCTGTAGAGCGCCTTGCCGGGCTCCTTGAGCTTGGCCACGTCGTTGGCGAGGAGATGGCGCAGGAAGTCGCGCACCCGCGGCCCTTCCAGGTCCACCACCGTCATGTGGGAGACGTCGAACATGCCGGCGTCGTTGCGCACCGCATGGTGCTCATCGATCTGGGACCCGTAGTTGACCGGCATATCCCACCCGCCGAAGTCCACCATACGGGCGCCCGCGGCGACGTGGGAATCATAAAGAGAGGTGCGTTTGCCCATGCTTGGTTAGGTCGTCCGCTGGCTGAAAATCAAAAGGCGGTGGAAGACCCGCCGCCCGCTCAATCCGTCTTGGGGGTTCCAAACCGCAGAAAACCTGCGGTCTGGAGGCGGAAAATGATACCGGAAAGGGGGGTGTCACACCATGCCGCAGCCTTGCCGGTGGGTTTCAATCCGGTACAGTGGGGCAGGTTTTCACACGGCGGAAACCCGGCGAGTGGCGAATATCCTGATGGCGTGGGAACTGGGCGCCGGCTACGGGCACCTTGGCCCCATGCTGACCCTCGCCCGGCCGCTCGCGGCAGCGGGTCACCGTGTGTCCTTGGCGGTGCGCGACGTGGCGGCCGCCGAGGCGGTGCTGGGCGGCAGCGGCTTGCCTTTCTACGCCGCGCCGGCCAACGTCTCCCCTTCCGGCGATGTGGCGCTGCATAGCTTCGCGCAGATCCTGCTCAGCACGGCGTTCAACCGCGAGGATGAGTTGTGCGCCCGGGTCCGCGCCTGGCAGGCGCTCTACGACATGCTCAGGCCCGACCTGCTGGTCTGCGACCACGCCCCCACTGCGCTCCTGGCGGCGCGTGGGCGGAACATACCTTGCGTCGTCAGCGGCAACGGTTTCGTGGTGCCGCCCGACGTCACGCCGCTGCCGGAACTGCGCGATTGGGATCCGGAGGATCCGGCGGTGTTGCAGGCGGCCGAAGCCCAGGCGCGGGACATGGCCAACGCGGTGTTGGAACGCACCGGCGGCCCGAAACTGACGAAGCTCGCGGACCTCTATGGCTCCGCGACGCCGGCGCTCTTCACCTTGCGGGAGCTGGACAACTACGCCGCGCTGCGCGGCGAAGCCGAGTACCGCGGCATCCTGCCGGGCCCCGGAGGTGAGGCGCCGCGCTGGCCGGAAGGCCCCGGCAAGCGGGTGTTCTTCTATGGTCAACCCTTCGCGAGCCTGCCGGAGGTGCTGGAATCCCTTTCGGCCGGACCGCACCGGACGCTGGCCTACCTCCCGAAGCTCGCGCCGGAACTGAGGGGTCATGCCTCGGCGCACCTGGCGTTCGCGGAGCGCCTGCAGGACATGGCGGCAGTGAGCCGGGAATGCGATGCGGCCGTCATGACCAACGGACACAGCACCACTGCGGCCATGCTGTTGGCCGGCAAGCCGGTGGTGCTATTGCCCCGGCACCTGGAGATGTACCTCATCGCCAACAGCGTGCAGCAAATCGGTGCGGGGCTCGCGGCGCCGGGTCTCAAACCGCAGGGCATCCTCGACAAGCTGGATCGCGTGCTACATGAGATGAGTTTCACGGCCCGGGCCCATGCTCTCGCCGCGCGCTATCCCGAACGTGATCCGATGGCACCGGTGCGGGGCTTCCAGGCACTGGCCGAACGACTGCTGGAAGAATACTAGATGGCCCGATCCCGTGGGCGGACCCAAGAGTGCGGCGGCCAAGGCGGACCAGGTGATCTGCCACGGGGGCCATGGCACCGTCAGCGCCGCACTGCTCAAGGGCAGACCGCTGCTGCTGTTGCCGCTCAACCTGGAACAGCGCATGCTGGCGGCGCGCGGGTTCGCGGAACGCCATGCCGGATTCGAGGTCCAAGGCATACCCGGACGCTTCGCCACATTAGTCGAGAAATTGTTCGCTTCGGAGGCTGTATGAATCTGCGCGGCTTATCGCTTTCCACCGTGATCGCCACGACCCTGGCCGTAAGCATGCCCGCCCTGGCTGCGGAGGCCGTGGCACCTGCGGCCGGCACTGCGGCTGCGTCGATGAGCGCCGGCACCGCACTGCACGCCCTCTTCGACCGCGAGTGGGAACGCAACATGCGAGAGAACCCGCTGTATGCCTCGGACCTGGGCGATTACCGCTACAACGACAAATGGCCGGACGCCAGCCTGACGGCGATCGCGAAGTACCACGCTGAGGACCAGCAGGCGCTGGCTGACCTGCTGAAGATCGATCGCAGCGCGCTCTCGCCCCAGGACCAGGTGAGCTACGACCTCTTCAAGTGGCAGGCCAAGGACAGCGACGACTCGTACCGCTTCCACGAGTATCTGTTCCCACTCAACCAGCTGGGCGGCATCCAGACCATCGGCGACATCGCCACGCAATCCTTGCGTTTCGAGACCGTGAAGGACTACCAGGACTGGCTGACGCGGCTCAAGACCTTCACGCCCTACATGGACCAGACCATCGCGCTCCTGCAGCAAGGCGTGGACGAGAAGCGCGTGCTGCCCAAGGTGGTGGTGGACCGCATCCCGCAGCAGATCGCCGCCAACATCATTGATGACGTCACCAAGAGCCCGTTCTACGCGCCATTCCTGAAGAAGCCGGATTTCGTGGATGACCAGGCCTGGGGCCAGATGCAGTCGGAGGCCCGCCAGAGCATCACTGACGTGGAGATGCCGGCGTTCAGGAAGCTGCAGGACTTCTTCACGCACGTCTATCTGCCGAACGCGCGCACCGCGCTGGCAGTGACCACGCTGCCGGATGGCCAGGCCTACTACGCCTATCTGGTGCGCCACTTCACCACCCTCGATGAGACGCCGCAGCAGGTGCACGAGATCGGCCTGCAGAAGGTGAAGGAGATCCACGCGCGGATGGTGCAGGTGATCAAGAGCACCGGCTTCAAGGGCAGCTTCGCGGCCTTCCTGAAGTACCTGCGCACCGATCCGAAGTTCTACTACAAGAACCCGGACGATCTGCTGGAGGCCTACCAGGCCCAGGCCAAGATGATCGATCCGCTGCTGGTGAAGGAGTTCGGCCATCTGCCGCGGGTACCGTGGGGCGTGTCGGTGATCCCCATGGACCAGGCCCCCGATACCTATCCGGCGTACTCCATGCCGCCGTCGCAGGATGGCAAGCGCGCGGCCTTCATGGCCGTGAACCTGTACAAGCCCGAGACCCGGCCCAAGTACGAGATCCCGGTGCTGACCTGCCACGAGGGCCGGCCCGGCCATGCCCTGCAGATCCCGCTGGCCATGGAGATGCAGGACCTGCCGGAGTTCCGCCGCAACGGCTACTACAACGTGTATGGCGAGGGTTGGGCGCTCTACTCCGAGACCCTGTGCGACGAGATGGGGGTGTATAACGATCCCAAGACCGGCAAACCGGACCCTTACAAGGAATTCGGCATGCTCTCCTACCAGATGTGGCGTGCCGTGCGCCTGGTGGTGGACACCGGCATCCATGAGTACGGCATGAGCCGGGATGCCGCAGTGAAGATGTTCAAGGAGAACACGGCGCTGACGGACCAGAACATCGGCACCGAGGTGGACCGCTACATCGCGTGGCCCGGCCAGGCGCTCTCCTACATGACCGGCGAGATCGAGATCCAGAAGCTGCGCAAGCACGCCGAAGAACAGCTGGGACCGAAGTTCGACGTGCGCGCCTTCCACGACGTGATCCTGGAGAACGGCACGGTGCCCTTGAGCGTGCTGGACAGCATCGTGAACGACTGGGTCAACTCGCAGCTGCAGCCCAGCTCGGCGCTGCGGGGGGCTTCCCCCGGCATCCGGGGCTGAAGCACCGGCTGGAAAACGAAAGGCCCGCTCTGCGGGCCTTTCTCATCCTGGACGCGCGCTCTCAGACCGCCAGCATCCTCTCCAAGGCGGTGCGGGCCTGGCTCGCGTCCGGTTCGGGTACGGTGATGCGGTTCACCACCTTGCCCTCCGCCAGGTTTTCCAGCGTCCACGCGAAATGTTGCGGATCGATCCGGAACATGGTCGAGCACATGCACACCATGGGCGACATGAAGTGTACGTTGACGCCCTTGCCCTTCATC
>DATIVR010000082.1:0-24679 GCA_035465695.1 Gammaproteobacteria bacterium
AGGACACGTAGCATGCGACGTGCGGGCGGGCAGGAAGTCCGCCCTGGGCCATTTCGCGGAGCAGGATTGCGCAGCGAAATGGGCGAGGCGAGTCCTCGCGCGCCGCTCCCGCACATCCCTGTGCTCCGCGGCACGTACGCATCCCTGCTACAGCCAACGCCCCGGGGAGCGCAGCCGCTTTTCGAGATTCAAGCTAGTCCGGCTCTTTGCCGGACTAGCCGCAGGTACAGTTGTTCGTCCGGCATGCGGTTCTCTCGCTGCGCCCGCCACAGGGTCTCCCCCAGGCATTCCAGCATCAAGTGCTCTGCCGCCATCACGTCGCGGGTCTTGGCCAACAGCGTCTCATAGGCGGCCTTGATACCCGGCGGCCGGTCGATGGAGAGTTGCTCGCGGACGGCGATATGCATCCCCATGTGCAGGAAGGGGTTGGTCTCGCCGCCTTCCGGCAGCCAGTCCTTGTCCAGGACCTCGACCCCCTGATCCAGCAGACCGTGGTACTCCGGGTGCATGCGGATCACGTCAGAGATGATGGCTTCCAGCGCCGTCATGGGCGCCCCGGCCTGCATCTTCTTCCACACGTCGAAGAACGTCTGGCGGGTATCGCTGCGGCTTTCTCCGTGGATGCCCATCAGCGTCTCGCCTTCTTCTTGGGCTTCTTCGGGCGCGGCTTCAGCGCCAGCGGCACCTTCGGTGCAGCCTTGGTCTTGTGCGTGTACTCGCAGAGGTCCTTGATCACGCAATCGGGACACTTGGGTTTGCGCGCTACGCATACGTAGCGGCCATGCAGAATCAGCCAATGGTGCGCGTCGTGCCTGAACTCGGCCGGCGTGGTCTCGGTGAGCTTGTCTTCCACCTGCCGCTCGTTCTTGCCGGGAGCCAGGCCCGTGCGGTTCGCCACCCGGAAGATGTGGGTGTCCACGGCGATGGTGGCTTCACCGAACGCGGTGTTCAGCACCACGTTCGCCGTCTTGCGGCCGACCCCTGGCAGCGCTTCCAGTTCCTCACGGGTGCGCGGCACTTCACCCTGGTGCCGCTCCAGCAGCAGACGCGCCGCGGCGATCACGTTCTTGGCCTTGGTATTGAAGAGGCCGATGGTCTTGATGTAGTCCTTGAGGCCGTTCTCGCCCAGGGCCAGGATCGCGGAGGGAGTGCTGGCCACCGGGAAGAGCTTGGCGGTGGCCAGGTTCACGCTCTTGTCGGTGGCCTGGGCCGAGAGCGACACTGCCACCAGCAACTCGTAGGGCGTCTGGTAATGCAGTTCCGTGGTGGGTTTCGGGTTGGCGGCCTTCAGCCGCTCGAATATCTTCCGGCGCTTGGCGGGAGTCATGTCAGTGCTTCTGCCCCTGGATGCGGCGCGCCTTCACCCGGGCCACGGCGGCGGCGATCTCCGCCTGATGGTGGGCCTTGGCATCCAGCGCCGGCAGTCCTTCCTTGCGCGCCTGCTTGCGCCGCTTGAAGGATGCATAGCGTTCCCGCAGCGCGTCGGCCCGGGCAGTCCCAGCCGGGGGGAAATCCCAGCCTTCGAACCCTTCCGTCACGCCCTTGGCGGGCGCCAGGCGGATGCAATCCACCGGGCAGGGCGGCAGGCACAGGCCACAACCGGTGCAGAGGGCCTCGATGAGGGTGTGCATCTGCTTCTGGGCCCCGCTGATGGCATCCACCGGGCAGGCCTGGATGCACTTGGTGCAGCCGATGCAGAAAGGCTCCTCGATGATCGCCACCGTGCCGGGTGCGAACGTTCCCACCTCGGGGCTCAGTTCCTTGACGGGTTGTCCCAACGCCGCCGCCAATGCCGCTAGGGTGTTGTCGCCACCCGGCGGGCAGCGGTTGAGATCCGCTTCGCCGCGCACCAGGGCTTCGGCGTAGCCTCGGCAGTCCGGATAGCCGCAGCGCTGGCATTGCGTCTGGGGCAGCAGCGCGTCGATGGCGTCGACGGTGACCACGGGACCTTATTTGACCCGCATCCCCGGTTGCGCGCCGGCATGGGGTTCCAGGACCCAAAGGTCTTTGCCGCCCGGGCCTGCCGCCAGCACCATGCCCTCGGACATGCCGAACTTCATCTTGCGCGGCGCCAGGTTGGCCACCATCACCGTCAGCTTGCCTTCCAGCTGCTCCGGCGCATAGGCGCTCTTGATGCCCGCGAACACGTTGCGGGGCTTGGCCTCGCCGATGTCCAAGGTCAGTCGCAGCAGCTTGTCCGCGCCTTCGACGTGCTCCGCCTTCACGATCCGCGCGATGCGCAGGTCCACCTTGGCGAAGTCATCGTAGGCGATCTCGGTGGCGATGGGATCGATGTTTGAGCTCATGTTGTTCGTGCTCTTGTTCAGGTCTTCCTTGGAAGCCTCGACCATGGCATCGATGCGCGTCTTGTCCACCCGAGACATCATGGGCGTGAAGGCGTTGATCTTGTGGTCCAGCAGCGGCGCATCGAGGCTCTTCCAGGTCAGCGTAGGCACTCCCAGGAAAGCCTCGGTCTTGGCTGCCAGCTCAGGCAGCACGGGTTTCAGATACACCATCATCACCCGGAACAGGTTGAGCCCCAGGCTGCAGATCTGCTGCACGTCCGCCGGCACCGGCTGCTGCTTGGCCAGCGACCAGGGTTTCTTGGCGTCGATATATTCGTTCACGCGGTCCGCGATCTCCATCACCTCGCGGATCGCGCGGGAGTATTCCCGGTTCTCGTAGGCCGAGGCGATGCTGTCCCTGGCCGCCACCGCCTTCCGATATAGCTCGTCGTCGTAGAGCGACGTGGCGAGCTTGCCGTCGAAGTGAGTGCTGATGAAACCGGCGCAACGGCTGGCGATGTTCACCAGCTTGCCCACCAGGTCGGCGTTCACCCGTTGCAGGAAGTCGTCGAGGTTCAGGTCGATGTCGTCGATACCGGGGCCGAGCTTGGCCGCGAAGTAATAGCGCAGGTACTCGGGGTCGAGCCCGGCGTCGAGATAGGTGCGGGCCTTGATGAAGGTGCCGCGGGACTTGGACATCTTCTGGCCGTTCACCGTCAGGAAGCCGTGGGCATACACCGCCGAAGGGGTGCGGAAGCCCGCGCCGGCCAGCATCGCCGGCCAGAACAGCGAGTGGAAGTAGATGATGTCCTTGCCGATGAAATGGTAGACCTCGGCCTTGCTGTCACGGCCCCAGAAGTCGTCGAACTTCAGGTCCTTGCGCTTGCCGCAAAGGTTCTTGAAGCTCGCCATGTAGCCGATGGGTGCGTCCAACCACACATAGAAGTACTTGCCCGGCGCGTCCGGGATCTCGAAGCCGAAGTAGGGCGCGTCGCGGGAGATGTCCCAGTCCTGCAGGCCGGCGGCGAACCACTCATCCAGCTTGCGGGTCACCGCTTCATGCAGGTGACCAGGCGCGCGGGTCCAGTCGCGGAGCAACTTCTCGAAGTCGCCCAGCTTGAAGAAGTAATGCTGGGATTCGCGCTGCACCGGGCGGCTGCCGGAGATGACCGACACCGGGTTCTTGAGGTCGGAAGGCGAATAGGTGGCGCCGCAGTTCTCGCAGGAATCGCCGTATTGGTCCGGCGTGCCGCAGCGCGGACATTCGCCCTTGATGAAGCGGTCCGGCAGGAACATCTTGGCCTGCTCGTCGTACATCTGCTGGATGGTGCGCACCGCGATGTGACTCGGTTTGGCATCCCGCAGGTTCTTGTAGATGAGCGTGGCCAGTTCCCGGTTCTCGTCGGAATGGGTGCTGTGATAGTTCTCGAAGCGGACGTGGAAATCCTTGAAATCCCGCTGGTGCTCCACGCCCACCCCGGCGATCAGTTGCTCGGGCGTGACGCCCTGTTCCCGCGCCTTGAGCATGATGGGCGTGCCGTGGGCGTCGTCCGCCGAGACGAACAGGCAGCGGTTGCCGGCCATGTTCTGGTAGCGCACCCAGATGTCGGTCTGGATGTTGCCGACCATGTGCCCCAGGTGCAGCGGGCCGTTGGCATAGGTGAGTGCGTAGGTGACGAGGATGTCGCGTTGTTTCTGCGGCATGAGCGGCTGTTTCGCGGGTTTCTTCCGTCTGGAACCGCGATTATGCCATACCCCCGCGCCCAGCCTGGGTTTGCGGAGGGCAGGTGCTAGAATGCCCCGCCAACATGCAGCGCAGTTCCACATGAGCACTCTCTCCCGCGAACGCGTCGAGGCGGCCCTCAAGGCTTGGATCGAACCGCACCTGGGGCAGGACCTGGTGTCGGCCGGCGCATTGCGCGAGGTGACCGACCGCGTGGTCCTGGAACCGGGATTCCCCTTGGGCGCCTACCGCGGTGAGCTGGCGGCGAAGGTCCGCGGCCTGCTCGAGGCTGCCGGCACCGACGCGCCGGTGGAAGTGAGTGACACGATCCTGTCCCACGCCGTGCAGCGCAACCTGCAGCCGCTGCCCGGCATCAAGAACGTCATCGCCGTGGCGTCCGGCAAGGGTGGCGTCGGCAAGTCCACGGTGGCGGTGAACCTGGCGCTGGCGCTGGCCGCCGATGGCGCCAAGGTCGGCATGCTGGATGCGGACATCTATGGCCCCAGCCAGCCGCGCATGCTGGACCTGTCGGGCCGGCCCTCCAGCAAGGATGGCAAGCACATCGAGCCCCTGGTCTCCCACGGCGTCAAATGCATGTCCATCGGTTTCCTGATCGACGCCGAGCAACCCATGGTGTGGCGCGGCCCCATGGTCACCCAGGCCCTGGTGCAGCTCCTGCGTGACACTGTATGGGGTGAGCTCGACTACTTGATCGTGGACATGCCGCCGGGTACCGGCGATGTCGCCCTGACCCTCTCCCAGCAGGTGCCGGTCTCCGGCGCCGTGATCGTGACCACGCCCCAGGAGATCGCGCTCCTGGATGCCCGCAAGGGTCTCAAGATGTTCCAGAAGGTGGAGGTGAATATCCTCGGGGTGGTGGAGAACATGAGCACCCATGTGTGCACGAACTGCGGCCACGAGGAGCACATCTTCGGCCAGGGCGGCGGAGAGCGGATGGCCGCGGACTATCACGTGCCGTTCCTGGGCAGCCTGCCCCTGGACCTGAAGATCCGCGAGCAGACCGACGAGGGTCGGCCCACCGTGGCGGCCGAGCCACAGGGTACAATCGCCGCGCGTTACCGGGAGATCGCCCGCCGCGCCACGGCCCGGCTGGCGCTGGCCGGCAAGGATTACGCGGGCGCATTCCCCAAGATCGTCGTAGAAGACTGACTCATCTATATATAGAGAACCGAGCATGAGCATCAAAGCGGACAAGTGGATACGGCGCATGGCGGAGCAGGGCATGATCGAGCCCTTCGAGCCCGGCCAAGTGCGTGCCAACCAGGGCGGCAAGATCGTCTCCTACGGCACCTCCAGCTACGGCTACGACGTGCGCTGCGCCGACGAGTTCAAGATCTTCACCAACATCAACAGCACCATCGTCGATCCCAAGAAGTTCGACGAGCGCAGCTTCGTGGACTTCAAGGGCGAGTGCTGTGTGATCCCGCCCAACTCCTTCGCCCTGGCCCGCACCGTGGAGTTCTTCCGCATCCCGCGCAGCGTGCTCACGGTGTGCCTGGGTAAATCCACCTATGCCCGTTGCGGCATCATCGTCAACGTCACACCGCTTGAGCCCGAGTGGGAAGGTCATGTGACGCTCGAGTTCTCGAACACCACGCCGCTGCCCGCCAAGATCTATGCCAACGAAGGCGTGGCGCAGATGCTGTTCTTCGAGTCCGACGAGGTCTGCGAGACTTCCTACAAGGACAGGGGCGGCAAGTATCAGGGGCAGAAGGGCGTGACCCTGCCGAAGACTTGAGCCCCAAAAAGAAAAGCCCCCGGCTCGCGCCGGGGGCTTCTCGTCTTCTCGTATTCCTGGAAGTTACTTCGCTGCCGGCGCCCCTGCCGCGGCGGCTTCGTCGCTGTAGGCGATGTGCATCATCGTCAGGGTGATGGTGTTCTTGTCCACCTGGCGGATCTGCACGGGCAGATAGTGCAGGTTCGGCGCCAGCCATGCGGTGATGGTGCGCTTCTTCTCCGCGTTGGTGAGCGCCACCACCTTGGTCTGGAAGTTGCCGGATTGCAGGCGCAGCTTGGCATCCGGCAGCGTCTTCACCGTGTAGGTGGTCGCTTCGCCATGGTCCACGATCTGATAGCTGGCCGGCAGTTTGTCCGCGGCGGCATCGCTGGCGACCATCAGTTGCACCAGTTGCACGTCCACCGAGTCGTCGGAGAGCGGGGCGCGCCGTTCCTTGCCGTCTTCGCTGGTGGCGGCTTTCTTCTTGGTCCAATCGAACTTGATGCTCTCCTCGTCGGCGTGCTTACCCTTCTCGGAGTAGGTGTAGGTCTGCGACTCCGGGCGGTCATTGACCAGCTTGAAGTCGCTGGTCTGGGTCACGTCTCCCAGCAGCAGGGACGCGATGCCGGTGGGATGCAGCACCGACTTGTATTCGTAGCTGCCGTCCGCCTGCTTGCTGAGGGTGAAGGTGGCATTGGCGGAACCGATGCCCTTGCGATTCAGGTGGTACGTCGCGGTGTAGGGCGAGAACAGGTTCGCATCAGCCATCGCGCCGGCGCTCACCAGCATGCTCGCGGTCAGCAGCGCCATCTCCAGCATCTTCTTGTTCATGTGGGCTCCTTAAGCCGTGTCCAGTTGAATGTCTTGGGTCCGGGGAGCGGCGTTCCATCCAGGATCACCTGCCCGCCCTTCAACCCGAGCCGGCCGGCCGCGAACCAGCCGATCACCTCGGGATATATAACGTGCTCGACCCCCTGTACGCGTACACGCAGGGAGAATTCGTCGTCCCCCGGCAGTACCGGCACCTCCGCCTGGGCGATGACCGCGCCGGCGTCCAGCTCGTCGGTGACGAAGTGTACGCTGCAACCGTGCTGCGTGTCGCCGGCCTCCAGCACCTTCCGGTGGGTCTCGAGGCCCCGGTATTTGGGGAGCAGGGAGGGGTGGATGTTCACCAGCCGCCCGGCAAAACGTCGTACGAAACCGGGACCCAATATCCGCATGAATCCCGCCAACACCACCAAGCCGGGCTGATAAGCATCCACGGCGGCGGTGAGGGCGGCATCATAGGCCGCGCGGTCAGGATAAGCCTTCGGCGCGACCACCTCGACCGGCACGCCGGCCTGCCGCGCCCGCTCCAGGGCCTGGGCTTCCGGCCGGTCGCTGACCACCGCCCGCACCTGCACGGCCAGGTCCGCAGCCTTGTCGAGAATCGCCTGGAGGTTGCTGCCGTGGCCCGAGACCAGGACCACGATCGGCAGACGACTGGCTGCCGGCGGTGCCGGCATCAGCGGATGACGACGCCGTCGGCCGCGCGCGTCACCCGGCCGATGCGCCAGGACTGCTCGCCCAGCTCCGTGAGGGCCGCGACGGTGCGCTCCGCGTCGGCGGCATCCACCACCACCACCATGCCGATCCCCATGTTGAAGGTGCGGTACATCTCTGCAAGCGGCACCTGGCCTTCCTGCATGAGCCACTCGAACACGGCGGGACGCGGCCAGGAGGCGGACTCGATCTCCACGCCCAGGCCCTCCGGCAGCACGCGCGGCACGTTCTCCGTCAGGCCACCGCCGGTGATATGGGCCAGCGCATGCACCGGCACATCCTCCAGCAACTTCAGGATCGGCTTCACGTAGATGCGCGTCGGCTCCATGAGACGGTCGATGAGCGCGCGGCCGTCCAGGCGTTGCTCGAAGCTGGCGCCGCTCACCGCCAGGATCTTGCGGATCAGCGAGTAGCCGTTGGAGTGGGGACCCGAGGAGGCGATGCCGATGAGCGCGTCGCCATCTTTCACCTTGGAGCCGTCGATGAGCCTGGCCTTCTCCGCCACGCCCACCGAGAAGCCGGCCAGGTCGTAGTCTTCGCCCTGGTACATGCCCGGCAGTTCGGCGGTCTCGCCGCCCACCAGCGCGCAACCGGCAAGTTCGCAACCCTTGGCGATACCGGTGATCACGTCGGTGGCGGTCTCGACGTCGAGCTTCCCGGTGGCGTAGTAGTCGAGGAAGAACAGCGGCTCTGCCCCCACCACCAGCACGTCGTTCACGCACATGGCGACCAGGTCCTGGCCGATGCTGCCGTGGCGGCCGCTCTCGATGGCGAGCTTGAGCTTGGTGCCCACGCCGTCGGTGCCGGATACCAGCACCGGCTGTTTGTATTTGGCCGGCAGTTCCACCAGGGCCCCGAAGCCGCCCAGGCCGCCCAGCACCTCCGGCCGCAGCGTACGCTTGGCCGCCGGCTTGATGCGCTCCACCAGCTCGTCGCCCGCGTCGATGTCGACGCCGGCATCACGGTAGGTGAGGGGCTTTTTAGCGGTCATGGGGCCATTTCCCGGTCTGGAGGCGGTTCCGCTCGCAGGGGAGCGGCTCTAGACGGTATATTCTACACGAGCCCCGATTTCCGCCTGTCCACGAGAGAATATGCCCGTGAAGCGTCTAGGTCTCCTCTCCATCGCCTGTCTGCTGTTCGCATCCTGGTTGGCGCCCGCTCACGCGGTGATCGTGAGTGGTCTCTATGAGGCGCGCGTGCCGGTGACCGACCAATCCACGGCAGCGCGGACCAGTGCCGTGCAGCAAGCCTTCGGCGTGGTGTTGGTGAAGGTGACGGGCGATCGTGCCGCCGCCGGTGCCCTGGCCAGCGCGCTCGGCAACCCCAACCAGTATCTGCAGCAATATCGCTATGAGAAGGTCGACGCGGATCCTGCCGACAACGTTCCAGCCGGGCTCATGCTGTGGACCAAGTTCGGCGCCAGCGTCATCGCCAAAGCCCTGACTGCGAACCATGCTCCGCTGTGGGGCAACGAACGCCCGCGCACCCTCATCTGGCTGGTGTCTCCGGACGCCGGAGGCCATATCCTCACCGCCGCGGAGAATACCCCGGTCATGCAGGCGTTGCTCACCGCGGCGCAGCAGCGCGGCATCGTGTTGGTGTTTCCCCAGATGGACGCCCAGGACAAGGCTGCCATCGGAGTGCCCGATCTCTCCGGTTTCAACGCGGAACGCATCCGCGCCGCGTCCGCCCGCTACCAGCCCGACGCCGTGCTGGTGGGGATCATGACGCCGGCAGAAGGACAGCTCGCCGGGCGCTGGGAGTGGTTGGCGCCGGACAAGGTGGAGGGCTGGCAGACGCCGGCGGGCGACGCGACCCTGGTAGCCGTGGATGGAGTGCAGGTGGCGGCCGATCGCTTCGCTGCCCGCTATGCCATCGCGGCCGACGCTCATGACCAATCCGGGATCCCTTTGCAGGTGGATGGCGTCACCTCGCTGGACGCCTACGCCAAGGTCTCGGACTACCTCAAGGCGCTCACGCCGGTACGTTCAGTGCGCGTCGACCGGGTGGCCCAAGGCAGCGTGTTCTATAACCTCGACATCCATGGCAGCCTCGACAACCTGGCATCCGCGCTGGTCTTCGGTGGGCTGTTGTCGGATGCAGCCACCACCGCCCCCGTGGGGGGCAGCGCTGCTGGCAACCTCGCGGCTGCGGTGCCCGCGCCGCTGCACTACAGTTACAAGCCCTGATGAAGACCGAGACCCGCCTCTGGATCATCGCCGGTGTGATCGGCCTCGGCGTGCTGCTCTATCTGCTGGGACCGATACTCACGCCCTTCATCATCAGCGCGCTCCTGGCGTGGTTGGGCGACCCCATCGCCGACAAGCTCGAGACTTGGCGCTTCCCGCGCGCGCTGGCAGTGGGCGTGGTGTTCCTGGGCACGTTCATCATCATCGCCCTGCTGGTGCTGCTGATCGCGCCGATGGTCGGCCGCGAGGTCACGGAGCTGTCGGCCCGCGGCCCCCAGTTCTTCACCTGGTACGACAAGGTGGTCACGCCCTGGCTTTCCTTGCACCTCCACATCGATGAGAACCGGCTGCGTATCGACAACCTCTCGGCCATGCTCACCGGCAACTCCGACACCGTCGGCCAGTTCCTGACCAACACCTTCACCACCTTGTCGCACTCCGGGCGCATCCTCTTTACGGTGGTCATCACCGTGCTGCTGGTGCCGGTGATCACCTTCTATTGGCTGCGTGACTGGGACATCTTCAAGGCCCGCATGTCGAGCCTGCTGCCCCGGGACCAGGCCCCTGCCGTGGCGGCGGTGCTGCACGATTGCGAGACGGTGCTGGCGGCCTTCTTCCGCGGCCAGTTACTGGTCATGGTGGCCCTGGCCTGCATCTATAGCATCGGGCTCTCCATCGCCGGCCTGCAGGGCGGCCTCGCCATCGGCATCATCGCGGGACTCCTGAGCTTCGTGCCCTATCTCGGCATCACCACCGGCGTGATCCTGGCGCTGATGGCGGCCGTCCTGCAGACCGGCGGCAGCGACTGGCTGCCGCTCTACGTGGTCATCGTCTTCTCCATCGGCCAGGCCCTGGAGAGCTTCGTGCTCACGCCGCGCCTGGTGGGTGGCCGCATCGGCCTGCATCCGGTGCTGGTGATCTTCGCCATCCTGGCCGGCGGCAAGTTGTTCGGCTTCGTGGGCGTGCTGCTGGCGCTGCCCGTCGCCGCCGCCTGTACCGTGCTCATCCGCCATGCCCACGCCCATTACCTGGACAGCCAGCTCTATCGCGGGGACGGCGGCAACATCCCGTGAGCGGTCCGGTGTTGGAAGGGCAGCTGCCGCTGCCGATGTTCCTGGATCAGGGCGCCACGTTCGAGGGCATCTTCACCGGCCCTAACAGCCTGGTGGTACAGGCCCTGCACGAGGCCGCGCTCACCTCCAAGCCCCAGGTGCTGTTCATCCACGGCGCCGGCGGCACCGGCAAGTCGCATCTGCTGCAAGCCGCGTTCCGTGCCGCCACCGCCGAGAAGCGCCGCGCCGTATATCTGCCCATGGACCAGGCGGTGCTGCTGGATCCTTCCGCCATCGAGGACTTCGATCGCTACCAGCTCCTCTGCATGGACGATGTGCAGCGCGTCGCCGGCGCCGAGCCCTGGCAACGGGCGCTACTTACGCTCATCGACGCCGTGAGACAGAAGGGCGGCAGTTTCGTGGCCAGCGCCCGCAGCGCACCCTCGGGCATCAAGCGCCTGCTGCCGGACCTGGTGTCGCGGCTGTCCTGGGGACCTGTCTATCAGCTACAGCCGCTTTCGGACGCGGACAAGATCGCAGCCCTGCAACGGCGCGCGGAACGGCGCGGCTTCGAGTTGCCGGAGGAAACCGCACGCGTCCTGTTGACGCGTCTGCAGCGCGACATGAGCACGCTCTGCGCCACGCTGGATGCATTGGACACCGCCTCGCTGGTGGCGCAGCGGAAGGTGACGGTACCCTTCGTGAAAGCCTTTATCGAGGGGCGTTAAGACGCTGCAGCTCGCGGAGAGCTGCGCTGGCGCTGAAGAAGAGCAGGATACTCAGGAAGATCTCCACTGCCCCATACACGCTGCGACTGCCCAGCGTCACGGCGATCCCCTGCGCGAAGTAGCCGAGCGAGACGAAGCCTGCCCACCCGTAGCCGGCTTTGACGCCGCGGAACAGGAAAGGCGCGAGGATCGCGAGCGGCAAGAGGCTCAAGGCCGCCCATGCCATGCGCACGTTGGCGGGCGCGTTGGCGAGCACGCCCAGCCACAGACCCAACCACAGCACCAGCGCCAGGAACGCGGCGCGCGCCAGGTTGCGGCCGGTGAAGTGCAGCCTCACTTGGTCTGCAGGCGGCGGGCCACATCGGCGACGCGCGCACCCAACGCCTGGCACAGGCGCTTCTCGATCTCGTGCACCGACTTGTCGCTGTTGGCTCCCGCCAGGTGGCTGGGACCGTAAGGCGTGCCGCCGGCGGTGGTCTCCATGAGTCCGGACTCGGTATACGGCACGCCCACCATGATCATCCCGTGATGCAGCAGTGGCAGCATCATCGACAGCAAGGTGGATTCCTGCCCCCCGTGCAGCGAAGAGGTGGAGGTGAACACCCCGGCGGGTTTGCCGGAGAGCGCACCCGAGAGCCACAGTCCCGCGGTGCCGTCCAGGAAGTACTTGAGGGACGCCGCCATGTTGCCGAAGCGGGTGGGGCTGCCCATGACGAGTCCGGCACATTCCCGGAGGTCGTCCAACGTCGCATAGGGCGGTCCTTCCTTCGGGATGGCGTCCTCCGTGGCTTCGGTCACGGCCGACACCGCGGGCACGGTGCGCAGGCACGCGCTCATCCCCGTCACGCTTTCCACTCCACGGCACACCTGCCGCGCCATCTCCGCGGTGGCGCCATGCCGGCTGTAGTACAGCACCAGGATGTCGCTCACAGGATCTCCAGCACGGCTTCGGGTGGACGGCCTATGCGGGCTCGGCCGTTGGCGAACACCACCGGCCGCTGGATCAGGATCGGATTGTCGTGCATCAGTTGCAGCAATCGCCCTTGGCTGAGCGTGGGGTCGCCCATGTTCAACCGGGCATAGGCCTCTTCGTTGTCCCGTATCAGGCTGCGAACTTCCAGCCCCAGGAGCTCCAGCGCCCGCTCCAGTTCCGCGACGCTCGGCGGCGTTTTCAGGTATTCCACCACCGTGGGTTCGATGTCGCGGGCTTGCAACAAAGCCAGCGTCTCCCTCGATTTTGAGCAGCGCGGATTATGCCAGATTGTGACTTTTTCCATACGTCTTCCGCAGCTTGCGGGATCCACATCGAGGCGCACAACTATAGCTCAGCCCCGTCGCTTGACGGACGTCCGTGAGCGCTGATAGCGTCCTCCACGCTGCTTTTCCCGCTGAGTCCCAGGGAATTCCAACGATCCATGAAGGTCCGCATACAGAGTCTGGCCGCCATGGCCGCGGCGCTGGTCCTCGCTGCTTGTGCCGGCGCGCCGGTGCAGGAGATGAGCGACGCGCGTCAGGCGGTAGCCGTGGCGGAGCAGACGCTCGCAGGCAAACCCGCGTCATCGGCGCTGGTCAGCGCGCGCAAGTTCCTGAAGGCGGCGCAGAGCGCGCTCGATGCCGGTGACTACTCCGTGGCCCGGGAGGATGCGCGGCTGGCCCGGCAACTGGCCTTGCGTGCGTTGGGGATAGCTCAGCCGCAAGATGCATCGGGCCGCGCCGGTCCCGGCTAGGGTATTTAACCGTTCGCATATTCAGGGGTTTCCTTGACACCCCCGGCGGCAGGGCGCTAACCTTTGCGACACTTCTAGCCGAATTTCCCAGAGTCCGCGGCGGTTCTTCCCACCGCGTACGATAACAATCCAGGTTGGAGAACCTCATGAAGAATGTCCTGAAGTATTCCACCGTGTTGCTGCTGGCCACCGGCCTGCTCGCCGGTTGCGCCGCCAACAAGCCCAAGCCTGCGGCAGCCCCGGTGCCCAGCGCCCAAGCCCAGGCCGCGACCCAGGCCATCGCTGATGCGCAGTCGGTCATTTCCGGCGCGCAATCGCCCTGCACCGACACCGGCAACGCCGCGGACCTGTTGAACCAGGCCCAGACCGCCCAGGCCACCGACCCGGCCAAGGCCCAGCAATTGGCTGCCCAGGCCAAACAGGTCGCCGGCGACGCCATCAACAATTGCTACCTGGCCAAGGCCAAGGACTTGCAGACTCAGGCCCAGGGTTTCAAGAACCTGAGCGCGGATCAGCAGTCGCGCCTGACCCAGGCCGGCACCTATATCAGCGGCAATCAGGGCAAGCCCGCTTATGACTTGCTCGCCGCCCTGGTGGCGGAACTGCAGGCTGCGCACATGACCTACACCGTGTCCCGCGGTGACAGCCTGTGGCGCATCGCCGGCAAGTCCGATGTGTACGGCAATCCGTTCCAGTGGCCGTTGATCTACAAGGCCAACACCGACAAGATCAAGCACGCCGACCTGATCTACCCGAACCAGTCCTTCGACGTGGTGAAGAACCCGACCCAGGCTGATTCCGACGCGGCGGTGAACTATGCCAAGCACCGCGGTGCCTGGCGGCATCACAAGGCCGACAAGAAGGACAAGAAGTACGCTGCTGGCGGCAACGGCTGATCCTTCCGAGCCAAGACGTGAAGAGGGCCCTTCGGGGCCCTTTTCTTTTCTGTATATAGAATCTGTACATGAAGATCGCCAGACGCTGCGTGGTATCGGGGAAAGTGCAGGGTGTGTTCTACCGCGCCAGCACCGCGGAGCGTGCCCGGGCTCTCGGCCTCACCGGCTATGCCAGGAATCTCGCGGACGGCTGCGTGGAGGTGCTCGCCTGCGGGGAGGAGACCAAGGTCAGGGAGCTCGTGGACTGGCTTTGGCAGGGACCGCCGGCGGCGGAGGTGCAGGGTGTGCAAGTACAGGATGCGGACGCCGCACAGGCGCCCGTCGATTTCAGCACCCGTTGATCAACGGTCCACGTACCAGCGGTTGCTGAGGGCCTTCAGCACCGCATCCGAGTAGTCGATGCCCACCGTGGCCCCGTTATAGCGCTGCAGTGCTTCCCGGATGTCGCCGTGCGACTTGACGAGGTAGTACTTCAGGATGGTGCAGCCCATGCGCAGGTTGGTCTTGGCGTGCACCAGGCTGTCGTCCGGATGGCCGATGAGCTTCAGCCAGAACGGCATGATCTGCATGAGTCCCACCGCGCCGACCCGTGACACCGCATAGGCATCGAACTTGCTCTCGACTTGCACCAGCGCCAGCACCAGCTGCGGCGGCACCTGGGCGCGGGTCGCCTCGGCGTGGATCATGGTGAGGAGCTGGGTGCGCTCCTTGGAGTCCGGCACCAGGTCCAGCATGCGCAGCGACATGGTGGAGAGCCACACCTGCCGGTCGTAGTCATCCCGGAAATCCGCTTGGTCATCGGTGGCTTTCTGCACCAGCGCGACCAGTTGCGGGTCAGGCTGTGTCAGGGTCACGTGGGATCGGGCGTGCGTGGCCGCCTGCACGGCGCAGGGCAGCAGCGCGGCGAGCAGCAGTGCTGGCGCTGCCGCCTTCATCAGGCCGCCTTCATCCGCTGCCGGATGAAGTCCATGATCTGGACGGCGGGGATGTCCTGCTTGTCGGCGTCGGTGCGGCCCTTGTACTCGATGGTCCCGGCGTCGAGGCCGCGGTCCGAAAGCACCAGGCGGTGCGGGATGCCGATGAGCTCCGCGTCGGCGAACATGGGGCCGGGCCGCAGGTCCCGGTCGTCCATCAGCACGTCAAAGCCTGCCGCCTGCAGTTCGCCGTAGAGCTTCTCCGCGGCGGCCTTCAGCTTCTCGGACTTGGCCATGTTCAGGGGCAGCAAGGCGATCTGGAACGGCGCGAGCTGCATGGGCCAGACGATGCCGCGCTCGTCGTGGCTCTGTTCGATGGCGGCCGCGACGATGCGGCTCACCCCGATGCCGTAGCATCCCATCAGCAGGGTCACCTGCTTGCCGGTCTGGTCCAGCACCGAGGCGCCCATGGCCTTGGCGTACCTGTCTCCCAGCGAGAACACGTGGCCCACCTCGATGCCACGGGCGATGCCCAGCGTGCCCTTGCCGTCCGGCGAGGGATCGCCGGCCTGGACCCTGCGCAGGTCCTCCACCCGGGTGACCCGTGCGTCGCGCTCCCAGTTGGCGCCGGTGTAATGCTTGCCCGCCTGGTTGCCTCCGCACACGAAGTCGGCCAGCACTGCCGCGGCCCGATCCACGATCACCGGCACGTCCGCCGGCAAGTGCACCGGACCGATGAAGCCCGGCTTGCACTGGAGGGCCTTCCAGATCTCGCTCTCGTCCGCCAGCACCGATTCGCCGGGCAACTCCGGCAGTTTCGCCGCCTTGGCCTCGTTGATCTCATGATCGCCCCGCAGGCACAGCGCCACCAAGCCCTTCTCGCCGCGGACGATCAGGGTCTTCACGCATCGCTTCGGATCCACCTTGAGGAAGGCCGAGACCTCCTCGATGGTCTTCTGGGTGGGCGTGTCGGTGAGCGCGAGTGCGGCCGCAGGAGCGGGGCGGTTGCCGGCTGGTGCCAGGGCTTCCGCCAGCTCCATGTTGGCGGTGTAGTCGGACTGGTCCGAGAACACGATCAGGTCTTCGCCGGAATCTGCCAGCACCTGGAACTCGTGCGACGCGCTGCCACCGATGGCCCCGGTGTCCGCCTTCACGGCGCGGAACTTGAGCCCCAGGCGCGTGAAGATGCGCGCATAGGTGTCGTACATGTTCTGGTATTCGGCATCCAGGCTCGCCTGGTCGATATGGAAGGAATAGGCGTCCTTCATGAGGAACTCGCGGGCCCGCATGATGCCGAAGCGCGGCCGTATCTCGTCGCGGAACTTGGTCTGGATCTGATACACGTTGAGGGGCAGCTGCTTGTAGCTGCGCAGCTCAGTGCGCGCCCAGTCCGTGACTACTTCCTCGGCGGTGGGCCCGTAACAGTATTCCTGCTCTTTGCGGTCGCGGATCTTCAACAGCTGTCCGCCGAACTTCTGCCAGCGGCCCGTCTCTTCCCACAACTCCTTGGGCTGTACCGTGGGCATCAGCATCTCCAGTGCCCCGGCCTTGTCCATCTCGTCGCGCACCACGGCCTCCACCTTGCGCATCACCCGCAGCCCCAGGGGCGTCCAGGTGTAGAGTCCGGCACCCAGCTTCTTCAGCATGCCGGAGCGCAGCATGAGCTTGTGGCTTGCCAGCTCGGCATCGGTAGGGGTCTCCTTGACCGTATTCAGCGGGAAATGGGAGGCGCGCATGGTCGTTATATGGGTTTTGTGCTGGAAAGCCCGTATTCTAGCGGTCCACGGCACTTGAGCCTAGCTGCCAGCCTCTTCATGAAGCTCTTCTACGACGCCGATATCGATCTCCAGCTGATCCGCGCGCGTCGCGTGGCGGTGCTGGGGTGGGGCGCCCAAGGCAAGGCCCAGGCAGCGAACTTGAAGGATTCGGGTGTCGATGTGCGAGTGGGGCTGCGTGCCGGCTCATCGTCACGCGCCGCCGCCTCGGCGGCTGGCCTGGCGGTGCTCGATCCTGCCGAAGCGGCCGCCTGGGCGGACGTGGTGGTGATGCTCATCCCCGACGAGGTCCAATCCCGGGTCTATCGGGAAGTGCTGGAGCCCAGACTCGCGCAGCATGCCACGCTCGTCTTCGCCCACGGATATAACATCCATTTCAGGCGCATCGTCCCGCGTCTTGACCTGGACGTGGTGATGGTGGCGCCCAACGGCATCGGCGACCA
Source organism: Gammaproteobacteria bacterium (assembly GCA_035465695.1). GTDB lineage: Bacteria > Pseudomonadota > Gammaproteobacteria > Natronospirales > REEB76 > DASUBN01. The sequence goes on from DATIVR010000082.1 coordinate 17,013, forward strand.
GGTGCGTATCCAATACCAGGCAGGCCACGGCGTACCGGGGCTGGTGGCGGTGCACCAGGACGTCTCCGGGCAGGCTCGCGCCCTGGCTTTCTCCTACGGGGGCGCCCTCGGTCTCGGCCGCGCCGGCATCACCGAATCCAGCTTCCGGGAAGAGACCGAGACCGACCTCTTCGCGGAGCAGGCGGTGCTGTCGGGTGGCCTCACCCATCTCATCAGCGCGGGCTTCGAGACATTGGTCGAAGCAGGTTACGCGCCCGAGGTCGCCTACTTCTGCTGCCTGCATGAGATCAAGCTCATGGCGGACATGATCTATGCGCGTGGCATCGCCGGCATGCGCGAGTCCATCTCTTCCACCGCCGAGTTCGGGGACTACACCCGCGGTCCGCGCGTCATCGGCCCCGAGTCGCGAGCCGCCATGAAGGCCATGCTCAAGGAGATCCAGCGCGGTGAATTCGCTATGGAGCTGGCCCGGGAGATGGAATCCGGCAAGCCTGTCATCAAGGCCGGCAGGGCGGCGGCGCGCGCGGCCCTCCTGGACCAAGTGGGCGAGATGTTACGTAAAGGCATGAAGAAGCAAGGCTGAAGCGCCCGCGGCTTCATGGCATCATGTAGCCATAAACCCGAAGAGGCCGCCTGCATGCAGAAGCCGCTCAGTCCCGATCCGGACGTGGATACCGAGGTCGGCGTCGACGAAGTGGAACCCGGCGCACCCGACACCGAAGGTCCCCGTCGCCGCGGCATCTTCCTGCTTCCCAACCTGTTCACGTCGGCCGGCCTGTTCTCCGGCTTCTATGCCATCGTCGCCGCGATGGTCGGCAAGTTCGAGCCGGCGGCCATCGCCGTGTTCGTGGCCATGGTGTTCGACAGCCTGGACGGCCGCGTTGCCCGCTGGACCCATACCGAGAGCGCCTTCGGCAAGGAATACGACAGTCTCTCCGACATGGTGTCCTTCGGCCTCGCGCCTGCGCTCGTCATGTACGAGTGGTCGCTGCATTCCATGACCGATTACGGCGTCATCCCCGGCAAGCTCGGCTGGATGGGCGCGTTCATCTATGCCGCCTGCGCCGCCATCCGCCTGGCGCGGTTCAACGTGCGCGCCGGTGTGGTGGACAAACGTTACTTCCAGGGACTGCCCAGTCCCGCTGCCGCCGGTATCGTGGCCGGCGCGGTCTGGTGTGGCCTCTACTTCGACATCCCGGGTTCGGCCCTGGTCATCCCCGCTTACATCATCACCGTCGGTGCGGGCGTACTCATGGTGAGCAGCGTCGGTTACTACAGCTTCAAGGACCTGAAGCTGCAGGGTCGCGTGCCGCTGGTGGTACTGCTGCTGGTGGTGTTGCTCATCGTGGTGATCTCCCTCGATCCGGAGATCGTGCTGTTCCTGGGGTTCCTCATCTACGCCGTGAGCGGCCTGCTCATGGCGTTATCCCGTTTCTACAGACGCCGGAGCCGCAGGGCCGCCTGAGATGGACCCGAAGCGTCTCCACCGCCTGCACGATCTCGGCATCACGACCTATGCGCCGCGCCGTGGCCGCGGCCAGGCGGCGGCGCGCGCGGTGCCGCCGCCGGCGCCCGCTCCGGTCACCGTCACCGCGCCCATCCCGCCGGTGTCGGAAGAGCGCAATCGCGCTATCGCCGCCATGGATTGGACCGACCTCAAAGCCGCGGTGAAGGGCTGCACTATCTGCGGCCTGCGTGCCGGCTGCACCCAGACCGTGTTCGGCGTGGGCGACGAGCAAGCTCGCTGGTTCGTGGTAGGTGAGGCGCCCGGTGCCGACGAGGACCGTCAGGGCGAGCCCTTCGTGGGCCGCGCCGGCCAGTTGCTGAACTCCATGATCCAGGCCATGGGTTTGAAGCGCGAGCAGGTCTATATCGCCAACATCCTGAAATGCCGGCCGCCCGGCAACCGTGACCCGAAGCCTGAGGAAGCGGACCTCTGCCGACCGTACCTGGATCGCCAGCTTGCGTTGGTGAAACCGAAGATCATCCTCGCGGTGGGGCGCATCGCAGCACAGACCTTGTTGCACACCGATACCACCATCGGCCGCCTGCGCGGCACCGTGCACAAGCTCGGCGACACACCGGTGGTGGTCACTTACCATCCGGCATACCTGCTGCGCTCGCCGGGCGAGAAGCGCAAGGCATGGGCCGACCTCAAGCTGGCCATGAGCGTGGCCGGGAAACCATGAACGCCGCGGTCGCACCCATCACGCCGCTCTGCCGGCCCATGCACGAGGGCGACGTGCGCGCGGTCATGGACATCGAACGCCGCGCCTACCAGTTCCATTGGACCGAGGGCATCTTCCGTGACTGCCTGCGGGTCGGTTACTGCTGTTGGGTGATGGAAGTGGATGGCGCGGTGATCGGCTACGGCATCATGTCGCTGGTGGTGGGGGAGGCGCATCTTCTCAATATCTGCATCGCCCCCGAATGGCAGCGCCGCGGCTACGGCAAGCTGCTGCTGGAGCACTTCATGGAGTTGGCCCGGGAGCGCGGCGCCGCCCAGATGTTCCTGGAAGTCCGCCTCTCCAATACCGCGGCCCTGACCCTCTACCGCGACAGCGGTTTCAACGAGGTGGGCATGCGCAAGAACTATTATCCAGCGGTAAATGGGCGCGAGGATGCCATGATCCTCGCCATAGAGCTTTAGAATCCCGCCGCGGCGGCCCATTCGGGTAGAATACGCCGCCTTTTCCAGCAGTCAGACCTCGCAGACCGCCCATGTTCGACCAAGAGATCCAGCGCCGGCGTACCTTCGCCATCATCTCGCATCCGGACGCGGGCAAGACTACCCTCACCGAGAAGCTGCTGCTGTTCGGTGGCGCCATCCAGTTGGCCGGCGCCGTGAAGGGCCGCAAGGCCTCGCGCCACGCCACCTCCGATTGGATGAAGCTCGAGCAGCAGCGCGGCATCTCCGTCACCTCCTCGGTGATGCAGTTCCCCTACGGCGACTGCATCGTGAACCTGCTGGACACCCCGGGCCACGAGGACTTCTCCGAGGATACCTACCGCACCCTCACGGCGGTGGACTCCGCGCTCATGGTCATCGACTGCGCCAAGGGTGTGGAAGAGCGCACCATCAAACTCATGGAGGTGTGCCGCCTGCGCGACACGCCCATCACCACGTTCATCAACAAGCTGGACCGAGAAGCCCGCGACCCCATGTCGCTGCTGGACGAGGTGGAGCAGGTGCTGAAGATCCGCTGCGCGCCGGTCACCTGGCCCATCGGCATGGGCCGTGCGCTCAAGGGCATCTATCATTTCGGCACCGATCGCATCCACATCTACGAAGGCGAGAAGAGCGGCAAGCTGGGCGAGACCCGCGTCATCCAGGGCCTCATGAGCGCGGAAGCCACCGAGCTCCTGGGCCATGACGCGGAGAGCTACCGGGCCGAGGTGGAGCTGGTGAAGGGCGCGTCCCATGCCTTCGACCTGCAGGAATACCTGGCCGGCCGCCTCACGCCGGTGTTCTTCGGCTCCGCCATCAACAACTTCGGCGTGCGTGAACTGCTGGACGGCTTCGTCGCAAACGCACCCGGCCCGCGTTCCCGCGCTACCCTGAGCCGCGAGGTGCAACCCCTGGAGGAGAAGCTCACCGGCTTCGTCTTCAAGATCCAGGCCAACATGGACCCCCAGCACCACGACCGCATCGCCTTCGTGCGCCTCTGCTCCGGCCGTTACACTCCGGGCATGCGGGTCAGGCACGTGCGCATCGGCCGCGAGGTCAAGATCGCGGATGCCCTCACCTTCATGGCCGCCGAGCGCGAACGCGTGGAGGCGGCCTATGCCGGCGACATCATCGGCATCCACAACCACGGCACCGTGGCCATCGGCGATACCTTCACCCAGGGCGAAGACTTGACCTTCACCGGCATCCCCAACTTCGCGCCGGAGATCTTCCGCCGCGTGGTGCTGAAGGATCCGCTCAAGTCCAAGGCCCTGAGCAAGGGCCTGGCGCAGCTCTGCGAGGAGGGCGCCACCCAGCTCTTCAAGCCCATGCGCAACAACGACCTGATCCTGGGCGCCGTCGGCCTGCTGCAGTTCGACGTGGTGGCCTTCCGTCTCAAGGAGGAATACGGCGTGGAGTGCGTGTTCGACTCCATCCCGGTGGCCACTGCGCGCTGGGTGGAGTGCGACGACGCCAAGCGCCTGCAGGAGTTCCGCGACAAGGCGTTCGACAACCTGGCGCTGGACCATGCCAATAGCCTGGTCTATGTGGCGCCGACCATGGTCAACCTGCAACTGACGCAGGAACGCTGGCCGGAAGTCCGCTTCCGCAAGACTCGCGAGCACGGCACCGACAACGCCATGGCTGCGTAAGCATCGTGGTAGGCTAGGCCCCTCATCGACGAGGGGATGCCAATGGCGTTAATGAGCCGCAAGGTCAAGGGCTGGGCGCTCTATTACTGGGGCAACCACGCCTTCACCACCGCCATCGTCACGGTCTTCTTCCCGATCTTCTTCAAGGAATACTGGAACCACGGCGTCGACGCCAGCCTCAGCACGTTCAGGCTGGGCCTGGCCAACTCCGGCGCCAGCCTGATCGTCGCGCTTACCGCGCCCATCCTCGGCGCTATCGCCGACAAGGGCGGCCACAAGAAGCGCTTCCTCATGGGTTCCGCCTTCCTCGGCGTGGTCATGGTGTTCGCCCTGCATTTCGTGGGTCTCGGCCAATGGCAGTGGGCCATGTTCTTCTACATGGCTGCCTCCATCGGCTACTGGTGGGGCAACGTGTTCGGCGACTCCATGTTGGTGAGCGTGGCGGAGCCGGGCAAGTTCGACATGACCTCGGCCATCGGTTATTTCTCGGGCTACGTGGGCGGCGGCATCTTCCTGATGTTGGGTCTCGCCATGAGCCAGAAACCCCATTGGTTCGGCTTGCCCGACCCCACCGCGGCGGTGAAGCTGATCCTCATCCTCACGGCCATCTGGTGGCTGATCTTCGCCATCCCCCTCTGGTTCATGGTGCCGGAGCCCACCGTACCTGCACAACGTGAATCCCTCGCCCAGACCACGCGCCGCGCCTTCGGACAGCTCGCCGAGACCTTCCGTCACGTGCGGTCCTACCGGCCGGTATTCGTGTTCCTGGTGGCGTATTGGGTCTATATCGATGGGGTCAACACCATCATCCAGATGGCGGTGGATTACGGCAAGGCCATCGGCTTCGGCACCACCGATCTCATCATGGCCGTGGTACTGGTCCAGTTCGTCGGTATCCCGGCGGCGTTGATCTTCGGCCGCATCGGCGAGCGCATCGGCGCCAAGCACGGCATCTTCATCGGCCTGTCTGTCTATACGCTGGTGTGCATCTTCGCCGCCTTCATGCACAGCGCCTGGCAGTTCTACGTGTTGGCCGCCATGATCGGCCTGGTGCAGGGCGGGGTGCAGTTGCTCAGCCGTTCCTACTACGCACGCCTGGTGCCGGCGGAGCGCGCCGGCGAGTTCTTCGGCTTCTACAACATGCTGGGCGAGTTCGCGGCCATCATCGGCCCGGTGCTCATCGGCGTGGTGAGTCTGGCCACCCACAGTCCGCGCGCGTCCATCCTCTCGGTGATCGTGCTGTTCGCGGTGGGCGCGGCGCTGCTCACCCAGGTGAAGAGTCCGGCAGCGGAGCGCGTGAATGGATGAGACCGCCAAGACACTCAAGCTACTCACGGCCGAGGAACTCGGACGCCTCGGTGGTAAAGGCATCGATATCGGCTGCGGTCCCTGGCCGGTGCGGCCGGACGCGCAACCTTTCGACCAGGTGCACGGCGACGCCAATCACATCTCCCGCTACGCGAAGCCGGAAAGCTATGACTACGTATTCTCATCCCATTGCCTGGAGCACATGCGCGATCCGGATCATGCGCTCCAAGAGTGGTGGAAGCTGGTGCGGCCTGGCGGCAGCATGCTGATAGTGGTCCCGGACGAGGATCTCTACGAACAAGGGTATTGGCCCAGCCTGTTCAACAAGGACCACAAGTTCACCTTCACCATCTCTAAACAAGAGAGTTGGTCGCCGGTGTCCCGCAACCTCCTGGAGATGGCACGCCGGCTGCCCGAGGCTGAGGTGGTGAGCATCCGGGTACAGGATGCTGGTTACGATCGGCGATTCCTCGCTCAGGGCAACTGGCCACGCCCGCTGGCGCGCCTGGCCACAGCAGCACGCAGCATCGTAGCGCCGGTGGCGCCGCTACGCTGGCTGGTGAGCTGCATTTGCCTCCTGTTACGATTTCCCATCGATCAGCTTTGGGGCGGGGCGGTGGCGCAGATCTTCCTGGTGCTGCAGAAGCGGGATTAGCTCGCCACAAGATGCATCGCGACGGCGAGTCAGGGCCTTAACCCGGTAGTGAAAATCCGACGTTGGGATTCACGCTCCATCAGGAGCGGCTTTGTGGAGTCGCCGCGGCCTGAAGCCGCGCACCAGTCGTGCGAAGTGGCGCGGATCACCGCGCTCTTCGTAGCGCAGTTCCACGTAACGGTCGGTGATCTCCCATACTTCGCTTTTGAGATCGGTGCGTACCACCGCCACCCGCGCCGCGTAGTCCCGCGGCCCTTCGTGGGCAGCCCGAGGCAGGCCTAGCTTGGCCAATCTAAGGCAGAAGCGGGCGTAGTCGCGGGCCACCGGCGGCAACGGTGGAGGCCGCCGTCCCCACCATAGGTATAGCCAGTAGGCGGCCATCAGTGCGGCCATGAGGCCGCCCAGCACCAGTGCCAACTGTAGCCAATTCCCGTATTCGAGACCGATCTTGGAATAGAAACGTGCCTGAAGTTCCGGACCGTAGGCCAGTACCCACTTGTTCCAGCCGCTATCCAGGGCATCCCAGCTGTTGCGCACGGCACCGAGCCAGGGATACCGGTCGTAGACCGACCCTGTCAGGTCCTCATTGGCGAGCGCACCGTCCAGGCCTTCCTCGACCCGCGCCGGATCCACCGCGCTGGTGGGATCCACCCGCACCCAGCCGCGTCCGGCCATCCACACCTCCGCCCAAGCATGGGCTTCGCGCTGCCGGATCACGTAGTAGTCGTCGACAGGATTCGGGGTGCCGCCCAGGTAGCCAATCACCACGTGGGCCGGGATGCCAGCCGCACGCATCAGGAACACGAAGGCACCGGCATAGTGCTCGCAGAATCCGCTACGGGTTTGGAACAGGAACTGGTCGATGCGGTCCCGCTCGGCAAGCTGCCCCGGCTGCAGCGTGTAGCGGAAGGGTTGGTCGTGGAACATGTCCAGCGCGTCGTTCACCACCTGCTGCGGCGACTTGGCAGAGGCACGCCACTGTTGCGCCAGCGCGCGTGCGCGGGGGTCGCCCTTGGGCAAAGCCAGGTCGCGGCGCAGCATCCAGCCCGGGGTGCCTGCCCCGTAGCTTGCGCGAGGATAGGAGGTCACGTCATAGAGCTTGCGCTCCGTGACGTTGCCGCGGATCTCGGTCTCGTAATTGGCGGAGAGACCGGCGCCGTCCGGGGCCTGCTCCGGCAGGTCCAGCGTGTAAAGCACCGAGAGGTTGTTGGGCTCCAGGGTCACGTGGTAGCGCACCGGCGCGCCCACCGGCAGCGCATCGTTGTTGCCGCGCCAGGGTACGTTGCCGCTCTTCCAGGTCTTGCCGTCGTAGTCGTGCAGCACCAGCGCGCGCCAATACATCTCGCTGAGAGGCGGCGCCATGCCATCGAACTTCACATGGAAC
>DATIVR010000083.1:0-6656 GCA_035465695.1 Gammaproteobacteria bacterium
ATGAGTGAGGCGGGTGCGGTAGAGATCGCCTTCGTCATAGACGAAGACCTGAGTCTTGTACATGAGCCGCCGGAAGGCGGTGGAGTGGATGATGCGGTCCCGATCCCTGTCGTGCTGGTTGCGATAGGTGGGATCAGGCTCTTGGAAACGGCGGCCGCGGGTCTTGTCGGGGTGAGCTGCGTACGGGGCCAAAGTTCCACTAGCCATATCAGCTGCCACTGAACGTTGAATTGCTATGAATTTGATGAGCGCGGCGAACGGGCAGGCAGGAAGCCTGCCCTGGGCCACGAACGGAGCAGGATTGCGAAGTGAGTGGAACGGCGTAGCTCGCTAATCCCGGCGTGCTTCGCATAGATGGCTTAGATAGGTTCGGCTTCGAGCGTGGCTTCCAGGGCTGCATCGTCGAACTCGGTGGTCACCACCGCCTGTCCGATGCTCTTCGGCAACACCAGGCGCAGCTGGCCGGCCACCACCTTCTTGTCCCGGCTCATGTGCTTGCGCATCTCCTGGGCCGTGATGTTGTCCGGCGGCACGATAGGCAGTCCCGCGCGCTCCAGCAGGCGACAGAGGCGCCGATATTCGGTCTGTTTGAAGTGGCCCTGCCGCACCGAGAGTGCCGCGGCCATGACCAGGCCCACGGATACTGCTTCACCATGCAGCCATTCGCCGTGACCGAGCGCCGTCTCGATGGCGTGGCCGAAGGTATGGCCGAGGTTCAGGAGCGCGCGTTCGCCTTGCTCGCGCTCGTCCGCTGCCACGATGGCAGCCTTGATCTCACAGGAACGGACCACGGCATGGTCCAGGGCTTCCTCGTCCCGCGCCATGAGCGACTGGATGTTGGCCTCCAGCCACTCGAAGAAGCGGCTGTCCTTGATGATGCCGTACTTGATCACTTCCGCCATGCCGGCGCTGAAGTGGCGCGCCTCAAGCGTGTCCAGCGTGCCGGTGTCGGCTACCACCACCTGGGGCTGATGGAAGGCACCGATCATGTTCTTGCCGTAGCGGTGGTTGATGGCGGTCTTGCCGCCGACCGAGGAATCAACCTGCGCCAGCAGCGTAGTAGGTACCTGCACGTAGGGCACTCCGCGCTGGTAGCAGGCGGCCGCGAAGCCCGTGATATCTCCCACTACCCCGCCGCCCAAGGCGATCAGCGCCGTGTCGCGGCCATAGCCGCTCTTGAGCAGCGCAGTGAACACCAAGTCCAGGGTCTCCCAGTCCTTGTTCTCCTCGCCATGGGGCAAGGTCACGCTTTCCACGGTGAGCGGCTTGAGCGCAGCCTTGAGCTTGTCGAGGTACAACGGTGCCACCCGGTCGTCCGTGACGATACACAGCCGCTCCTTCTGCAGGCGCTCACGGATGAGCATGCCCTGGGCGAGGAGACCGTAGCCGATGTGGATCGGATAGCTGCGTTTGGCCAATTGGACGAGGAGGGTCTTCATGAAACTCTGGTTAGCGGGAGTCGGCATCCTGCCGTTCCAACTCCTTGATTATACGCTGGGTTATCTGTTTGACCTGCCCGCTGTCCGTGTCGATCGTCACGTCCGCCAAGCCCTCGTAGAGGGGACGCCGCATCTCGAACAGTTGCTTCAGGCGGCTTTCCCGGTCCTCGGTATGCAGGAGGGGCCGGTGGCGGTTCTGGGCGGTGCGCGCCGCCTGGGCTTCCAGCGACGCCCTGAGATAGATCACGCAGCCACGACTCTTGAGCGCCTCGCGATTGGCGGGGTCCAGCACCGCGCCGCCGCCAGTGGCCAGCACCAGGGCCGGCCGCTGCGTGAGCTCGGCGATGACCTCCCGCTCGCGACGGCGGAAACCAGCTTCTCCTTCCTTGTCGAAGATCAGGGGGATGTCCACACCGGTACGGCGCTCGATCTCCTGGTCGGCATCCAGGAAATCCAATTCGAGCTGGCGTGCCAGCTCCTTGCCGATAGCGGTCTTGCCGGCCCCCATGGGGCCGATGAGGAACAGCCGCGGCGTACCGTGCACGATACGCCGCGGCCTTGAGGCTTACTGGCCGATGGCCGTGGCCACGGAGGAGTCGACGATCTTGGGCGTCACGAAGATCAGGAGTTCGTCCTTGTTGTTCTGGGTCTGCTGGTTGCGGAACAGCCAGCCCAGCAGCGGCAGGTCGCCCAAGAGCGGGACCTTGCTGGAGGTGATGTTCTGGGTGGTCTCGTAGATGCCGCCCAATACCACGGTATCGCCGTTGTTCACCAATACCTGGGTCTTCACGTCGCGGGTGTCGATGGAAGGCACCGTACCGCCGGTGGCGCTCTGCACGTTCTGGCCCACTTGGTCGTCATGAACTTCCAGGTCCATGATGATCCGCTCGTCCGGTGTGATCTGCGGGGTCACGTCCAGACTCAACACCGCGTTCTTGAACGACGTGGTAGTGGCGCCGCTGGCCGAAGCCTGCTGGTAGGGGATCTGAACGCCCTGCTCGATGTGCGCAAGTTTCTGGTCCGCCGTCAGCACGCGCGGGCTGGAAACGATCTCGCCCTGGCCTTCGGACTGCAGCGCCGAGAGCTCGAGGTCGATGATCGAAGAGCCGCGCAGCACCGAGAAGGCGATGGAACCCGCAGCGGGCGCGGCCGGGACGTTGACGTTGAGACGGCTGGCGATGTTGGGTACCGCGAAGATGGATCCGATCGGGCAGTTCGTCGCCGCGCCCGGGGTAACAGGGGAACAGCCGCCAACGGCATTGTTAGCATTCGCGATCGCGTTCTGGCTCTTTATGAAGTTGGCGTTTTCCGCATCGGTTCCCAAGATAGTCCCAGAGGTGGAGAGCAGGCCATTGCCGCCGTTGATGGTCTTGGTGCCGGTGTATCCCAGACGTGCGCCAAGATCACGGGTAAAGTCGTTATTGGCGATCACCACGCGCGACTCGATCAGCACCTGGCGCACCGCCACATCGAGGCGTGCCACCAGGGCGCGGACGGCGGTGATAGCGTCGGGGGTGTCCTGTACCAGCAAGGTGTTGGTACGCGCATCCACCGAGACACTGCCGCGCTTGGTCAGCAGACTGTTGTCACCGCCACCCTTTATCAAAGTCTGCAGGTCGGTCGCCTTAGCGTAATTGACCTGGATGAAGGCCGACTGCAGCGGCACCACCTGCTGCAGGCTCTGCTGTGCGGACGCCTCGGCGGTCTCCTGGGCGGATATCTCCGCCGCCGTGCCCACCATCATCACGTTTCCGTACGTTCGGGTGGCGAGACCCTTAGTGTGCAGGATGATGTCCAGGGCCTGGTCCCAGGGCACGTCCTGCAGGCGCAAGGTGATGTTGCCGCTGACGGAATCCGATACCACGATGTTCTTGCCGCTGGCGTCCGCCAGGATTTGCAGCACTGCGCGGATATCGATGCTCTGGAAGTTCAGGCTGATCTTCTGACCGACATACTGCTTCTTAGTGGCAAGCTGCGCTTGGGCAGCCGGGGTCAAGGGCTTCAGCTGCACGGCGAAGGTATTCTCAGTCTGGTAAGCCATCTTCTCGAACTGACCGGAGGCATGGACGACGATCTGCGAGCCGTTGGGCAGGTTCTGTGCATCCACATATTGCACTGGGGTCGCGAAATCGGTCACGTCCATGCGGCGCACCAGCTCATCGGGCAGTCTGGCGCCCGCGAAATCCACAGCGATGTTGCCGTTCTGGTCGTGCACGTTACCCACGATTCCGGGGTTCGGTAGCGTCACCACGATCTCGCCGCCACCGTCCGGGGTGCGACGGAAGTCCACCGCAGCGATCTGGCCGGGGCCGGCCTCAACCGGCGCGCTGGGAGCCTGCGTCGCCGCTGGCGTGACGGGTGCGGTGGCTACGGACTGGCTCGGGGAAGCAGCGGCCGGCATGCTGACGGCAGGGACAGGCGTCTGTACGGGCACCGCGGCTGCCACAGTGGTGCCACCTGTCTGCTGCGGGCCGAAGCTGCTGACACTGGCATTGGCCACGGAGGTATCGCCGGCATTAGCGCCTACGATCACGTACACCATGTTGCCTTCCACCTTGGTGGTGTAAGGCACGAGACTGGTCAGGTTGATCACCATCCGCGAGCGGCCGCCTGCTTCGGCAGTCACAATGCTGTTCACCATACCCTGCTGCACGTCAGTCTTGTGGCTCTTGAGTGCGAGGCGAGTATCGGGCAGGTCCAGCGCGATACGTGCCGGCTGGTTCACCGTGAAGGAGAGGGGCGAGGAAGTGGGCGCACCGGACAGCGTAAGCGCAATCTGCACCCGGTCTCCCGCGAGTTTGGTGGCCTGCACGTTCTGCAGCTGGTTGTCGGCGAAGGCCGGCGCGGCGAGCCATGCGGTCGCGAGCAACAATGCCAGTGGCAAGAAGCCGCGTGTATAGGTTTGCTTGTTCATGACCGTCTACCTCGCTCTTTATTGGCTGAGCGTCACTGCGGTGACGCGCTCCGACCAGCCGCCCTGTCCGTCAGGGATCATCTCATGCAGCTTGATCTCAGAGTCGGTGATGCTGATGATCTTCCCGTAGTTCTGTCCCATGTAGTTGCCGACGGCCACGCGGTGAACCACGTTGTCGCTGTCCTTCACCAACCCGTACAACGAGCCGTCGATGTACAAGGTGCCGACCATCCGCAAGCCGTCCAACGGGAACTGCTCGAGATACTCGCGGTTGCGGTTGAAGTCCGGATGCAAGCCAGCCACCGCGGCGCTCTTGTTTACGAGCCCGGTGTTGTTGACGTCGCCGCCCTGAATGAAGGGTGAGCGGGCATCCTGGTCGGCGTAGGTATAGACCTCGAAGGGTTTGATCTGCGGCAGGGCTTCGATATGTCCGCCCTTACGGGCTCTAATCTCGTTGGTGTATTGGCGCAGGTCGCCCATGCGATCGCCGCAGGCACTGAGCGCGCTCATCATGCCGGCGCTGAGGAACAGGTAGGCAAGGCGACGGCTCATCCGGCACCCCCTGGCTTCTTGGCGCCTTTCTTCGGCTTGGCGGCCTGCTGCTCGTTGTCTTCCAGATAACGATAGGTCTTGGCGGTGAGGGTCATCGTCAGATTGTCGGTGCCGCTGCTCCCGGCACCGCCGCTGACCGGTTTAATGGCGATGTTGTGCAGCGTGACGATACGAGGCAATGCCGCTACATCGCTCACGAACTTGCCGAACTCGTGGTAACTGCCCTCCAACTGCAGGTCGATTGGAGTCTCGGCGTAGAAGTCCTTGGTACCTTCGGGGCCGGGGCGGAACAGATCCTGGCGCAGGCCGTCCACCTGGGCTGCCTGGGAGATGTCCTGCAGGATGCTCGGCAGCTCGGTCTTGCCGGGCAGCTGCTTGAGCATGGTGCCGAAGGATTTCTGCATCTCATCCAGCTGCTGCTGGTAGATGTCGAGGTTCGCCGCCTTCAGCGCCTTGGACTCGAAGTCGGACTTCAGCGAGGCTTCCTTTTCCACCAGCTGGCTGCGCTGGTTTATCTGGTCGGAGATCAGGAAGTAATAGCCGAGGAACAGCACCACACCGAAGATGATGATCAAGGCCAGGATGCGCAAGGGCAGCGGCCAGCTGCCCATGTTCTTGTAGTCCAGCGTGCGCAGCTGGTTGACGTCGAAGTTCTGGAGCGACTTCAGGTCCATGGCCATCACGCACCCCCGCTTTCTTTGTCGGCGGCGGCCTTGGCCGCTGCGGCTGCCTTGTCGATCACCTTGGCGGTGATGGTGAAGTGCTGGGCGCCGTTCTTGGACGGGTCCTTCTGCACCACCATCAGGTTGGGGCTGCCCATGTAGGGCGAGGCATCGATGTTGCGAAGATAAGTGGAGATACGCGCGCTGGATTCAGCACTGCCATCCAGCGTCAGGTTATCGCCACTCTCGCTGACCCTGGTGAGATACACACCCGGCGGCAAGGTCTTCACCAGCTGGTCGAAGAGATGCACCACGATCGGACGGCTCGACTGCAGCTGTTGGATGACCTGCATGCGGGCAAGCAGGGCCTGCTTGGTGTCCTGCAAGCCTTTGATCTTCTCGATCTGCCTGTCTTCGAGCGAGATCTGGTCAGTGAGGTACTGGTTACGCTCGGTCTGGATGGAGATCGCCGTGTTCATCGCCACGTAGATCACGAAGACGGTGAATGCGCCCGCGCCGGCGACGGTGCCGGCGAGAATGTTGAATTGCGTCTGTCGCGCCTTGCGCCGTTCCTCGCGCCAAGGCAGGAGATTGATGCGTGCCATCAGTCGAAACTCCGCAGTGCCAGACCGCAGGCCACCAGCAATGCCGAGGCTTCGGCCTGGACCAATTGGGTTTTGGCGCGCGAGGACACCTTCATCTGCCCAAACGGGTTGCCGATCACCGCTGGCACTCCCATCTTCTCGCTGATGCGCTCAGCCGCGCCGGGGATGCCCGCGCAGCCACCGCACACGATGATCTGGTCGAGGTGCGTGTACTCGCTGGTGGAGGAGAGGAAGAACTGCAGCGAACGGTTCACGGTCTGCGCCATGTCGTCGGTGAAGGGGTCGAGGATCTCCACTTTATAGTTGCCGGGCAGGCCGCCTTCCTTCTTGGCCTTGCCGGCCTCCTCGTAAGTGAGGCCATAGTGGCGCATCACTTCCTCGGTCAGCTGCTTTCCGCCGAAGTCGCTGTTGTACGTATAGATGATCTTGCGGTCGTGCAGGACGCTGAAGCTGGTGGTGGCCGCGCCGAAATCCACGAGCCCGA
>DATIVR010000084.1:0-26261 GCA_035465695.1 Gammaproteobacteria bacterium
CTTCAAGACGGCTCGGCCGCCTGCGAGACCGGAAATATGGCGGAGGGGGTGGGATTCGAACCCACGAACGGTTTCCCGTTGCCGGTTTTCAAGACCGGTGCCATCAACCACTCGGCCACCCCTCCGGGTAAGAAACACTGAACCATCCCTGGTGCGCCGTCCAGCCCGGCCGACTTCATCGACCTCGCCCACTCGGCCACCCCTCCGGGCACTGCGAATTATATGACTGAGATGCCGCCCATGTAGCGATGTAGCGCGGCTGGAACGTGGATCCTTCCCTGCTCGTCCTGGAAGTTCTCCATGATCGCGATGAGCGCGCGGCCGACCGCCACCCCGGAGCCGTTCAGGGTGTGGATGAGCTCCGGCTTGCCGGTCTCCGGGTTGCGCCAGCGGGCCTGCATGCGCCGGGCCTGGAAGTCGGTGCAGTTGCTGCAAGAAGAGATCTCGCGGTAGCGCCCCTCACTGGGCAACCAGACCTCCAGGTCGTAGGTCTTGGCGGCGGCGAAACCGATGTCGCCGGCGCAAAGCGCCATCACCCGGTATGGCAACTCCAATTTCCGGAGCACCTGCTCGGCATGCCCGGTGAGCTCTTCGAGCGCCTGGAACGATTCGGCCGGTCTCACCATCTGCACCAGCTCGACCTTCTCGAACTGGTGTTGGCGAATCATCCCGCGCGTGTCCTTGCCGGCCGCACCCGCCTCGGCCCGGAAACACGGGGTGTGCGCGGCATAGCGCCGTGGCAGGCTCTCAGCCTCCAGGATCAGGTCCCGTGCCATGTTGGTGACCGGTACCTCGGCGGTCGGGATCAGGTAATAGCGATGCTCGCCCAAGACCTGGAACAGATCCTCTTCGAACTTGGGAAGCTGACTGGTGCCGCGCATGGAGGCGGCATTCACCATATAGGGCACATAGACTTCGGAGTAGCCGTGCTCGGCGGTATGCAGGTCCAGCATGAACTGGATCAAGGCCCGGTGCAGGCGCGCCAGCGGTCCATTCAGCACCGTGAAACGGGCGCCCGTGAGCTTGGCGGCGGTCTCCGAGTCCAGCAGGCCGCGGGCCGTCCCCAGGTCCACATGGTCCTTGGGCTTGAA
Source organism: Gammaproteobacteria bacterium (assembly GCA_035465695.1). GTDB lineage: Bacteria > Pseudomonadota > Gammaproteobacteria > Natronospirales > REEB76 > DASUBN01. The sequence continues at coordinate 1,092 of DATIVR010000084.1, forward strand.
GTCGAATTGCTTGGGCTCGCCCCAGCGACGCACCTCTTTGTTGGAATGCTCATCGATACCCTCCGGCACGCTCTCATGCAGGAGGTTCGGCAAGCCTAACTGGATATCTTCGAGCTGCGCCTCGACCTTGGCGAAATCTTCTTCGGCGGCCTTGAGCTTGGCGCCAAGATCGCCCACCTGGGCCATGAGCGGCGCGGTATCCTGGCCCTTGGCCTTGGCCATGCCGATCTCCTTGGACCGGGCATTGCGCTCATTGCGCAACTGCTCCATGCGGGTCTGGAGTTCCTTGCGGCTCTCCTCCAACTTGCCATACGCGACGGTATCCAGCTTGAAATGCCGGCGCGCCAGAGCGGCAGCGGTGCCTGCGAGATCGTTGCGAAGCAGTTTCGGGTCGATCATTTGTCGGTCTTCTTGGATTTCCGTGCGTTCTGGTTCTTCGCTCTGAGGTCCTCGAGCTTCTCGCCGATCTTGATCTCGAGCCCCCGGGGCACGGGATGATAATAGGTTTTCTCAGCCATGTCCTCTGGGAAATAGCGCTCGCCGGCGGCGAAGGCATCCGATTCATCGTGGGCGTAGCGGTACTCCTTGCCGTATCCCATGCCCTTCATCAGCCGGGTTGGTGCATTGCGCAGGTGCAGGGGCACCTCGCGGGTGCCGCTTTCCCTGGCATCCTGCAGGGCTTCCCCGAAAGCCGTATATACAGCGTTGCTCTTGGGCGCGGCAGCGAGATAGACCACCGCCTGGGCAAGGGCCAACTCCCCTTCCGGACTACCGAGGCGCTCCAGCACGTCCCACGCTGCCAGGGCCAGGTCCAGGCCGCGCGGATCCGCCAGGCCGATGTCCTCCGAGGCCATGCGTACCACCCGGCGCGCTATATATAGCGGGTCACAGCCTCCATCCAGCATGCGCGCCATCCAGTACAAGGCTCCGTCAGGAGAGGAACCCCGCACCGACTTGTGCAGGGCCGAGATCTGGTCATAGAAGAGGTCGCCCTGTTTGTCGAAGCGCCTCACGGAACCGCTTACCACGTCCTGCACCGCGGCCTCGCCGATGACGCCATCTTCGGCCAGGTCCGCCGCGATTTCCAACAGGTTCAAGGCCCGACGCCCGTCACCGTCCGCTGCGATGGCGATCACCTCCCGCAGATCCGGCGCCAAGCTCAGATGGCGGTCTCCCAAGCCTTGGTCTGCGGTCAACGCCTTATCGATGATCTGGCGGATGTCCTGGGGAGTGAGCGCCTTGAGGACATAGACCCGGGCCCGGGACAGCAAGGCGTTGTTGAGCTCGAAGGATGGGTTTTCGGTGGTGGCGCCTATGAAGGTGAGCGTCCCATCTTCCACATAGGGCAAGAATGCATCCTGTTGACTCTTATTGAAGCGATGCACCTCGTCCAGGAACAACACGGTACCGCTGCCATCCCGCGCGCGGACTTCTCGCGCCTCCTCTACCGCCGCCCGCACATCCTTGACGCCCGCCATCACCGCGGAGAGCGCGATGAAGTGAGCCTTGCAGGTCTCTGCAAGCATGCGCGCCAGGGTGGTCTTGCCGGTGCCGGGCGGCCCCCAGAAGACCATCGAGTGGAGTTGACCGCTCTCCAACGCGCGCCGCAGCGGTTTGCCGGAAGCCAATAGATGAGCCTGACCGACGAACTCATCGATCCGGTGCGGACGCATCCGGTCCGCCAGCGGGCGCAACTCAGGCGCGGCCGCGGCCATAGCGGTCAGTGATCAAACCGCGTAGGCGCAGGGCCCAATGCCTGGGATACCAGGCTCCCAGGCCCGCACCGATACAGTCCGCGAACCAGTCGAACCAGTCGGGATCGCGGCCCGTATACCCCTGGAGTATCTCTATCAGGCCGCCGAATACCGCGAAGCCGACCGCGATCCACAACCAGCGCTTCGGGTAGGCCGCCGAGAACCATGTGGTCAGCAACAGGTAGGCACAGATGTGCTCGATTTTGTCGAACTGGGGTATGGGAACCCCAAGGTCGGGCACCGAAGGTGCGAGGCTACCCCAGACGATGAGCGCAAGCAGCAGGACGCCAACCGCCAACCACCACCGTTGTACGCGGGTGGTGACGATATCCAATTCAACCATGGGCCTTGTCGTCTCCCGCATCGCCCAGGACGTCTGCCCCGGCCGGCGGCACGAAATGGAATGTGTCGTCCGAGACAGCCGGGTTGCGCTGGATGTGGTCGAAGCTGATGCGGGTGGTATTGCCCAGGTTGTCTTTGAGCTCCATCACCGACACATCCTCACCCTTGAAGCCGAGTCGCACACTGTCGAAATCCGAGTCTTTGACCTTGGGTGTGAGCTGCACCCAGGCCAAGCCATCTTTCTCGCCCTGGTCGGTCACGGTGAAACTCTTCGCTGCGTCGTTGGACCCGGACAGGAGCACCGCGGGACTGGTGGCAAGCGTCTTGTCGAGCGGCTTCACTGTGACTTGCTGCAGCTCCACGTCATAGAGCCACAGTCTCTTGCCGTCGGCCACGATGACCTCGGCATTGGGCATGGCGTAATCCCAGCGGAAATGGTCCGGTCGCCGGATGACCAGGGTACCGGTGGACTGCTTAACCTGCTTGCCGTTGGCATCCAGCACCACCTGGCTGAAGTCCGCCTTCAGGCTCTGCACGTTCTTCAGGAACTGGTCCATGCGCGCGACACCGCTGTCCGCGGCTTGGAGTGGCAGGGACAGGAGGAACAGGCAGGCGCTGAGGACCAGTCGTTTCATGGGGACCTCTCCGGGAGCTATTCGTCGATGGGCGGTGGCGCAGCCACCAAGACCTCGCGGGAACCATTGGATTGGAGCGGGCCGACGATGCCGCGTGCCTCCATCTCCTCGATCATGCGGGCGGCTCGGTTATAACCGATCTTCAGACGGCGCTGCACCCCCGAGATCGAGGCCTTGCGGCTCTCGGTGACGATGCGTACGGCCTGGTCGTACAGCGGGTCCGCTTCGCCGCCAACGTCGCCTTCCTCGCCCGGTTCGGTAGGCAGGCCGGGGATGGCTTCGCTGGGTCCGGTGAGGACCTCGTCTATATAGTGCGGCTCGCCCTTGCGCTTCAGGTGCGCCACCACCTTGTGGACTTCCTGGTCGCTGACGAAGGCGCCATGGATGCGGGTGGGGACGGAGGTGCCGGACGGCAGGTACAGCATGTCGCCGTGACCCAATAGAGACTCGGCGCCCTGCTGGTCCAGGATGGTGCGCGAATCCACCCGCGCCGATACCTGGAAAGCGATGCGGGTCGGGATATTGGCCTTGATGAGACCGGTGATCACGTCCACGGACGGGCGCTGGGTGGCCAGTACCAGGTGGATGCCGGAGGCTCGCGCCTTCTGCGCCAATCGCGCGATGAGCTCTTCCACCTTCTTTCCCACCACCATCATCATGTCGGCAAGCTCGTCCACCACCACCACGATATTGGGCAGTGGCTTCAGGCGCGGGATGTCCGAATCCGGCAGCAAGGCCAGCTTCTCCGGCGTGAGCAAGGGATCGATGATGGGTTTCTTGGCGTCGATGGCCTCTTTCACCTTGCGGTTGTATCCCGCCAGGTTGCGCACGCCGAGCGCGGCCATCAGCTTGTAACGGCGCTCCATCTCCGCCACGCACCAGCGTAATGCGTTGGACGCCTCCTTCATGTCCGTGACCACCGGCGCCAACAGGTGCGGGATACCCTCGTACACCGAGAGTTCCAGCATCTTCGGATCGATCATGATCATGCGGGTGTGTTCAGCGGTGGCCTTGTACACCAGGCTCAGGATCATGGCGTTGATGCCCACCGACTTGCCGGAACCGGTGGTGCCAGCGATGAGCAGGTGCGGCATCTTCTCCAGGTCCGCCACCATGGAATTGCCGCCGATATCCTTGCCGAGCGCCAGCGTCAACGGCGAAGCGCTCTTGTCGAACTCCTCGGACCGGAGGATCTCGCCCAAGGTCACCAATTGGCGCGCCTCGTTGGGGATCTCCAGTCCCACCACCGATTTGCCTGGTATGACCTCCACCACGCGCACGCTGATGGCCGAGAGACCGCGGGCCAAGTCCTTGGCGAGGTTGGTGATCTGGCTCACCTTCACACCCGGCGCCGGCTGCAACTCGAAACGGGTGACTACCGGGCCCGGATTCACCGCCACCACCTGCACATCCACGCCGAAGTCCTTTAGCTTGATCTCCACGGTGCGAGACATGGCTTCCAGCGCCGCCTCGGAGTAACCCTCAACCTTGGGCGGCTTGTCATCGAGGAGCGAGAGTGGCGGCAGTTCGGAATCCGACGGCGGGTCGAACAGCGGCACCTGCTTCTCGCGCTCCACCCGAGGACTCGGCGCGATGGGCTTGGCGATGGGCTCGATGCGCGGCTTGGGTTTCTTCTTGACCTCTTCCTGGTGGACCTTTACCACCTCGACATGCTGCTCGCGCACGCGCCGCGCAGCGATGGTCTCCCGCAGCCAGCCGAAGCGGTTGCGCAGCTTCTCGATGAGCAACAGCGTCCAGTGCCCGATACGGTCCATCACCGCGAGCCAGGAGATGCCGGTGAATATCGTGACTGCGCCCAGGAACACCGCCAGCAATACCAGCGTCGCCCCGAGGGGGCTCAGCACGTGGGCCAAGTTCTTGCCCACGAAGTCGCCCAGCATGCCGCCGGCATCCACCGGCAGGCCGGAATCCTTGCTGGACGTTATCGAGGCGAGGCCGCTCGCGGTCAGCAGCGACAGCACCAGTCCGCCGATGCGCGCGGCCAGATGCAGCTTGTTGATAGGGTCGGTGGACTTGCGGGCCTGGAAGATAAGCCAGCCGGACCAGATGAGCAGCGCGGCCAGCAGATAGGCCGGGTAGCCCATCAGGAAATAGAGGAGATCCGCGAGCCACGCGCCGAATGGACCGATGGCATTGTGCACGTGCCCGGCTTCACCACTGTAGGTGAAGCCGGGATCATGCGCGTCATAGGTCGAGAGCGCGAGCAGCAGCACGAGTCCCGCCACCAGGAACAGCCAGAGGGCCGCTTCCTTCAATCCCTGCGCCAGATGGATGGCCAGGGGTGAGCGTTCGTCTGCGTTGCGTGTAGCTTGCGCCAAGGTTACCCCGCTCGACCGGAGCCGTTTACTTCAGCAGTGCCGGATGCACCACCTTGCCGGCTTCCACGTTGATGCCCTTGCGCAGGGACTCCAGATCACGCCAGTTGCCCGCCGCGAGCTTCACGGCATACGGCATGATGGCGGCCGAGAGCGCCTGAGACGAGGTGCGCGGCACCGCGCCCGGCATGTTGGTGACGGTGAAATGGGTGACGCCTTCCCACACGTAGGTGGGGTTGTCCCAGGTGGTCGGCTTGGTGGTCTCCACGCAACCGCCCTGGTCCACGGAGATGTCCGCCACCACCGAACCGGGCTGCATGCTGCGCACCATGTCGGCGCTCACCACGTGCGGTGCCTTGGCGCCGGTGACCAGCACCGCACCCACCACGATGTCGGCATGCTTCACCGCCTCGGCGATGTCGGCAGTATGAGGGTAGAGCGCGGTGACGTTCGGTCCCAGGTCGCGCATGCGTTCCATGCGGTCACGGGAGATGTCGAATACCGTCACCTGGGCGCCCATGCCGGCCGCCACGGTGGCGGACGCGCCGCCGGCGACGCCGGCACCGACGATCACCACGCGGCCGCGGCGCGCCGCGGGCACGCCACCCAGCAGGATGCCCTTGCCGCCCATGGGCTGATGCAGGAGATGCGTGCCCACTTGGATGGAAAGCCGTCCGGCGATGTCGCTCATGGGGGCGAGCAGCGGCAGGCGACCGTCCTCCTCCACCGTCTCGAAGGCCACGGCGGTGCAACCGATCTTCTTCAGGCTCTCGGTGAGCTCAGGCAGCGCGGCCAGGTGCAGATAGCAGAACAGCAGGTGGTCCTTGCGCAGCAGTTCCAGGTCGGCCTTGATGGGCTCCTTCACCTTAATGATCATCTCCGCCTTGCCGTAGACGTCGGCGGCGCTATTGAGCACCTCCACGCCCACGCTGCGGAAGTTCTCGTCGCTATAGCCGCTCTTGATGCCGGCGTTCTTCTCGATGAAGACCTGGTGGCCGTGGCGGACCAACTCGGCGGCGGCAGCCGGGATGAGGCCGACGCGGCCTTCCAGCGGCTTCAGCTCGCGGGGGATACCGATGCGCATGAAAAAGCTCCTTTACGCTATCCGTTGAATTTCGCTAACATTTGAAATAACGCGCGGCCCGGGCCTGTCTTGAAGGTCCGGATCGCGGAATCTTGGGGCCCGCCCCCTGCCACACGCCCCGCCCTGCCGTGGCGCGTCGCTCGTGGGATGGGCCGGGGATCTCCTCAACAGGTGGCGGTTCCGGAGGGCGTCAAGCCCTTGAAAACACGCGGTTTGCCGCCACATCGCTGTCTCCAGAAGGCCAATTATACATGACCAAGCATGCACGCCTCCTCATCCTGGGCTCCGGTCCGGCCGGCTATACCGCCGCCGTCTACGCCGCGCGCGCCAACCTGAAACCGGTGCTCATCACCGGTCTGGAACAGGGTGGACAACTCATGACCACCACCGAGGTGGACAACTGGCCCGGCGATGTCCACGGCCTCCTGGGGCCGGACCTCATGGAGCGCATGCGCAAGCATGCCGAGCGCTTCAACACCGAGATCGTCTCGGACCACATCCATACGGCGGACTTGAAGGCCAAGCCCATCCGCCTGAAGGGCGACCGCGGCGAGTACACCTGCGACGCGCTCATCATCGCCACCGGTGCCACCGCCAAGTACCTGGGACTGCCTTCCGAGGAAGCGTTCAAGGGCAAGGGTGTATCCGCCTGTGCCACCTGTGACGGCTTCTTCTACAAGAACCAGCATGTCGCCGTGATCGGCGGCGGTAATACCGCTGTGGAGGAAGCGCTGTACCTGTCCAACATCGCCTCCAAGGTCTCGGTGGTGCACCGCCGCGACAAGTTCCGCTCCGAGAAGATCCTCGCCGACGAGCTCATCGCCAAGACCCGGGGCGGCAACGTGGAGATCCTCTGGGACCACGAGCTGGACGAGGTCATCGGCGATGACTCGGGTGTCACCGGTATCCGTGTGCGCAGCACCAAGGACAAGGCCAAGACCCAGGATGTGGATTCCAAGGGGGTATTCATCGCCATCGGCCACTCCCCCAACACCCAGCTCTTCACCGGTCAGCTGGAGATGAAGAACGGCTACATCGTGGTGAAGAGCGGCATCGAAGGCGGCGCCACCGCCACCAGCATCCCGGGTGTATTCGCGGCCGGCGATGTGATGGACCAGGTGTATCGCCAGGCGGTGACCTCCGCCGGCACCGGCTGCATGGCGGCCCTGGATGCCGACAAATACCTCGAAGGCCTTAACCGGGGCCATTGATGTAGAGTGGTCTGCACCGTGAAGGTGCAGGCCCATAGATCCATAGACGACATACCTTCCGCCGAGTGGGACGCACTCGCGGGAGATGACCCTTTCCTGCGCCATGCTTTCCTGGCCGCCCTGGAGCACAGCGGCTCCGCTTGTGCCGAGAGCGGCTGGTTGCCGCTGCACCTCAGCTGTCGTGATGACGATGGCAGCCTCGCAGGCGCCCTGCCCCTCTATCTCAAGTCCCATTCCTACGGCGAGTTCGTATTCGACTGGGCCTGGGCCGACGCCTATCAGCACCACGGCTTGCACTATTACCCGAAGTTGGTCTCGGCCGTACCCTTCTCACCCGTGCCGGGGGCGCGCCTGCTGGTCTCGACTGGCGTGGAACGGGCGGAAGTGGCTGCGGCACTGATCGCCCAGACCCGTACCCTCGCCAAACAGTTCAAGGCCTCTTCCATTCACTGCCTCTTCCCTGTGGAAGCGGAACTGCCAGAGTGGAATTCCGCCGGCTTCCTCACCCGCAGCGATACACAATTCCACTGGCATAACCGGAAGTACCGGGACTTCGAGGATTTCCTGAGGCAATTCACCGCGGCGAAGCGCAAGAAAGTGCGCCGTGAGCGGCGTCGCATCGCCGAGTCTGGCATCGAGATGCGCATGTTGCGCGGCAACGAGCTGGACGTCCGGCTGATGGCGGCGATGTACCGCTTCTATCTCGCCACCTACGAGAAGCGCGGCCGCACCGCCTATCTCACCCGGGAATTCTTCGCCGAGATACGCGACACCATGCCTGATGCCCTGCGCGTGTGCTTCGCATTCCTGGGAAGCGAACCCGTGGCGGCCGCCATCTGCCTGCAGGGAGGCGACACGCTGTACGGCAGGCACTGGGGTTCAGAACAGGAATTCCACAGCCTGCATTTCGAGGCCTGCTATTACCAAGGGATCGAATATTGCATCCGCGAGGGTTTACGACACTTCAACCCCGGCACCCAAGGCGAACACAAGATTAGTCGCGGCTTCGAGCCGACCTATACATGGTCCACCCATTGGCTGGCACGGCCGGAGTTCCAGGCGGCCATTGACGAATACCTGCAGCGGGAACAGCATCATGTAGCCGCCTACCTGAGGGAAACCGAGGCACACCTGCCCTTCCATGCAGACCGCGAGCGGGAAGAGTGACCTCCCTGATATTTAGATGCAGACGCTGCCTCTGAGACGAATCCTGCCGGACGATCCACCGGACGCCTTCCCGGACCCAGCCCGCGCCTTGCGAGAACCGGATGGACTGCTGGCGGTGGGCGGCGACCTCTCCACGGCACGCCTGCTCTATGCCTATCGCCACGGCATCTTCCCTTGGTATGACGCGGGACTGCCGATCCTATGGTGGTCGCCGGACCCGCGGGCGTTGTTCTTCCCCGGTTCACTGCATGTGAGCCGTTCCTTGATGAAGCGCATGCGGCGCGGTGGCTATGAAATTCGATACGACACAGCCTTCTCGCAGGTGATGCAGGCGTGCGCCGGTCCACGCCCGCATTATCCCGGCGGCGGCACTTGGCTCAATATGGAGATGCAGGCGGCCTATCAGGAGTTGCACCGGCTGGGTCACGCTCATTCCGCCGAACTCTGGGTCGACGGCGAGCTGAAAGGCGGTCTCTATGGAGTGGCGATGGGCCGCATCTTCTTCGGAGAATCCATGTACAGCCATGTGACCGATGCGTCGAAGATCGTGCTGGTGGAATTGATGCATGACTTGGAAGACTGGGGCTACGCATGCATGGATTGCCAGGTGCAATCGGAGCACCTCGTGAGCATGGGCAGCGTGCCGGTGCCGCGCACGGAGTTCCTGAAGATGCTCGAGGCGCTCTGCGATCAACCGGTGAGTGCTCAGGCCTGGCGGAGCCGGTGACCATGAACGATCCCGCCAACCTGGATCTCTACATCACACCAGAACATCCCTGCCATTACCTGCCGGAGCGGCAGGCGCGCACGGTGTTCGTCGATCCGGCCTGCTCCATGGATCGACCGCTCTATAGCCTGCTCGCCAACCATGGATTCCGCCGCAGTGGGCCCCACGTGTACCGGCCGCATTGTGACGGTTGCCAGGCCTGCGTACCCCTCCGGATACCGGTGCGCGGCTTCAAGCCCAACCGCACCCAGAAGCGTGTGATCAAGCGCAACTGCGAGGTACGCACCTCGCTCAGGCCCGCGGAGTTCGACCCGGAGCATTTCGCGCTGTACGGTCGCTACCTCGCGAAGCGGCACGCGGGCGGAGGCATGGACGGCGAAAGCCCGGAAGATTATCGGCAGTTCCTGCTCTGTCCTTGGGGCAAGACAACGCTGCTGGAGTTACGGCTCGACGGACGGCTGATCGGCGTGGCGGTCACCGACGAGCTGGAGGATGCCCTTTCTGCGGTCTATACCTTCTATGAGCCCGACCTGGACGAACGCAGCCTCGGCACCCTCGCCGTGCTCATGCAGATCGAGGAAGCCCGGCGCCGGGACCTGAGCTGGGTCTACCTGGGTTACTGGATAGCCGAGAGCCGCAAGATGTCCTATAAGACCCAATTCCGGCCGTTCGAGACGCTGACGGCGGAAGGCTGGCAGGCCGGTCAAAGTTGAATAGCGACGGCCGATACGTCAGAATCTGCGCGCCCCAAATAACCCGACAGGCGTATGGCTAAAGAAGAAAGCATCCAGATGGAAGGCAAGGTGGTGGAGACCCTGCCCAACACCACGTTCCGTGTCGAACTCGATAACGGCCATGTGGTGCTCGCCCACATCTCCGGCCGCATGCGGAAACACTATATCCGCATCCTCACCGGCGATCGCGTGACCGTCGAGCTCACGCCATACGACCTGACCAAGGGCCGGATCGTCTTTCGCGGCAAATAATCCGCTGCGTTTCGCGAATGAAAAGCCGGGGCATGCCCCGGCTTTTTCGTTCCTGAGACATTGCTCCCTATTCCTCGTCGGAATGGGCCGGCGCAGGCAGCTTGGGCGTGGCGGGCTCGACTTCCATGTGGAATTCCTTGTCCCGCACCGTGACGCGTACGTGTCCGCCCTGGGCGAGCCGGCCGAACAGCAGCTCCTCCGCCAACGGCCGTTTCAAGGTGTCCTGGATGAGCCGTGCCATGGGTCGTGCGCCCATCTTGGGATCGTAACCGCGTTCCGCCAGGAGCTTCCGCGCCGCTTCGTCCACCGCCAGGGTCACACCCTTGGCCTGGAGCTGCTCTTCCATCTCGATGACGAACTTGTCCACCACCTTGGCCACGGTGCGGGGATCCAAGGCGTTGAAGTGGATGATGCCATCGAGGCGATTGCGGAATTCCGGGCTGAACATGCGCTTGATGGCCTGCATGCCGTCGGTAGCCGCGTCCGGCGGCGTGAACCCGATGCCGGTGCGGGCCATGTCCTCGGCACCCGCGTTGGTGGTCATCACCAGGATGACGTTGCGGAAGTCGGCTTTGCGGCCGTTGTTGTCGGTGAGCGTGCCGTGGTCCATCACCTGCAACAGCAGGTTGAACACCTCGGGGTGCGCCTTCTCGATCTCATCCAGTAACAACACGCAGTGCGGGTGCTTGAGGATCTGCTCCGTGAGCAAGCCGCCCTGGTCGAAGCCCACATAACCCGGCGGCGCGCCGATCAGGCGCGACACGGTGTGGCGTTCCATATACTCGGACATGTCGAAACGCACCAGCTCCACGCCCATGATGAGCGCCAACTGGCGGGTGACCTCGGTCTTGCCCACGCCGGTGGGACCGGCGAACAGGAAGGAACCGATGGGCTTCTGTTCGTTGCCGAGGCCGGAGCGGGACATCTTGATGGCCGATCCGAGCGACTCGATGGCCTTGTCCTGGCCATAGATCACCAGCTTCAGGTCCCGTTCGAGGTTGCGCAGGCCTTCCTTGTCGGTGGCCGAGACACTCTTGGCCGGGATGCGGGCGATCTTGGCCACGATCTCCTCGATATCCTGCACCGTCACCGTGCGGCGACGCTTGGCGGGAGGCTTCAAGCGCATGTTCGCGCCGGCCTCGTCTATCACGTCGATGGCCTTGTCCGGCAAATGCCGGTCGTTGATGAAACGCGCAGCCAAGTCGGCGGCCGTCTCCAACACCTTGTTGGGATATTTGACCCCGTGGTGCTCCTCGAACTTGTGGCGCAGACCTTTCAGGATGCGCGCGGTCTCATCCACCGAAGGCTCAGGCACGTCGATCTTCTGGAAACGACGCGCCAGGGCGCGATCCTTCTCGAAGATGCCGCGATATTCCTGGTAGGTGGTGGAACCTATACAGCGCATGTTGCCATTGGCCAGCACCGGCTTGATGAGGTTGGATGCATCCATCACGCCGCCCGAGGCTGCACCGGCACCGATCACCGTGTGGATCTCATCGATGAACAGGATGGCGCCTGGGTCCTTCTTTAGCTCCGCCATCACGTTCTTGAGGCGCTTCTCGAAATCGCCACGGTACTTGGTGCCGGCGATGAGCGCGCCCATGTCCAGCGAATACACGGTGGCGCCTTCCAGCACCTCCGGCACCTTCTTCTCCACGATCATCACCGCCAGGCCTTCGGCCAGGGCGGTCTTGCCGACACCAGCCTCGCCTACGTAAAGCGGGTTGTTCTTGCGGCGCCGGCACAGGATCTGCACCGTGCGCTCGATCTCATGTTCGCGGCCGATCAGCGGGTCGAGCTTGCCTTCGCGGGCAAGTTGATTGAGGTTGGTGGTATAGGTCTCGAGAGCGGTGCGACCCTGCCTGGGTTGTCCTTCGTCGTCATCGTCGCCGGTCTCGGTAGGCGCCTCGCGGGTGTCGTCCTCGTGGATCTTGGAGATGCCATGTGAGATGTAGTTGACGATGTCGAGCCGCGACACGCCGTGGCGGCCCAAGAGGTAGACCGCATGGGATTCCTTCTCACCGAAGATCGCCACCAGCACGTTGAGGCCCGTGACCTCCTTCTTGCCGGAGGACTGGATGTGGAAGACGGCGCGCTGCAGGACCCGCTGGAAACCCAATGTCGGCTGCACGTCCGGATCTTCGGATTCGACGAGCGGCGTGGTCTCGCGGATGTAGTCGCTGAGTTCGCGGCGCAGGTTATCCACCGATGCGCCGCAGGCCTTCAACACGTCCGATACGCTCGGCACGTCCAGGAGCGCCAACAGCAGGTGCTCCACGGTTATGAACTCGTGGCGCTGGGCACGCGCCTCCTTGAAGGCGGCATTCAGGCAATACTCAAGTTCCTTGCTCAACACGGGACGCTCAAGCCTCCTCCAGCGTGCACAACAGCGGGTGCTGGTGCTTGCGGGAATAGTCGTTCACGTTGGCGGCCTTGGTCTCGGCGATCTCGTAGGTGAAGACCCCACAGACGCCCTTGCCCCGGGTGTGCACGTGCAGCATCACCTGGGTGGCCTTGTGCCGGTCCATGCGGAAGAAGTTCTGCAGGATCTCGACTACGAACTCCATGGGGGTGTAGTCGTCATTTAACAAGACCACCTTGTAGAGGGGCGGCTTCTTGACGCGTGGCTTCGCCTCCTCCACAAGGAGGCCGCTACGCTGTTCCTCGTCGAGCTTCTCGTCGCTCATGGAGCAATTTTAGCCGAAAATACCGCACGTCTGGGCCGAGAAAACCGGCCATCAGAGCCTAGCAACTGCGGGGAAACCGGTCGGTGAGCATGCTCACAGCCCCGGGTCATGAGTGCCGCGTGAACTGCGTCACGCCAGCTGGGACAGCCGCGTAGCCTGCGTCCAGTCGCATGACGTCAGCCCCCGCACTGGGGACTATTTCGTCTTGAACGTGAATACGCCGTCCCAGTCTGCGCCCGGAGAATGACTCCGGAAATACGTGATGCGGTCGAGATACATGCCGTAGACGGGGCGCCCCGGGTTGGACTGCTGCAAGGAGAAGAATTCCCTCTCCGCCGTATCCCAATCCTGGTTCCGATAGGCCGTGAGCGCCTGCTTGTGTCGCAACAGCAACCCCTTCAGGTCTTTGTCCACCTTGTCCTTTGGCATGAGCGGCTCGTAGATGCCCACCGGCTTCTCCTTGCCTTTCACCCGCACCCGGTCCAGTTCCAGGTACTGGAACTCCGGAGCGGCATCCTTGGTCATCTCGCTGCACAGGATCTGCACCTTATATTCCTTGGTGAGACCTTCGAGGCGCGAGCTCAGGTTCACCGCGTCGCCCATCACCGTGTAGGCGCGGCGGAACTCGGAGCCCATGTCGCCCACGCTCATCACGCCGGTGGTGATGCCTACGCCGATGCGCAGTTCCGGCCAGCCCTTGGCCTTGAAGGCCTGGTTCAACTCCTTGAGCGTCTCGGTCATCTCGAGGGCAGTCTCCACCGCGTATCGGGCATGTTCCGGATAGTGCAACGGCGCGCCCCAGAACGACATGATCGCGTCACCCATGTACTTGTCGATGGTGCCGCGATGGGTATGGATGACCCGCGTCATGGGCGTCAGATACTCGTTCATGAGCTGGGAGAGGTCCTTGGGCTGCAGCGCCTCGGAGATGCTCGTGAAATCGCGCACATCGGCGAACATCACCGTGAGCTCGCGACTTTCGCTCTCCATGGATGCCGTGTCCTTGCGCTCGTCCATCTCCTCTACCAGTTCCGGCGGGATGTACTGGCTGAACATCTTCGAGAGATGGCGCTTGCCGCGGGATTCGATGAAGAAACCGTACAGCGAATGGAACACGAATAGCGCCAGCAAGAACACCAGTGGCGCCATGACCGGAAACACTACCGCCGCGTATTTCCACAACGCGAGATCACCCAATAGCACCATTGCCGTGATGGCCAACACCGTAGCCACGTCGGCGATGACCGAACGGGTCATCGCGACCCAAGTCACGAGCACCGCGATCACAGCCAGAAGCAACAAGAGCGCGCCCCGCAGATATTGCGGATACGCATTCATAACCCGACCGTCCAAGATACCCGACAGCAGATTCGCGTGGACTTCGACTCCGGGGTAGACCTGTCCGACCGGCGTGCTACGCAGGTCTTCCAGCCCCGGAGAGGAGGTGCCGACATATACCACCGCATCCTTGAGCACATCCGCCGGCGCCACGCCCTTGATGACATCGGTGGCAGACACGTATGGAAAGCTGCGAAACGGGCCGCGATAGGGCACCAGCGCCGCCATCTCGTTGTCCACGGGGATGGAAAAGTCGCCTACGACCACGTGCTCGAGATGTCCCATGTCTTGAGCGCCCGGGTCGAACCCCAGAGACACGGGGGCACCTCTCTGGAGTACCTGCAGCAAGGAAAGGTCCAAGGATGCGTAGACATCGCCACCATATTCTTGCAACAGGGTCACCCGGCGCATGAAGCCGTCTTCATCCGGGGAATTGGAGAAGAAGCCGTGACCGGCAGCCGCGGCCTCCAGCACGGGCAGGTTGGCGGTATAGCCCACCGAGGTCGGGAATGCCACCAGTGGGTAGCGATTGCGCACATCAGGCAATACAGGCGATGGCAATTGGCCGAGCCTCTGGTTGGCCTGCGGCGCGCTCGCCGGGTAGAAGACATAGCCCAGCACCACTGCCCGATTCGCCAGGCTTGCCGCGAAAATCTTGTCTCGCTCCAACTGCGGCCTTACCTTCGCGGCTTGGGCGATAAAGGCCGGATCGGCCTTCAAGGCTCCGTTGGAAAGCTGGTCCAGCAAGGCCAGGTCCTGGCTGCGATCCGCGTCGGGGAACTCCACGTCAAACCCGACCACTTTGATGTGATACTTATCGAATAGGTTGTCGACCAGCTGCGCGAACTTGTCTCGTGGCAAGGGCCATTGGCCCTGTTCCTTCAAGGTCTTGTCGTCTATATCCACGATCACGATCCGCGGGTCCACAGTCCGGCTGGCGGCAAGCCGTACCCGCGCGTCGTACGCGGAGCGCTCCAACTGGTCCACGAAGGTAAGGGGCAGCGCGCCGTTCACGTAGGCGAAGAACACTATGAAGAGCGCCAGGCTGATACCGACCCTGATGAGCGAGCGTGCGGTGAACAAAATAGCGCCCCTGGCATACGTTCTTATGTAACGTTAGTGTAGCCCATGGGTCCAGCCAAGGCCTGCAGCCCTTGAGGCGCCGCGGGGGCGGCCGCTATCATGCGGTATTCGCCGGTCGACACATCGAGCGAGCGGCCCCAAACTGGCTCCCCATGGCTATGCAAACTTTCCCGCTCCGTGACCAGGGCATGGATGCCGCCCTCCGCCGCGGGAGACATTTCTTGCAGCATTCCGGCCCGAGGCTTCTCAGCGTGCTGCTGGTGTTGTTGCTGGCGTGGTTGCTGGCCGAGCTGACCTGGTCATTTATTCCGCAGCGCAAGTCCACGGCAGCACCGGTGGCGGCAACTGCTGCTACCGCCCACCAGGTCGATGCCAACCATGTGGCCGACCAGCACCTGTTCGGGGTGGCGGGCGTCCCGACCGGCAGCGGTGCCAACGCGCCTGACACCACCCTCGCCCTCACCCTCCATGGCATCGTCGCCGGCAAACGCGCCGCCGACTCCCGCGCCTTGATCGTAGCGAATGGCGACGAGGAACCCTACGCCGTCGGTGCCCAGCTTCCCGGGGGCGCCGTGATCCGTTCCATCTATCCCGACCGGGTCTTGCTGGCGCGTGACGGGCGGCTCGAGGCCCTGCGATTGCCCACCGACGACACCGCCGGTGCTGCCGGCAGCCAACAACCTGTCATGATGCAGCCCCAGGCCATGGCCCCGACCCAGAGCCTGGGCCAGCTGCGGCAAGAGATCGCCAACAACCCGCAACGGCTCATGGACGTGGTGCGCGCCATGCCGGTGATGGACCACGGCAAGCTCACCGGCTACCGGATCTATCCCGCCGGGAACCCGTCCCAGTTCAACGAGCTGGGACTGAAACCCGGTGACGTGGTGACCGCGGTGAACGGCATCCCTCTCACGGACCCGGCTCAAGGCATGCGCGTGCTCTCCAGCCTGAAGACCAGCGAACAGGTGAGTGTGACCCTCACGCGTAACGGACAGACCCAGACCCAGATCCTGCAGATGCCGCCGCCGTCCCTCAGCCGGCCAGGACAGGAGCAGCAACCAGGACCGCAGGCCCAGGACGACCAGGACGGACCCCCATGAGCCGTGGCATGACGACCTATATATATATTAAGGTGTGCGCGTGACAGCTTTCCCGAAGACCACCATGGCGCGCTGGACGCGCAATGCCGCTGCTTTGTTCGCTGCAGCCTGGCTGTTCGCGGCCGCCTCGGCCGCCAATGCCGCGCCGCCGCCGATGCCCGGTGAGGACAACTCCGGCGCAGGCGGCATCACCCTCAACTTCAAGGATGCCGATATCCGCGAAGTAGCGGCGACCATCGGCCAGATCACCCATAAGAACTTCATCATCGATCCGCGCGTGCAAGGCCGGGTCACGGTGGTCTCGTCGAAGCCGATCAGTGCCGACGCGGTCTACGCCACCTTCCTTTCGGTGCTGGAAGTGCACGGCTTGGCTGCCGCTCCCGCGGGCGCGGTGATCAAGATCGTGCCTTCCCTGGAAGCGCGCCAGATGCCGGGACCGGAATACAACTCCAACACCCCGGGCGACGCCGTCGTCACGGAGGTGGTGCAGATCAGCAACGTCTCGGCCACCCAACTCGTGCCTGTGCTCCGGCCGCTGATGTCCACCGAGGCACAACTCGCGGCGTATCCGCAGTCCAATGTGCTGATCATGTCGGACCGGGCCAGCAACGTCACCCGCATGCTGGAGATCATCCAGCGCATCGATCAGGCCACCGAAAGCGATATTGAGGTCATCCAGCTGCAGAATGCTCCCGCATCCGATGTGGTGCAGGTACTCACCAGCCTGATGCAGGCGGATGCCAGCGGCCAGAACGGCGCGCCGCTCAAGCTGGTGCCCGATGAACGGACCAATAGCATCCTGGTGAGCGGCGACAAGGGCCAGCGGCTGCATGTGCGGGCGCTCATCGCGCAACTGGATATGCCGCTCGAGAGTGGCAATACCCAGGTGGTATACCTGCACTACGCGAAAGCCAAGGACGTCTCCGACGAACTCAAGGGTTACGTCACCGACCTGGCGAAACAGGCGGGCGGCAAGGGCGGCACCGCGGCACCGGGCGGCGGCGGCGCCAACCCGGACGTCTCCGTGATCCCGGACGACCGCACCAACTCGCTGATCCTCACGGCGCCACCCAAGATCATGCGCGCCATCCAGGACGTGATCGGCAAGCTCGACATCCGCCGGGCCCAGGTGCTGGTGCAGGCCATCGAGGCCGAGCTTACTTCGGATAAGTCCGCGGAACTGGGCGTCACCTGGGTCACGGATGCCGCCAACAACGGCGCCATCGGTCTCACCGATTTCAGCAACACCGGCGCCGGCATCGTCGGCGTGGGCGAGGCGGCGCTGGCCGCGCAGCAAGCCGGCGCCTCCGGCACCGGCACCACCGCCTTCTCGCCACCCCAAGGCTTGTCGCTTGCTGTCGGCAAGGTAGGTGGCGCGGGATTCCAGTTCGCCGCGCTCCTGCGCGCGCTGTCTGGCGACGGCGAGACCAACATCCTCTCCACCCCCAGCGTGGTCACCCTGGACAACCAGGAAGCCACCATCAAGGTGACCCAGAAGGTGCCCTTCGTCACCGGCCAGTACACCGGCGCCACCACCGGCACTTCCACCAGCGCCGGCGCCGGTGCTGTGATCAACCCCTTCCAGACCGTGGACCGCGAGGACGTGGGCATCACCCTCAAGATCACCCCGCAGATCAACGAGGGTGATTCGGTGCAGCTCAAGATCGACCAGAACGTGTCGAACCTCACCGCCACCAGCATCGGCGGTCAGCCGGTGACTGACGAACGCGAGATCACCACCAACGTGCTCGCCAAGAACGGTGAGATCGTGGTGCTGGGCGGCTTGATCGATCATGACCTCACGGAATCCGAGCAGCAGGTGCCGGTGCTGGGCAGCATCCCGCTCATCGGCAACCTGTTCAAATACCGCAGCACCTCCAACACCAAGCGAAACCTGATGGTCTTCATCCAGCCGACCATCCTGCGCGATAGCGAGACCGCTCAGCGCTACACCAACGACCGCTACAACTACATGCGCGACATGCAGTTGCAGGATCGCAGCCCAGTGCAACTGCTGCCCAGCGAGCAGCGTCCGTTGCTTAACGACGTACCGAAGGTGGATAGCGGCGCCTACAACAAGGGCAATCCACCGCTGCAGCCGAACCAGCCCAGCCAGCCGCCCCCGGCCACGCCCACCGCGAAGACCGCGCCTCCGCCCGCGACTACTGCTCATGCTGCCGCGCCTGCCGTGACGACCAAGGTCGCCCCTGCGTCCACACCGCCTGCAGCCGCCACGTCCGTGGTACCCGCCGCTGCTTCCCATGCCACTCCGCCGAGCAGTGAAAAACATGGTTAGCGCAAGCATGTCTTGCCGGGCGACATGCCCAGGAAATGGGGGCTGGTCGTCGCGCGCGCTTGCGCACGCCTGAATCGCCATGGAACCGAACCCCCTCGCTCCTGCTGAGGTCGCACCGGCGGTGGAGCTCGCGCCGCGTCAGCGCATCCCCTTCTCCTTCGCCAAGCGCCATGGCGTCCTGGTAGAGGACCTGACAGGCGATCACGCGACCGTCGCGCATCGCGCGGACGTGAACCCCGATGCCCTGCTGGAAGCACGCCGTGTGCTCGGCGTGCCGCTGCAGCTCCGCGAGGTGACCCGCGAAGAGTTCGACACGCTGTTGCAGCAGGCCTACGAGGGCCAGTCCGGCAGCGCCATGATGATGGACGACCTGGATGGCAGCCTGGACCTGGACAGCATCGCCGAGGCGCTGCCGGAACCCGAAGACCTGGTCGAGAGCGAGGATGACGCGCCCATCATCCGTCTGATAAATGCGCTGCTCACCGAGGCCGTGAAGGAGAACGGTTCCGACATCCATATCGAGCCTTTCGAGAACCGGCTGGTGGTGCGTTTTCGTGTCGACGGCGTATTGCGCGTGGTGCTGGAGCGCAAGCTCGGTGTCGCGCCGCTGGTGGTGTCGCGCATCAAGGTCATGGCCAAGCTCGACATCGCGGAGAAGCGCCTGCCCCAGGATGGGCGCATCTCCATCCGCATCGCGGGCCGCGCGGTGGACGTGCGCGTCTCCACCATCCCCTCCGGTCACGGCGAGCGGGTGGTGCTGCGTCTCTTGGACAAGCAGGCGGGGCGCCTCGACCTCGAGCACCTGGGGATGGAGACCAAGACCCGCGAACTGGTCAACGAGGTCATCCACAAGCCCCACGGCATCATATTGGTGACGGGGCCCACCGGCTCCGGCAAGACCACTACTCTCTATGCCTCGCTGGCGCGCCTTAACGACCGCAGCCGCAATATCATGACGGTCGAAGACCCCATCGAGTATTACATCGATGGTATCGGCCAGACCCAGGTGAACGCCCGTGTGGATATGACTTTCGCCCGCGGCCTGCGCGCCATCCTGCGCCAGGATCCGGACGTGGTGATGGTGGGTGAGATCCGCGACCTGGAGACCGCCGAGATCGCGATACAGGCGAGTCTCACCGGCCACCTGGTGCTATCCACCCTGCACACCAACACCGCGGTGGGCGCCGTGACGCGCCTGCGCGACATGGGCGTGGAACCTTTCCTGCTCTCCTCTTCGCTGCTCGGCATGCTGGCGCAGCGCCTGGTGCGCCTGCTCTGCCCGGACTGCAAGAAGCCTTACACCGCCGGCGAGCGCGAGATCAAGGTATTCGACCTGTCGAAGTCCAAACCGCCGACTCTCTACAAGCCCGTGGGTTGCGAGCTGTGCAAGCACACCGGGTACAGGGGCCGCACCGGCATCTACGAGTTCGTGGTGGTGGACGAAGAGATGCGTTCCATGATCCACGATGGCAGCGGTGAACAGGCCTTGGAGAAGCAGGCCCGTACCCTCACCTCCAGCATCCGTGACGATGGCAAGCGCCTGGTGCTGACCGGCCTCACCAGCGTCGAGGAAGTGCTGCGCGTGACGCGGGAAGGCTGAAGGTGGGCGCTTTCGTCTATACCGCCCTGGACAGCCAGGGGCGCGAGAAGAAAGGTGTACTGGAAGGCGACACCCCGCGTCAGGTACGCCAGCAGCTGCGCGAGCAAGGTCTGACCCCACTGGAAGTGGGTGAAGCGGCGGCGCGCGAGACCAAGAGTTCCCAAGCCTTCGGCAGCCGCCGCGGTATCAGCGCTGCTGATCTGGCGCTGGTGACGCGCCAACTCGCCACCTTGGTGCACTCTGCACTGCCGGTGGAGGAAGCCCTGCTGGCGGCATCCGAGCAATCCGAGAAGCCCCGTCTCAAGAGCATGCTGCTCGCGGTGCGCGCCCGGGTGATGGAGGGCCATACCCTCGCCCAAGGGCTGGGGCAGTTCCCCCATGTGTTCCCGGAGATCTTCCGTTCCACGGTGGCAGCCGGCGAACACACCGGCCATCTGGATGGCGTCCTGGAACGGCTCGCGGACTACGCAGAGAGCCGGCACCAGCTTCGGCAGAAGATCGGTCTAGCGATGCTCTATCCCATCATCCTGAGCTGCACCGCCATCCTGATCGTGATCTTCCTCATGACCTATGTGGTGCCGAAGATCACTGCGGTCTATACCCAGTCCGGAAAGGTGTTACCCGTCCTTACCCAGATCCTCATCTGGATCTCCAATACTCTGCGCAACGATGGCATCTATCTCCTGATCCTGGTGGTCCTTGCCATCTTCGGCATCACCTACATGTTCCGGAACGTGGAGGTGCGCAAGCGCTGGGATGCGCGCAAACTCCGCCTGCCGCTGGTGGGGCGGCTGGTGCGCGGACTCAACACCGCCCGCTTCACCCGTACCCTGAGCATCCTGGCGGGCTCGGGCGTGCCTGTGCTGGAAGCCCTGCGCATATCCGGCGAGGTAGTGGAGAACATCCCCATGCGCGAGGCTGTGGCGGACGCCACTCTGAGGGTGCGCGAAGGCTCATCCATCAGCCAGGCCCTGCACCGGAGCCGCCTGTTCCCGCCCATCACGGTGCACCTGATCGCGAGCGGCGAGAGCAGCGGCCAGTTGCCGCACATGCTCGAGCGGGCCGCCGTACACCAGGAACGGGAACTGGAATCGCTCACCGCGCGCCTGGTGGGCATCTTCGAACCGGTGCTGATCCTCTGCATGGGCGGCCTGGTATTGCTCATCGTGCTCGGCGTGCTGTTGCCTATCTTCGACATGAATACCATGGTGCATTGAGATGAAGGGGAACCCCGTGAGAACCATCGCCCTGCTGTCCTGCCTGTTGTTGGCGCCTTTGCCTGCGCTCGCGGATACCCACTTGTTCGACTACGACTACCTGGACGTCGGCCACACCCGTTACCAGGCGGATGGCGGCCCGACCGGTTCCGGCAGCTATGCAGATCTCTCCTACAGCTTCCTTGACGACGTGCAGTTCCGGCTCGGATACAGCTCGCTGAGCTTCCCGGAAGCGGTGCGCTACAAGGACTACAGCATCGGTATCGCCGGCGAATCGGCCCTGGGTGACCAGACCGACGTCTATACCGATCTGCTCTATATAAATGACAGGTATGACCGTCTTGGTCAGTACGTGACGGATGACGGCTACCGGGTGGAAGTAGGTGTCCGCCACCACCCCTACCAGACCAAATGGGTGGAGGTGGACGGCTGGCTGGCCCATAATTGGCTGAGCGCCGATTTTTCTCCCACGGCCGGCCCGCAGCAGGCCTTCCTGCCCCAGTCCGCCACCGAGGTCGGCGCCGGCATCCTGTTCCAGCCCATCCGTTGGCTGTCCTTCGGCTTCAGCTACGCCCATGCCTTCAACTCGGGCAACACCACCAACCTGCGGGTGCGGTTCTACTTCGGCGGCCTGGGCCAGTTCTGAAGGGAACTAATGGGGCGCCAAAGCGCCTAAGACGGGGAACTTCTCAAGACCATACCGGCCTGAAGACCGGATACGGAACCTTATCTCTCAGCGGAGGACGTCATGCATAAGCGCGTCGGATTGCTATTGGCAGGCCTTTGTCTCTCGCTCGCGGCTCTCGGGGCTTATGCCGCCGACGACAACTCCCCGCCGGATGCCTTCCAGAACCTCAAGTTCCGGAACCTGGGGCCAGCCAGCGCCGGCGGCCGCGTCTCGGCAGTGGTGGGCGTGCCCGGCAATCCCAGCATCTATTACGTGGGCGGCGGTGGCGGTGGCGTGTGGAAGACCACCGACGGCGGCTTGAGCTTCAGCCCCATCTTCGAACATGAGGCCACTAGCTCCATCGGCGCCATCGCACTGGCCCCCACCAATCCCAACTACGTCTGGGTAGGCACGGGCGAGGCCAACATCCGCAACGACGTCACTGACGGCGCCGGCATCTATTTCTCACCGGACGCCGGCAAAACCTGGCAGCAGATGGGCCTCAAGGACGTGGGCCAGATCTCCCGCGTCATCGTCAGTCCCGAGGACCCCAATACCGTGTGGGTGGCCGCTCTCGGCCATACCTGGGCGCCCAATGCGGACCGTGGCGTGTTCAAGACCACTGACGGCGGCAAGACCTGGAAGAAGGTGCTCTATATAAGCGAGCACACGGGAGCTTCCGACCTCAGCATGTCGCCCTCGAACCCCAAGGTCCTGTTCGCCGGCATGTGGCAGGCGGTGCGTTATCCCTGGTCCCTGGAGGATGGCGGTCCTGAGAGTGGCATCTGGCGCTCCACCGACGGTGGCGATACCTGGAAGAAGCTCACCAAGGGTCTGCCGGACGGCACCGTGGGCCGCATCGCCGTGGCCGTGGCTCCCAGCAACCCCGACCGTGTCTATGCCATCGTCGAAGCCAAGCCCAGCGAAGGGCTGCTGTGGACTTCCAACGACATGGGTGACAGCTGGTCCAAGACCAACAACAGCCACAACCTGGACGTGCGCCCCTTCTACTTCTCGCGCATGCTGGTGTCGCCTGAAGACGCCGACAAGGTTTATTTCCTGTCCTTCTTCATGATGCGTTCCCTGGACGGCGGCAAGACCGCCAGCTACGTGGATCCGGGCGTACACGTGGACCATCACGCCATCTGGATCGATCCCACCGATCCCAACCGCATCATCCAGGGTAACGATGGCGGCGCCTTCGTAAGCCTGGACGGCGCCAAGACCTGGCGTTTCCTCGACGGCATGACGTTGGAACAGGATTACATGGTCGGCGTCGACAGCAGCAACCCGCACAACCTGTGCGCCGGCCTGCAGGACAACAGCGCATGGTGCGGGCCATCGAGCTCACTGGCCAATAGCCAGGTGGACGGCAACGACTGGTTCGCAGTGACGGGCGGTGACGGCGAGTACACGGTGCCTGCTCCCAGCGATCCGAGCATCGTCTACGTGGATTCCCAGGACGGTGCCATCAGCCAGTTCAACACCAAGACCCACCGTACGCTCTTCACCATGCCCTACCTGCATGGGCCCGGTTTCATCTCGGACCAGACCATGGCGGACTCCAAGTACCGCTTCAACTGGACTTCGCCTATCGCGGTATCGCCTAGCGACGCCAAGACCGTGTATCTGGGCGGCGATGCGCTGTTCAAGAGCACCGACGGCGGCATCCATTGGACCGATCTCTCCGGTGACCTGACCCGCAACGACAAGAGCAAGCAAGGGCTCTCCGGTGGACCGGTGAACAAGGACATCTCCGGTGCCGAGACCTATGACACCATCCTCTCCATCACCCTCGCCCCCACGGACGAGAAGGTGATCTGGGTGGGTACCGACGACGGCCTGGTGCAACTGTCCCGCGACGGCGGCAAGACCTGGCACGCGGTCACGCCTTCGGGTGCCCCGAAGTGGACTCGCGTCTACCAGATCGGCGTCTCACCCTATGATGCGGGCACGGCTTACGTCGGGTTCGACGGCCACGAGCTGGATGACAAGCACGCCTACGTCTACAAGACCACCAATTACGGCAAGAGCTGGAGCCGTATCGACAAGGGCCTGCCGGAACAGCCGGTACTGGTGGTGCGGGAGAGCCCGAACGTGAAGGGCTTCCTGATGCTCGGCAACATGACGGGTCTCTGGTATTCCCGTGACGCCGGCGATCACTGGCAGCAGGTCAAGGCCGGTTTCCCCACCGTCCCGGTGTTCGACGTGAAGTTCATGGACCATGACCTGGCAGTGGCCACCCACGGCCGCGGTCTGTTCGTGTTCGACGATATCCGTCCCTTCGAGGAGATGGATGACCAGGTGGCGTCCCAGGACTTCCACCTGTTCGGCGCCAACGATGGCACCCACTACGTGACTTGGTATCGCGGCGGCGAGACCCAGGTGGCGTACGGTGCGCCCAACGCTCCCAACGGCGTGGTGCTGGATTACTACCTGAAGAAAGAGATCAAGAACGGCGGCGGCGACGACAAGACCCCGGTGAAGATCGTCATCACCGACGACGCCGGCAATGCCGTCGGGACTGTCTACGGTCCCTCCAAGCAGGGCATCAATCGTTACGTGTGGAACATGCAGTACGAACCGCCCACCAAGCTGGACTTCGAGAAGCACTTCCACGGCGGCGGTGACGAAGGTGGCGGATTCGGTCCGCTGGTGCTGCCGGGCACCTATCGCTTCGCCGTGACGGTGGATGGAAAGACCCAGACCACCCAGGCCAAGGTGATCTTCGATCCCAACCAGCAGTTCTCGCTGGATGAGGACAAGGCGCAGCTCGCCATGGCCTTGCGCATCCGCGGCGAGGAGAACGCCTTCGCGGACATGCTCAACCGCCTTACCGCCATGAAGGGCAGCCTGGATGCCTTCACCGGCCAGGTGAATGGCATGGAGGATGCGGACAAGACGAAGTACAAGGCGGTTGCGGACGCAGGCAAGGCCCTG
>DATIVR010000085.1:0-3621 GCA_035465695.1 Gammaproteobacteria bacterium
ACGGCCGCATCTCGGTGAAGTTCTGATAGCGGGGTAATAGAACTAGAATAGTGGGGTAGCTTAGGCCCCGCAGACCTCGGAAAGAGGCTGCGGGGCTGTCTTTTTCAGTAGCCGAAGCGACTCACGAACGGCGCCAGCACCGGCAACACGGGTGCCAGCTCCGCCTCATATCCTGTCCAACGTCCCTTGGCGCGCGTATAGATGGGTTCCGCAACCTGATGGTAGCTGGGCGTATTGATGCGCTTCCCGCGCGTCCTGGCACTGAACTCCAGCACGGCAGGGTCCCAGGGCAGATCCAGGAACTGCAACAAGCGGCGCGCCTCACCTTCGGTATCCGCCACCACTTCTTCGTAACGCACCGTGTGCACGCGCGCGCCCAATCGCTCAGTCGAGTCCGCGCCCACCTGCATCACGGCCGCGTAATAGCGGGCGGTCTCCTCGAGAGAAAGAAAATGGCGCATGGCTTCGTTCAAGTCGAAACCCTGCATGAAGCAGGACAGCACCACGTCGCGCGGATCGCGCAGTGCGAAGATGAAACGTGCTTTGGGGAACAACCGATGCATCAGCGGCATGAACACGCTATTCAGGGGCAATTTGTCCACGAACACGGCATCGGCACGGCGTTCCGGCAGGTACTCGGCGACCCGCTGCCAGTAAGCGCGCCGCCACGCCGCGAGATCACCGGCATCCGCGGACAGGAAAGCCTGCATGCCAACATCGTCGAGTACCGTCGCCTGTAACACGTCCTGAAGCGTGTCCTTCTCTTCCAGGACCTGGAGTGAAGGATGCGCCGAGAGGATGCGATCGAGCAGCGTGGTGCCGGAGCGCGGGAAGCCCACCAGGAACACCGGCGGCGGGCCTTCAGCCACGGGTCCCGGTTGCAGCAAGGCGTCCATGTGGCGGTGCATGCGCGAGGCGGCGGCGAACCCATAGACGCCCTCTTCCTGGGTCTCCCGCGCCTCCGCCAAGGCCTGCTTCGCCGCCAGGAACTGGGGCCACGCCAGCTGCGGGCGTCGCAGGCGGTCGTAAGCCGCGCCGAGTCGCGTGGCCGCTAGACCCCGATTGCGGGATGACAGGCCGTCCCGTCGCAGCAGCGCTTCCAGTCGCGCCGCTGCCTGCTCCGCTGCTCCGGCACGCAACTCCAGTTGCGCTGCCGTGAGATCGGACACAGGATCCGCGGAAGCCTGTGCCAGGGCGATCTCGTTCCAATGTGCTGCCTCGTCCAACTCACTGCGCTGTTCCAGGATGGCAGCAAGATAGGCCGCGGCTCCAGGGTGGTGGGGAGAGCGCATCAGGGTCTCGCGGTACGCAAGTTCCGCCCCGGACGTGTCCCCCGCCTCTTCGCTGATGACGCCCAGATTGAAGCGCGATTCCACCTGACCCGGGTCCTGCATCACGGCACGGGTGAAGGCGCCCAGGGCGCCGGCGATGTCGCCGGCGTCCTTCGAGGCGACACCCAGATTGTGCAGCAGTTGCACATCAGCCGGCTTGATCAACGCGGCATGACGCAGCAGGAGCGTGGCACGGCCGGCATCGCCACCTCGCAGGAAGCACAATCCCAACAGGTGCAAGGCATCCGGCATGTCCGGCATGAGCTCAAGCGCGCGCGCTGCGCCCTGAGCCGCCTGCTGCAGATCGCCGCGTGAGAAAGCCGCGGCCGCCTGGCTCATGAGGCGATGGATCTCCGCGATATCGGGCGGCACGCGTTCGGCCATGCAAAGGTTCGGCGAAGGAGGTTGGCTATCTTACCGCGCCGTCACGCGCGTGCTTAAATGCGCCATGGCACAGCACTGGATTCTGCAATGCCGCCCTGGCTTCGAGACGGAATGTGCCGCCGAGGCGAAGGGTGAGGTCTTGAGCGAAGGTGTGGTGTGGAGTCCGCTCGCCATGCCGCTCATCCAGCGCGTGTTCGCGCGCCAGGCTTTCCGGGAAGTGGCGGCGCTGGAGGGGCTGCCGGCCGGTGACCGGATCAACCCCATCCTCGCCGTGTTGGCGGGACATCCAGGCCCGGTGAGCGCGGTCCTGCTGGAGCATCCGGATACCGCTGCGGGCAAGGAATTGGCAGGGTTCTTCAAGAAGTTCACACCTCCTCTCACCTCCGCCCTGGCCAAGCGCGGACTGCCGGTATTCCGGAAAGCCGAACGGCGCCTGCATCTGCTGTTCACCGATTCCGGGCATGTACGCCTGGGCTTCTCCAGCGGCGGTGAAGGCAGTCCCCATGCGGACGGCATCCTGCGCCTGAAGTTCCCACATGAAGCCCCGAGCCGTTCCACCCTGAAGCTGGAGGAAGCGCTGCTCACCTTCCTGGACGAGACAGAACGGGAAGTGGCGCTGCGGCCCGGCCTGAAGGCCGTAGACTTGGGCGCGGCGCCCGGCGGCTGGACCTGGCAGATGGTGAGACGCAGCATCCGCGTCATCGCCGTGGACAACGGTCCCCTGCAACCGGCGCTGCTGGATTCGGGCATCGTGGAGCATCGGCGGGAGGATGGTTTCCGCTTCCGGCCTGGCAAGCCGGTTGAGTGGCTGCTCTGCGACATGGTGGAACAGCCGCACCGCATCGCTGCGCTCATGGGGGACTGGCTGGTCCGTGGCGACTGCCGCCGCGCGCTGTTCAACCTCAAGTTGCCCATGAAGCGGCGTTACGAAACGTTACAAGACTGCTTGGCAGGGCTCGAAGAACGCCTGCGGGAGGCAGGATTGGACTATCGCCTGCTCTGCAAGCAGCTGTATC
The DNA here is from genome assembly GCA_035465695.1 of Gammaproteobacteria bacterium. Lineage (GTDB taxonomy): Bacteria > Pseudomonadota > Gammaproteobacteria > Natronospirales > REEB76 > DASUBN01. Next base: position 2,732 of record DATIVR010000085.1, read on the forward strand.
ACGACCGCGAGGAGATCACGGCTTATATCGCGCTCCAATGAGGCGTTAGGGGTATTACAATCGGGCTCCCTCGCAGAACCGGTAGCCCCATGAGCGACGTCCTGGCACGCGATTATCCGGCCCATCTCGCTGCGGTGCGGCGGCAATTCGATGCCGCGTTGCAGGCCGCCGGCCTGGAACAGGTGGCGATATACGCCGGCGCCCTGCACATCCAATTCCTCGATGACTCCCCGTACCCCTTCAAGGTGAATCCGCAGTTCAAGTGGTGGCTGCCGCTCACCGATGCCCACGACTCGTTCATCGTCTATAGCGCCGGCAAGAAGCCGCTCTTGCTCTATTACCAACCGGACGACTACTGGCACGTGCCGCCGGCGCCGCCGGCAGGCTACTGGGTGGACCAGTTCGACGTGCGGATCCTCAAGGATGCGGATGCGGCGAAGAAGGAACTGCCGTCCGCTGCCAAACGCGCCTTCATCGGCGAGTGGCGCGATCACTTCCAGGACTGGGGTTTCACCCAGGTGAATCCCCAGACCCTGCTGAACCCGCTGCATTATGCGCGGGCTGCCAAGACGCCCTATGAATTGGAATGCATGCGGCGCGCCAACGTCTCCGGCGTGCGGGGCCACATCGCCGCGGAACAGGCTTTCCGCGCGGGCGGTTCCGAGTACGACATCCATAATGCCTTCGTGGTGGGTTCCGGCCAGAGCGACGACCAACACGCCTACCACGCCATCGTGGCGCTGAACGAGCACGCTGCCACCCTGCACTACCAGCACTGGGAGATCGCCAAGCCTGCGGCGCGGCATTCCTTCCTCATCGATGCCGGCACCCAGTTTCACGGCTATGCCTCGGACATCACCCGGACTTACTCGGCCGCAGACGACGAGTTC
>DATIVR010000086.1:0-5723 GCA_035465695.1 Gammaproteobacteria bacterium
GCATCCCCGGCTATTCCGCCATCACGCCCGAGCACATCACACGGCTCGAGAACGAGCTGGACGGCTTCAATGAACATCTGCCGCCGCTCCAGGAGTTCATCCTCCCGGGCGGCAGCCGCGCCGCGGCGGCCTGTCATCTGGCCCGCACTATCTGCCGGCGGGCTGAGCGCCGCACCTATACCCTCAGCACTGGCGCGGCAGTACGCCCGGAGGCACTGCATTACCTGAACCGTCTCTCGGACCTGTTGTTCGTGCTGGCGCGGGTCATCGCACGCCATGACAAGGGCACGGAAGTGTTGTGGAGTCACGAGCGGAAGAAGAGCTGAAGCCCTAGTGCGCGGCTGTCTTGTCCCTGATCCTCTGTAACGCTTCACAGAGCTGCTTGCCGGCGTTGAGCAGGCGCGGTGTGGCACGCGACACCCAATCGTCGTTCAGTATCACGAAGTTGCCCTGCTGGGTGGCGGCGAGGCCGGGCCAGCGCTGCCAATCCTTGAAGCGTTCCGCAGCGTCCCCCTCCCCGTCACCGGTGATGATCACCTGCGGGTTGCGCGCCAGCACCGACTCCAAGGTCACCGCCGGCGCCAGGTCGGTGAGGTCGGCGAACACGTTGTGGGCGCCGCAGACCTCCATGAGCTTGCTGATGCTCTGCTGGCCGCCCACGGTGAACAGCGGCTGCGGGGAGATCTCGTAGAACGCGGTGAGCGGCGGCTGGTTCGCATACCGCTCCCGCAATGCGCCGAGGAACGTGCGGAAATCGTCGGCGGCGAGCTGCGCTGCGTCCGCGTGGCCGGTGGCAAGCCCCAGCATCTCCATGTTCGAGGCGATGTCGAGAAGCTCATGGGTGCCCAAGGCCAGCACCGGTACCTTAAGGGCCCGCAGCTTGACGATGAGCGGCTCCGGCGTGCCGCCTTCCCACGCCAGCACCAGGTCCGGCTTGAGCGCCACCAGCTTCTCCACGTCCACATGGAAAGCATCGCCCACGCGCGGAAGCGTCTTGGCAGTGGCGGGATAGTCGGTGTATTCCACGGCGCCTTGCAGGCTGTCTCCGGCGCCGATGTCGTACAGCAACTCAGCCAGGTCGGGTGCCAGGCTCACGACCCGTTGCGCGGGCCTGGCCAGGGTGAGCTCGACGCCGTCCGCGCCCTTCAGATGGAGCTTCGCCGCGCTGGCCGCGAGCGGCAACAGGGTGGACAGAGCGATGGTGGCGAGCAAGATCCGTTTCATGCCTACCCGACCGGAAGGAGGAAGACGTCTTACCAGGAGAATCCGAACAGGGTGAGCAGTGCGTAGACTGCCACCCAGATGATGAGGGTGCGGCGCACCAGACCGAGCGCGGACTTGAGCCGCGTGATGCCGGTCTCCTCCACCGCCGTGGCGCGCACTGCGCCGAGGCCGCTGAATACCAGCACGTCGTCGCTCACCTGGAAGAAGTGCAGGTGGCACTCGTGATAATAGGCCTTCAGGTCGGAGACTGCATCCTCGAAGCTGCCGGCCAGGGCATAGCCCAGGGCCGTGAGATGCGCCGGGATCCAGTCCAGCACGCCCAGGAGCCGCGCGGCGGTAGCGCCGGCTTCGACGCTCTCCCCCGGCGTGGGACGCCGCTTCAGCAGATCGGCGCAGCGGTAGAGCACGGCGCCGGCGGGTCCCAGCACGCCGAACCAGAACAACACGCCGAACTGACGGGCATTGGCTTCCCTGAAGACCTTCTGGGTGATGGCCTGGGTGCGGTCCCCGGACATGACCGGCGGTGCCACCTCCAGCACTTCGCCGGCCACCAAGGCCGCGCGTGCCTCATCGCCCGCCTGCACCGCGTCGATGTAGCCCTGCACCTGGTGGTGCAGGTCGCGGGGCCCGAGGCAGAACCAGAACACCGCGGCGCCGAAGAGGAAGCCGAAGCCTTCCCAAATGTGGTTGAGGAGGTCGCCCAGGAACAGCGCCAGCACCGCCGGCACCAGCACGGCGAGGACCGCGCCGCTGGCGGCACGGCCCGGCTGGGCGCTGCGCAGGAGGCCGGCGAAGGTCTCCGCGTAGACGCGGAACCACCGCGCATCGCGCACCGGCTCCAGGTGCCGCAGGACCTGATCCATCAGCAGGGCGAAGAGCGCGGCCAGGAAGCTCATGGCTGCGTAGTAGACCCGGGCAGAGGTTGGCTTGCAAGTATGTCGCGGTAGCGCGCCCAGTCGAAGGCGGGCCCGGGATCGGTCTTGCGCCCCGGCGCGATGTCGGAATGGCCGACGATGCGGGCGGTGGTGATGCCCGGATAGGCGCGCAGCAAGGCCGAGGTCACGGACGCGAGGGCCTGATACTGGGCCGATTCATAGGGAGTGGCGTCATCGCCTTCTATCTCGATGCCGATGGAAAAGTCATTGCAGGTCTCACGGCCCTGGAAGGCCGACTTGCCCGCGTGCCAGGCACGCTTGTGGAAAGGCACGAACTGCACCAGCGTGCCGTCGCGGCGGATGAGCAGATGCGCGGCCACGCGTAGTCCGGCGATGTCCTTGAAATAGGGGTGCGCGTCCGCGGGCAGCGTGCCCATGAACAGGCGTTCGATCCAGGGCCCGCCGAACTCGCCCGGTGGCAGGCTGATGCCGTGGATCACCAGGAGATCCACCTCGGTGCCGGACGGACGCTCATCCTGATGGGGCGAGGCCAGGAACTGCGCCCCCGAGATCAAGCCGGTGCTCGCGTCCACCTCATGCTGCATGTCTCAAGTATCCCATGCCGCCCGGCGCCGCCGGCATCTTCCGGTGCGCCGACACCTTATAATGTGGCGAGACTTTACATACTGCTTCGGGGACCGTTCACCATGGCCCAGCTCCGCACGCCTGCCCTGCGTGAAATGATCTCAGGCCTGATCCAGGCCCCTTCCGTGAGCAGCGTGAACCCGGACTTCGACATGTCCAACCGGGTAGCCGCCGAGCGCATCGCCGGCTGGCTGGATGCGGCGGGCTTCGAGACGCGCCTGCAGGAGATCCCGGGGCATCCCGGCAAATTCAACGTGATCGGCGTGTTGGGCCGCGGCCCGGGCGGCCTGGTGCTGGCGGGACACATGGATACCGTGCCCTACGACCAGGGGCGTTGGGCCTCCGACCCCTTCACCCTCGCGGAGAAGGACGGCAAGTACTTCGGTCTCGGTATCAGCGACATGAAGGGCTTCATCGCCATGGCCATCGCCGCGGCGGCGAAGCACAAGGCCGCGGACATCAAGCAGCCGCTCATCGTGCTCGCCACCGCGGACGAGGAGAGCAGCATGTGCGGCGGACGCGCGCTGGCGGACGCGGGCTTGCCCAAGGCGCGTTACGCCATCATCGGCGAACCCACCGACATGAAGCCGGTGCACATGCACAAGGGCATCCTCATGGAGGCGGTGCGGGTGGTAGGCCGCTCAGGCCATTCCAGCGATCCCAAGCTCGGCAAGAACGCGCTGGAAGGCATGCACAAGGCTATCGCGGGATTGCTGGAATACCGCGGCGAGCTGGAGCACAAGCACCATGACCACCATTTCCAGGTACCGACGCCGACCCTGAACCTGGGTCACATCAAGGGCGGCGACAACCCCAACCGCATCTGCCCGGAATGCGAACTGCACTTCGACGTGCGCATCCTCCCGGGCATGACCGTGGACCAGGTGCGCCAGGAAGCGCGTGAGCGGCTCACCGCCGCCTTGGACGGCAGCGGCTTCGGCGTGGAGTTCCGCAGCCTGTTCGCCGGCACCGATCCGCTGCGGACGCCCGGCACTTCCGCGCTGGTGAAGATGGCGGAAGAGCTCACCGGCCACGGCGCCGAAGCGGTGGCATTCGCCACCGAAGGCCCGTTCCTGCAGAAGCTCGGCATGCAGACGGTGATCCTGGGTCCGGGCGACATCCGGGTGGCGCATCAGCCCAACGAATGGCTGCCCATGGCGAACATCGATCCCACCTTGCGCATGCTCGAACACTTCATCCAGCGGTTCTGCGTCACACCTGAAGCCGCATGAGCGGGAACGACGCCTTCATACGCCGCGACTTGAGCGTGCTGTGGCATCCCTGCACGCAGATGAAGGACCACGAGTTCCTGCCGCTCATCCCCATCCGTCGCGGCCAGGGCGTGTGGCTGGAGGACTTCGACGGCCGCCGCTATCTGGACGCGGTGAGTTCCTGGTGGGTGAACCTTTTCGGCCATTCCAACCCGCGCATCAACGCCGCGCTCACCCAGCAGCTGGAAGAACTGGAGCATGTGATCCTGGCGGGCTTCAGCCACGCTGCGGTGGTGGAACTCTCGGAGCGCTTGGTGAAACTCGCGCCAGCCGGTCTCACCCGCTGCTTCTATGCCGATAACGGTTCTTCCGCCGTGGAAGTGGCGGTGAAGATGAGCTTCCATTACTGGCGGAACCTGGGGAAGCCGAAGAAGACGCGCTTCATCACCCTCAGCAACAGCTACCACGGCGAGACCTTGGGCGCGCTGGCGGTGGGCAACGTGGAACTCTACAAGGAGACCTACCAGCCGTTGCTCATGGATGTGATCACGGTGCCGAGCCCGGATTGCTTCGTCCGTGAACCGGGGGAGAACTGGGAGTCGCACACCCGCAAGATGTTCGCGCACATGGAGCAGGCGCTGGAACGGCATCACGCCGAGACGGCGGCGGTGATCCTGGAACCCCTGGTGCAGTGCGCCGGCAACATGCGCATGTACCACCCGGTGTACCTGAAGCTCTTGCGGGAGGCCTGCGACCGCCACAGCGTGCACCTCATCGCCGACGAGATCGCGGTGGGCTTCGGCCGCACCGGCACCTTGTTCGCCTGCGAGCAGGCGGGCATCGCCCCGGATTTCTTGTGTCTTTCCAAGGGCTTGACGGGGGGTTACCTCCCCCTCTCGGTGGTCATGACCCGGGAAGCCGTCTATGACGCCTTCTACGATGACTACACCAAGCTCAATGCCTTCCTGCATTCCCACAGCTATACCGGCAATGCATTGGGCTGCCGGGCGGCGCTCGCGACCCTGGACATCTTCCAGCAGGATGACGTCATCACCCGGAACCGCGTGCTCGCGGCGCATATGGCCAAAGCCGCGGCGCCGCTGGCGGATCATCCCCACGTGGCCGAGGTGCGCCAGCACGGCATGATCCTGGCCATCGAATGGGTGAAGGACAAGCAGACGCGCGAGCACTTCGACTGGAAGGAGCGCCGCGGGCTCAAGATCTACCAGCACGCCCTGAAGCGCGGCGTGCTGTTGCGGCCCGTGGGGCCGGTCACCTACTTCATGCCGCCCTACGTGATCACTCCCGAGGAAATCGATTTCATGGCGCAGGTGGCTGCCGAAGGAATTGAACTGGCAGCACTTGGCTGACTACTTTTGTTTTCTTTCCATCAGCGAATCAAACCAGACATTAACTCTCCAGGTCATTTCTCCGAGGAGCAAACCACCGCCAAATGATATTAGTACGAGCAAAAAATCAATTAATAGTGGTACACGCCCCAGTTTTCCCACAATCAGGAAGTGGAACAGCAACGAGTTAATGACGCCCGCCATTACTGTGATCGCAAAGACGAACTTGCCATGTATAGCCTTGTTAATCGCACGATCCCCTATAGGCTTGAGCTGGCAGTTACGTGGCCCTTCAACCCCTCAGTGCCATACAGCCAACATCCAGAATGCACAGATCAGCAAACCCACCGACATGAGTGCATAAGTCCACACGTAAATGCCGCGCCGCCTCTTCTCTTCTACTGTCTCACGCTCATAGG
>DATIVR010000087.1:0-3976 GCA_035465695.1 Gammaproteobacteria bacterium
TCGATGAAGGTCGCCTGTAACGTCCACGGGTATCGATTATGACCGCTGCGTGCTTGAGTAGCGCAGTATAATCGAAGGAATCGTGGTCAGTCGCAAGCAGCACCGCATCGAACCCCGACAGGTTCTCGGCCGTGAGGGCGACACTGGTGAGATCAAAGCGATGCTCGCGCATGCGCGGGAACTTGGGCACGAAGGGATCCGAATAGGCCACCTCGGCGCCCCGCTCCCGCAGCAACTCCATGATCTCCACCGCCGGCGATTCGCGGGTATCGTCCACGTTCTTCTTGTAGGCGATGCCGAGCACCAGCAGCTTGCTGCCCTTCAGCGCCTTTCCGTGCTCGTTCAGCGCCGCAGCGGTCTTGTCCACCACCCATTCCGGCATGCGGCTGTTCACCTCGCCCGCTAGGCGGATGAAGCGCGTGTCCACGCCATACTCCAGCGCCTTCCAGGTGAGGTAGAAGGGATCGATGGGGATGCAATGGCCGCCTAAGCCGGGGCCGGGATAATAAGGCACGAAACCGAAAGGCTTGGTGGCCGCCGCGTCGATCACCTCGTGGATGTCGATGCCCATGCGGTCCGCCACGATCTTCATCTCGTTCACCAAGCCGATGTTGATGGCCCGATGGATGTTCTCCAGGAGCTTGGTCATCTCCGCGGTACGCAGGGTGCTTACCGGCACCACTTTATCGATGACACCCGAATACAGCGCCACCGCCACCTCGCGGCAGGCAGCTGTCAGTCCCGATACCACCTTCGGGATGGTCTGGGTATGAAAGCTCTTGTTGCCCGGGTCTTCGCGCTCGGGAGAGTAGACCACGAAGGACTCCACTCCAGGCTGCAGACCCGCTTCTTCCAACACCGGCACCACCAGTTCCTCTGTGGTACCGGGATAGGTGGTGCTTTCCAGTGACAGCACCTGGCCCTTGCGCAGGTGCGGCTTGAGCTCCGCCATGGTATCGGCGATGAAACTCACGTCCGGCTCGCGGTGCTGCCCGAGCGGGGTCGGCACGCAGATGATGAGGGCATCGCAGTCCCGAGCCGCAGCGAAGTCGTGGCTGGCCTGGAAGCGCGCGGCCACGGCCTTGGCGATCCGCTCACCGGGGATCTGGGCGATGTAGCTCTTCCCGGCGTTCAGATCCCTGACTTTGTCCGGATCGATGTCGAGACCGGTCACCGCGAAGCCCGCTTCGCTGAAGCGCAGCGACAGGGGCAGCCCCACGTACCCCAGACCCACCACGCCGATGCGGGCGCTCTTGTCCTTCAGCTTCTGTAACAAGGCTTGCTGCGCGGACATGCTCATCCTGGGGTCGTGACCGGCGTCTCTCCGCCGAGGTGCCTATGATAATCTGCCAGAGCTTCAGAAACGGCGCCTTTTCGCGCCGTCGGGGATGAGGTCGGGATGCCCATCAATGCCTGGATCGCGGTGGCGGTGACCCTCGGTTGCCTCGTCACCCTCGCCACCACCCAGTTCGGCACCGACCTCGTGATGATGGCGGGACTCACGGTGCTGATGCTGGCCAAGATCATCACGCCCCAGGATGCCCTCTCCGGTTTCGCCAACGAGAGCCTGCTCAGCATCGGCGCCCTCTATGTACTGGCCGCGGGCTTGCGCGAGACCGGCGCCCTCAACCTGATAATCCGTCACCTTTTCGGCCGTCCGCGCTCCCCTACCGAGGCCCAGGCCCGCATGATGCTGCCGGTGGCCTTCATGGGCGCCTTCATGAACTCCACGCCGTTGGTGGCCACCTTCCTTCCCTATGTCTCGGATTGGGCTCGCCAGTGCCGTATCTCGCCCTCCAAGCTCATGATCCCGCTCTCGTATGCCGCCATCTTCGGCGGGACCTGCACGCTCATCGGCACCAGTACCAACCTGGTGGTGAACGGCATGCTCACCCAGCAGGCACATCTGCCCGGCATGGGATTCTTCCAGCTCGCGTGGATCGGGGTGCCCTGCGCCATCGTCGGCATCGCCTACGTCCTTACCGTGGGTCGTTGGCTGCTGCCGGAGCGCATCCCGGTGTTCTCCCAGTCCCAGGATGCCCGTGAATACACCATCGAGATGATGGTGGCCATGGGCAGCCCTTTGGAGGGACAGACGGTGCAGGCTGCCGGCCTGCGCCACCTGCCGGGGCTGTACCTGGTGGAGATCGAGCGGCGCAGCGGCGAAGTGGTCCCTGCTGCCGGTCCGGATGAGAGACTCATGGGCGGCGACCGCCTGGTGTTCGCCGGCGTCACCGAATCGGTGGCGGACCTGCAACGCATCAAGGGTCTCACTCCGGCCACTGACCAGGTGTTCAAGCTGGACGCGCCACGCACGGCGCGCATGCTCATCGAAGCCGTGGTGGCACCGCATTGCCCGGTGGTGGGCAAGACCATCCGCGAAGGCCAGTTCCGCACGGTCTACAAGGCCGTGGTGATCGCAGTGGCGCGCCACGGCCGACGCATCGAAGGCAAGATCGGCGACATCGTGCTCCGGGAGGGCGACACCCTGCTGCTGGAGACCGACCGGGACTTCCCGGCTCGGCACCGCAACTCCCGCGATTTCCTGCTGCTGCACTCGCTGGAAGGTGCGGTGGTGCCGCGCTACAACAAGAGCTGGACCGCCTGGGCGATCCTGCTGGGCCTCGTGCTGGTGAAGGGCTTCGACCTGCTGCCGCTCGCCACGATCGCCTTCGTATCGGCCGGGCTCATGATCGCCACCCGCTGCTGCAGCATCGCTGCCGCCCGGCGCAGCGTGAACTACGAGGTACTCATCGCCATCGGCGCCGCCTTTGGCATCGGCAAGGCTCTGGAGGTGAGTGGCGCCGCTTCCTCCATCGCCCATGGGCTGGTCTCCCTGGCCCACAACGATCCGCTGTGGCTCCTGGTCGCAATCTACGGCGGCACCATGCTGCTCACCGAAGTGGTGACCCACAACGCAGCGGCAGTGATCGTGTTCCCCATCGCCTTCGCCACCACCCAGGCGCTGGGCCTCAACTTCACCCCTTTCGTCATGGCCATCACCATGGCGGCCTCCGCCAGCTTCGCCACCCCCATCGGCTATGCCACCAACCTCATGGTCTATGGCCCGGGCGGCTATCGCTTCAGCGATTTCCTGCGCTTCGGCGTGCCACTGAACCTGCTGATGTGGATGGTGACGGTGACCATCATCCCGCATGTGTGGCCGCTGGTCCCGAACTGAGCGGCGCGGTGTCTTAGGCGCAAAAAAAGCCGGGCTTTCGCCCGGCTTTTTTCTTGGGAACTCTCGGGGTCCCGGATTACTTCTCGGCCTTCTTGGCGGCCTTCTTTGCCGCCGGCTTCTTCTCCGCCTTCTCGGCCTTGTCCGCCTTAGGTGCGGCCTTGGCCTTCTTGGCGGGCTTCTCTGCCTTCTCGGCCTTGTCCGCCTTCACCGCGGGGGCCTTCTCGGCCTTGTCCTTGCGCTCCGGCTTGATCTTGGCCGGCGCCTCATTGGCGGCGGTCATCTCGGGGCGGTCCACCAGCTGCATGATAGCCATGTCAGCGGCGTCGCCGTTGCGCAGGCCGTGGCGCAGGATGCGGGTATAACCGCCGGCACGCGCCTTGAAGTGCGGGCCGATATCGGTGAACAGCTTCACCACCACGTCCTGGTCGCGCAGGCGCGAGAAGGCCAAGCGGCGATTGGCCACGCTGTCGGCCTTGGCCAGAGTGATGAGCGGCTCGACCACGCGGCGCAACTCCTTGGCCTTCGGCACGGTGGTGCGGATGGTCTCGTAGCGCAGCAGCGCCGAGGCCATGTTGCGCATCAGCGCCGCACGGTGCGAGCTGTTGCGGCTGAGTTGTCTGCCGGAATTTTGGTGACGCATCGCTTAACCCTTGTTCACTTTCTGTCTATGCCTTACGCGGTCTTCTTGAGACCCGCCGGCGGCCAGGCTTCGAGCTTCATGCCGAGCGACAGGCTGTGCTGAGCCAGCACGTCCTTGATCTCGGTGAGCGACTTCTTGCCCAGGTTCGGCGTCTT
>DATIVR010000088.1:0-2973 GCA_035465695.1 Gammaproteobacteria bacterium
CATCGTCGCCAACAACGGCATCCTGTTCTCCGAGTCCGCCCTCAAGGGCGCGCACTTCATCGAGCTCTGCGAGCAGCGCCGCCTGCCGCTGGTGTTCCTGCAGAACATCACCGGCTTCATGGTGGGCAAGAAGTACGAGCACGGCGGCATCGCCAAGGACGGCGCCAAGATGGTGACGGCGGTGGCCTGCGCCACGGTGCCGAAGTTCACGGTGGTGATCGGCGGCAGCTTCGGCGCCGGCAACTATGCCATGTGCGGCCGGGCCTACGGCGGGCGCTTCCTATGGATGTGGCCCAACGCGCGCATCTCGGTGATGGGCGGTGAGCAGGCGGCCTCGGTGCTGGCGACGGTGAAGCGCGACGGCATCGAACTCAAGGGCGGCAAGTGGAGCAAGGAGGAGGAAGATACCTTCAAGAAGCCCATCCGCGACCAGTACGAGCACCAGGGCCATCCTTACTACGCCACTGCCCGCCTCTGGGACGACGGCATCATCGACCCCGCCGACACCCGTCGGGTGCTGGGGCTGGCGCTCGCCACCGCCGAAAACGCGCCGCTGGAACAAGGCGGCAGGTTCGGCGTGTTCAGGATGTGACGATGAAGGGTCGCCTGGAAGGCATGGGGTTCGGCGCGTTCTACGGATTGTTATTGGCCATCGTGGTTTGGATAGTCCCCGCGTGCTTTGGGATCGTATTACCGCCGCTCATCGTACTCCCGATAGTCATAGCAGTCATGGGGGCTATCGGTTTCATCCTGGGCGAACGCTTCGTAGAGAACTTCGGCGGGCTGATCTTCTGGACCATGATGTCGCTATGAGGGCTTACACATGACCGCGAGTGACAGCGTCCTGCTCCATACCGATCCCCACGGCGTCGCCACCCTGACGATCAATCGTGCCGAGAAGCACAACGCTTTCGACGATGCCATCATCGCCGAGCTCACGGCCAAGCTGAAGAAGCTGGATGCAGATGAGTCCGTGCGGGTGGTGGTGCTCACCGGCGCGGGTAAGACCTTCTCGGCCGGTGGCGATCTGAACTGGATGCGCTCCATGGCCGCTTTCAGCGAGAAGGAGAACATCGAGGATGCGCTGAAGCTGGCGGATCTGATGGAAATCCTGGATGGCCTGAGCAAGCCTACCCTCGCCAAGGTGAATGGCCCGGCGTATGGCGGCGGCGTGGGCCTGGTGGCCTGCTGCGATATCGCCATCTGCACCGAGTCTGCGAAGTTCGCGCTCACCGAAGTGCGGCTGGGCCTGATCCCCGCCGTGATCTCGCCTTACGTGATCGCCGCCATCGGCGAGCACCAGGCGCGGCGCTATTTCCTCACCGCCGAGCCCATCGAAGCCCAGACGGCCTATCACATCGGGCTGGTGCACGAGGTGGTGACGCCGGACATCCTGGACGAGACCGTGAGCATGCTGGCGGCCTCCCTGCTCAAGGGCGGGCCCGAAGCGCTGCGGGTCGCCAAGCGTTTCATCGCGGAACAGTCGGCGGTGGACCGCAAGGCGCTCAAGAAGAAGACCGCCCAGCTCATCGCGGAGTTGCGTACCTCAAGAGAGGGGCAAGAAGGGCTCACGGCGTTCCTGGAGAAGCGCAGTCCGGATTGGATCAAGTGAGGAGTCCGCCATGATCGACCACGTCGGTTTTCCGGTCACTGACATCAGGCGCAGCATCGCCTTCTACAGGGCGGCGCTGGCCCCGCTGGGCATCACGCTCATCCTGGAAGTGACGCCGGAGATGACCGGCAATGAAGGCCACCATGCCGGCTTCGGCGCGGACAAGAAGCCTTTCTTCTGGATCAGCTCCGGCAAGCCGCTCAAGAGCCGGCTGCACGTGGCTTTCACCGCCAAGGACCGGGCTTCCGTGGCTGCCTTCTATGAAGCCGCCATCCAGGCCGGCGGCACGGACAACGGCCTGCCGGGCCTGCGGCCGCACTATCACAAGGATTATTTCGGCGCGTTCGTACTGGATCCGGACGGACATAACGTCGAAGCCGTCTCACATAGAGCAGAAGGATAACGTCACATGTTATTGATGACTGTCAGGAGCCTGCATATCCTCGCCGCCATCTGGTTCACCTGCGGTGTCGCGGCCTACCTGGTCACGCGCCTCGTGATGCTGCAGAGCGGTGACGCGCGCTCAGTGCATACGCTGGTAGGGCTGACGGGCCGCTTCCGTAACGTCATGATCCGCCCGGGAAGCATACTGCTGCTGGTCTTCGGCTTGTGGACCGCGTACTACGAGTCCTGGCCGCGCTTTTCCCTCCATGCCATCGCCCTGCTGGTGATCCTGGTGCCCTTCATAGTGTTGACCGTCAAAGGCGGCCAGCGGATCGAGGCCGCCAGCGCCGAGGCCGTGCAGGCAGGCGCGGTGACGCCGACGCTGGGAACCGCCCTGCGCGACCGCAAGACCGTGGTCGGTGAAGTCGGCATCGGCGTCATCACCCTGCTATTCCTGTTGTTGATGCTGATCAAGCCCGCCTGATGCCGGAACCAAAGAAAGTAGAATAAGCCGATGTTCAAGAAGATCCTGATCGCCAACCGCGGCGAGATCGCCTGCCGCGTGATCCGCACCTGCCGCCGTCTCGGCATCCAGACCGTGGCGGTGTATTCCGACGCGGACCGCCATGCCTTGCATGTGCAGATGGCCGACCAGGCGGTGCATATCGGTCCTGCCAAGGCGTCCGATTCCTATCTGAACTGGCAGCGCATCCTGGCAGCAGCGAAGCAGACTGGCGCCGAGGCGGTGCATCCGGGTTACGGCTTCCTCTCGGAGAACACCGACTTCGCCAAGGAGTGCCAGAAGGCCGGCGTGGTGTTCATCGGTCCCGGACCCGAGGCCATCGACCTCATGGGCTCCAAGAGCGCGGCCAAGGCGCTCATGGAGAAAGCCCGCGTGCCGGTGACGCCGGGCTACCACGGCGACGACCAGTCACTGGCGAAACTGCAAGCCGAAGCGGACAAGATCGGCTATCCGC
>DATIVR010000089.1:0-7499 GCA_035465695.1 Gammaproteobacteria bacterium
GTCTTGTCGGAGGCGATCTTGGCCTGCATGGCTGCGGCGGATTTCTCCTTGAAGCCGGCATCGCCGGTGCCAAGCACCTCGTCGATGAGCAGTACATCCGGATCGGCCTGGAAGGCCACCGTGAAGCCGAGCCGTGCGCGCATGCCGGAAGAATAGGTCCGCACCGGCTCGTCGATGAAATTCTCCAGCTCGGCGAAGCGCACCATCTCGTCCATGCGGGCTTCCACCTCCGCACGCTTCATGCCCAGCAGGATGCCGGACAGCACCGCGTTCTCGCGGCCGGTGAGGGCCGGAATGAAGCCGGCCTGCAGCGCCAGCAGCGACACGCGCTCGACCCGGTGCACGATGCTGCCGGTGTCGGGCGCCAGGATGCCGGCCAGCAATCGCAGCAGGGTGCTCTTGCCCGCGCCATTGCGCCCGATCACGCCCAGGTTCTCGCCGTGCTTCAGGTCGAAACTCACGTCGTGCAGGGCCCAGAACGCATTGCTGCGCATGAAGCCGGCCTTGCGCCGGTAGCGCACTCCGATATTCTTGAGTTCGATGACGGTATCGCCGCTCATGCTCAGCCCACCAGCAGCTTGGGATAGATGCGGTCGTAGCGGTTCAGCAGCGCCAGCGCCAGGCCGTAGGTCGCCAATGCGAACGCGGTGACGCCCGCGAGCGCCGTCCAATCCGGCCATCGCTGCTCCAGCAACACCGTGCGGAAGGCGCGGATCACGTGCACCATCGGATTGAGCGCCAAGAACCTTGCCATGCGCGGCGGCAGTGTCGAGATATCTTGAAATATGCCAGACAGGAACATGAGCACGATCAGTCCATTGCTAATTACCAGGTCCAGGTCCGGTAGCAAGGGCACGATGGCCGCCGCAAGAGAGCACAAGGCTAGTGCCAGCAGCATCTCTACCACCACCACCACCGGCAGCGCCAGCCAAGCCCGGGAAGGGCCATGGACGATGGCCATGGCCAGCATCAGCAGACCCAGGATAATCAGGAACTTGATGCCGTTGGTGACCATCACCATGCCTGGCAGCACGTACTTCGGCAGGTACACCTGCATGATCAGGCCGCTGTTGGCCTGGATGATGTTCGACCCGTTCTGCACCGAGCTCGCGAACCACTTCCAAGGCACCAGGCCGCAGAGCAAGGACAAGGCGACGGCACCACCGCCGGGGCCGCGCAGGCCCATGCCGAAGGCGACGTAGAAGGCCACCATGTACAGCAACGGCTCCAATATCCACCAGATGAAGCCCACATAGGCGCGGGCTGCCTCGGCATGCAGATCCGCCATGCCCTTGTACCAGATCAGCTGCCAGTAGCCGCTACGGCGCATCAGCCGGCACCGAGGCCACGGCGTTCCGCCGCTACCTTCTGGCCCGCCACGGCTTCGCACCAATCCAGGTTGGCGAGGTACCAGTCCACCGTCTTGGCCAGGCCTGAGGCCAGGTCTTCCGCCGGCTGCCAGCCCAGCTCCTTCTTTATATAGCGCAGGTCGATGGCGTAGCGCCGGTCGTGGCCGGGACGGTCCTGTACGTACTTGATGAGCGATTCATGTGGCTTGTGCTTCGAGTCCGGACGGCGCTCGTCCAGGAGCCGGCAGATCGTCTGCACGATGTCGATGTTCCGGCGCTCGCCGTTGCCGCCGACATTGTAGGTCTCACCCGATTTGCCGCGCTGGATCACCGCATCGATGGCCGTGCAGTGGTCCGCCACATACAACCAGTCGCGCACCTGATGGCCGTCGCCATAGACGGGGATGGGCCGGCCGGCCAGGGCATTGAGGATGATCACCGGGATCAACTTCTCTGGGAACTGATACGGCCCATAGTTGTTGGAACAGTTGGTGATCGTCACCGGCAACCCATAAGTGCGGTGATAGGCCCGCACCAAGTGATCGGACGACGCCTTGCTGGCCGAGTAAGGTGAGCTGGGATCGTAAGGCGTCTTCTCGTGGAAGGCGGGGTCGTTGGGCCCGAGCGAGCCATACACCTCGTCCGTGGAGACGTGGTGGAATCGGTGCTGTCCCTGCTTGCCGGCCCACGCGCGCTTCGCCGCCTTGAGCAGCGAGTGTGTGCCGAGGATGTTGGTGCGGATGAAGGCGTCCGGCCCATCGATGGAACGATCCACGTGGGACTCGGCGGCGAAATGCGCCACCGTGTCGATCTGCTCCGCTTGCATGAGCTCGTTCACCAGCGTCTCATCGCAGATGTCGCCATGCACGAAGCGGAAATTGGCCTTGGTCGCGACCTCGGCGAAATTCAGGCGGCTGCCTGAATACGTGAGCGCGTCCAGCATGACCAGCCGGTCCTCCGGATAGGTCTTCATCCAGTGGTGGACGAAGTTCGCACCGATGAAGCCGGCGCCGCCGGTGACCAGTACCTTACGCATCTTTGAGCTCCATGAGCATCTTCTTCAGGTTGTCGCGCCATGGCGCGGGTTGGATCTTGAGCGCCGCCACGGTCGAACCGCAATCCAGCACACTGTAGGCGGGGCGCCTGGCAGGGGTGGGATAATCGGCTGTGGTGATCGGGAATACTTCCACCGGTGTCCTGAGCAAGCCCAGTTCCCTCCCCTCAGCCGCGATCGCCAGGGCGAAATCGTACCAGCTTGCGGTGCCGGCATCGGTCCAGTGATGGATGCCATGGAAGTCCGGCGTGGCTGCCGCCGCCCATAAGGCCGAGGCCACCGAACTCGCCCAGGTGGGACTGCCTTGCTGGTCGTCCACCACTCGCACCGAGCCACGCTCGCCCATGAGCCTGAGCATGGTGCGGACGAAATTATGGCCCACCGCCGCGTAGACCCAGGCCGTACGCAGCACCAGCGCGCGCCCGTCGGATCCTTCCAGCGCCCTGCGTTCACCGTGCAGCTTGGAAAGCCCGTAAGTCCCCAATGGCGCGGGCGGTGCGTCCGGCTTGTACGGCGCGCGGGCCCGGCCGTCGAACACGAAGTCCGTGGAGATGTGCAGGATCCGGCCGCCGATCCCCGTGATGGCCTCGGCGAGGTAGCCGGGCGCGTCCCCGTTCACCCGCTCCGCGAGCGCCGGCTCGCTCTCCGCCTTATCCACCGCGGTGTAAGCGGCGGCATTGATGACCACATCCGGTCTCAGCTCCGTCACCGCGCGCTGCACCGCAGATCTATCAGTGATATCCAGATCCGTCTGGCTCAAGGCGACCAGTTCCGCCGCCGGCGGCTTGAGTCTTTCGAGGGCGCTGGCCACCTGGCCACCCGCCCCAGTCACCAGCACTCTCACGGGAAGCAATCCGCGTCGGCGAGGAACTTGCCCTGCTGGTCCTTGGCCGACAGCAGCGGCGTGCCCGTCAGCGGCCACGCAATGCCGAGGGCGGGATCGTCCCAACGCAGGGTGCGCTCATGCTGCGGCGCATAGAAGTCCGAACACTTGTAGAAGAACTCGGCGGCCTCCGAGAGCACATAGAAGCCGTGGGCGAATCCCGGCGGTACCCAGAGCTGGTGTTTGTTGTCGCCTGAAAGGATGGTGCTCACCCACTTGCCGAACGTGGGCGAACTCCTCCGCATGTCCACCGCGACGTCGAAGACCTCGCCGTAGGTCACGCGCACCAGCTTCCCCTGGGGCTGCTGGATCTGGTAATGCAGACCGCGCAAGGTGCCCCGCACCGAGCGGCTGTAGTTGTCCTGCACGAAGGGCACGTCCAGGCCGCCGGCGGCGAACTTGCGCGCCTCCCAGCTCTCGAAGAACCAGCCGCGGCTGTCGCCGAAGACCTTCGGCTTCACTAACATCACATCGGGGATGGCGAGGCGCTCGAACTCCATCAGCCCTGAGCCTCTTTCAGGATCTTGAGCAAGTACTGGCCGTAGCCTGTCTTGGCGAGCGGCTGCGCGAGCTTCTCCACCTGAGCCGCGTCGATGAAGCCCTGGCGGAACGCCACTTCCTCCGGGCATGCAATCTTCAGGCCCTGCCGGTTCTCGATGGTCTCGATGAAGTTGGCGGCCTCGAGCAGCGACTCATGGGTACCGGTATCCAGCCACGCTACGCCACGGCCGATGATCTCCACCTGCAGCGCACCTTTGTTGAGATAGGCCACGTTGGAATCGGTTATCTCCAGCTCGCCACGGGCCGAGGGTTTCTGTGTCTTGGCCACATCCACGATGCCGTTGTCGTAGAAATAGAGGCCGGTGACCGCATAACTGGATTTCGGCTGTTTCGGCTTCTCCTCGATGCCCAGCGCCTTGCCCTGCTTGTCGAAGTGCACCACGCCGTAACGCTCCGGGTCCTTCACGTAATAGGCAAACACCGTGGCGCCCTGCTCGCGCTTAGCGGCGCGCTTCAGCTGCTCGGTGAAGCCCTGGCCGTAGAAGATATTGTCGCCCAGGATCAGGCACACGTTATCGGTGCCGATGAACTTCTCGCCCAGGATGAAGGCCTGCGCCAGGCCGTCCGGGCTCGGCTGCACCATGTATTCCAGCCGCAAGCCCCACTGGGAACCGTCGCCTAACAACGACTGGAACATGGGCATGTCGTGGGGCGTGGTGATGATGAGGATCTCGCGGATCCCTGCCAGCATCAGCGTGGTGAGGGGGTGGTAGACCATCGGCTTGTCGTAGATGGGCAGGAGCTGCTTGCTCACCACGCGCGTCACTGGATGCAGGCGGGTGCCCGAGCCACCTGCCAGGATGATTCCCTTGTATCTCATGTTTTTCCCCTGGGTCGTGAGCCTCCCCGGCTCAGCCCTGCTTAAGTACCCCGTGGCGGCGCAGGTGCGCCATGACTTGGGCCACGCATTGCTCGACGCTGTCCTTGTCGTTGTGCAGCGTGAGTTCCGCGGCCTGCGGTGCTTCATAGGGCGCGTCGATGCCCGTGAAGTTCTTGATCTCGCCGGCGCGGGCCTTGCGGTACAACCCCTTCGGATCGCGCTGCTCGCAGACCTCGATGGGCGTATCCACGAACACTTCCACGAACTCACCCGCTTCCAGCAGCTCCCGCACTAGACGCCGGTCAGCGCGGAACGGCGAGATGAAGGCGGTGATGACGATGATGCCGGCGTCCACGAACAACTTGGCGACCTCGCCGATGCGCCGGATGTTCTCCACCCGAGCTTGGTCGTTGAAGCCCAAGTCCTTGTTCAGGCCGTGACGCACGTTATCGCCGTCCAGGAGATAGGAGTGGTAACCCTCGAGGAATAGCTGCTGTTCCAGGGCATTGGCCACCGTGGACTTGCCGGAGCCTGACAGCCCGGTGAGCCAAATCACGCAGGGCTTCTGTCCTTTCTGGTTGGCTCGCTGCAGGCGGGTGACCTTGTGCTCATGCCATACCACATTCTCGGCACGGTCCTGCAACATCGGTTGTACGGCGCGCGTCACCATCCCGGCACCCACCGTCCCATTGCTGAGGCGGTCGATGACGATGAAGCTGCCGGTGGCGCGGGACGTCTGGTAGGCATCGAAGGCCATCGGCTCATTGAAGCTCACCCGCACCTGGGCGATCTGGTTGAGCTTCAGCTCGTCCGCCAGGTCCTTCTGGAGGGTGTTCACGTCCACCACGTGATGGATCTTCTCCACCACACCGAACACGGACTTGGCTCCCATCTTGAAGGTGTACTGCTTGCCCGGCAGCATCGGCGCGTCGGCCATCCAGATCAGCCAGGCATCCAGGCTGGTGCTGACCTCGGGTGACCGCTCGCTGTGCACCAGCATGTCGCCGCGGCTGATGTCGATCTCGTCCGCCAGGGTCACCGTCACCGCCATGGGGGCGAAGGCTTCCTCCAGTTCACCTTCATAGGTGACGATGGAGGTGATCTTGCTGAAACGCCGCGAGGGCAGCGCCATCACCGCATCGCCCTTCTTGATCACGCCGGCGGCCAGGGTGCCGCAGAAGCCGCGGAAGTTCAGGTTGGGACGGTTCACGTACTGCACCGGCAGGCGCAGGTCCTTGAAGTTCACGTCGTCGCTGACGTCGACGGTCTCGAGGATGTCCAGCAGGGTCGGACCGTTGTACCAGGGCATGCTCTCGCCGCGATGCACCACGTTCTCGCCTTTCAGCGCCGAGACCGGCACGAAGCGGACATCCGCGATGTTCAGGGACTTGGCCAGCTCCTGGTAGTCCTCGCAGATGCGCTGGAACAGGTTCTGGTCATAGCCCATCAGGTCCATCTTGTTGACCGCCACGATCGCGTGGCGTATCCCCAGCAGCGACACGATGAAACTATGACGGCGCGTCTGGGTGAGCACGCCCTTGCGCGCATCGATCAGGATGATCGCCAGGCTGGCAGTGGAAGCGCCGGTAGCCATGTTGCGGGTGT
Source organism: Gammaproteobacteria bacterium (assembly GCA_035465695.1). Classification (GTDB taxonomy): domain Bacteria; phylum Pseudomonadota; class Gammaproteobacteria; order Natronospirales; family REEB76; genus DASUBN01. Next base: position 6,273 of record DATIVR010000089.1, read on the forward strand.
ACTGCTCATGACCCGGCGTGTCGGCGATGATGAACTTGCGCTTCTCGGTGTTGAAGTAGCGGTACGCCACGTCGATGGTGATGCCCTGCTCGCGCTCCGACTGCAGGCCGTCCACCAGCAGCGCCAAGTCCGGCGCCTCGCCCGTGGTGCCATGCTTCTTGCTGTCCTTCTCCAGCGACTTCAGGTGGTCGTCGAAGATCATGTCGGTGTCATACAGCAGGCGGCCGATCAGCGTGCTCTTGCCGTCATCGACGCTGCCGCAGGTGATGAAGCGCAGCAGTTCCTTCTGCTGGTACTGCTTCAGATACGCTTCGATGTCGTCGCGGATGAGTTTCTCTTGGGCGGACATCAGAAGTACCCCTCGCGCTTCTTCTCTTCCATGGATCCGGCCTGGTCATGGTCGATGAGGCGGCCTTGCCGTTCGGAGGTCTTGGTGAGCAGCATCTCCTGGATGATCTGCGGCAGGGTGGTGGCCTCGGAGCGCACCGCGCCGGACAACGGATAGCAGCCCAGGGTCCGGAAGCGCACGGTCTCGTAGCGCGGCACCTCCCCGGGATTCAGGCGCATGCGCTCGTCATCCACCATGATCAACGCGCCGTCGCGATCCACCACGGGCCGCGGTTTGGCGAAATACAACGGCACCACCGGGATATTTTCCAGGTAGATGTACTGCCACACGTCCAGTTCGGTCCAGTTGGAGAGCGGGAACACCCGGATGCTCTCGCCCTTGTTGATGCGGCCGTTGTAGAGGTTCCACAGCTCTGGCCGTTGGTTCTTGGGGTCCCAGCGGTGGTTCTTGTCGCGGAACGAGTACACCCGCTCCTTGGCGCGGGACTTCTCCTCGTCGCGGCGCGCGCCGCCGAAGGCCGCGTCGAACTGATAGTGGCTGAGCGCCATCTTCAGTGACTGCGTCTTCATGATATCCGTGTATTTCTTGCTGCCGTAGTCGAAGGGGTTTACGCCGGCTCGAACCCCCTCCTGGTTGATGTTCACGATCAGTTCCAGGCCCAGCCGCTTGGCGGTCTCGTCGCGGAAGCGGATCATGTCACGGAACTTCCAGGTGGTATCCACGTGCAGCAAGGGGAACGGCAGCTTGCCCGGATGGAAGGCCTTGAGCGCCAGATGCAGCATCACCGAGCTGTCTTTGCCTATGGAATAGAGCATCACCGGCCGCTCGAATTCGGCCGCCACCTCGCGGATGATGTGGATGCTTTCGGCTTCGAGCTG
>DATIVR010000090.1:0-19078 GCA_035465695.1 Gammaproteobacteria bacterium
GGTCCATCACGTTGGCGCCGGTCTCGCCCAGGAACTTCATCAGCCGCCCCGCCACCAGCAGGCAGGCGAGCGTCAACGCCAGTATCGTCAGGAGCACGCCGATCATCGCCAGGAACTGCAAGGTGTTGCCGCGGCTCTCGCCCACCATCAGCAGGATGGTGGTGAGCGCGCCCGGCCCCGCGATCAGCGGGAAGGCCAGCGGGAACACCGAGATGTCCTCCTTGTGCCGCGCCTCCGCCTCCTCGCTGCCGGTGGTGGACCGTCCGCCGGAGTGGCGCGCGAACACCATGTCCAGGGCGATGAGGAACAAGAGGATGCCGCCGGCGATCTTGAAAGCCGGCAAGCTGATGCCGAGCGTGGTGAGCAGCCAATCGCCGATGAGAGCGAATACCAACAGGATGGCCGCCGCCAAGGCCGTGCCCTTGAAGGCCATGCGCCGCCGGTGCAGCGCGCCGCCGCCACGGGTGAGCGCACCGAACATGGGCGTGACGCCGACCGGGTCTATGACCACCAGCAGCACCACGAACATATTTAGCAACTTCTCGAGTGTCATCCCCTCACCCGCCTGAATCCCCAGCCATTACACCAAGCTACGCCGCATTTGTGAACCCGGCCTCAGCGTGGAGCATTGTCAAATGTGGGAGCGGCTTGCAAGCGGCACGAAGTGGTCCTATAACAATACCGAGAGCAGCCGACGCTGCGGCCCACAAAAACAACTCCACGGTTCACCCGGATCGCCGCTGTGCCTGAGCTCGCTCGTGCTGTAGTCACTGCATGGGCCGGGGGCCCGCGAGCCATGGAAAACATGATGGAACAGGAACCGGCGGATCCGCCACGGATAGGCGACTGGTATGCGAACCCGCAAGGCACGTTGTTCGAGGTGGTCGCCATCGACCCGGACGACGGCACGGTGGAAGTGCAGTACGCCGACGGCGCCGTGGAAGAACTGGATGTGGATACCTGGGAAGAGATGCGACCTGTCCCCAGTGAACCGCCGGAGGATTGGTCGGGCGCCCTGGACGTGGAGCGCGACGACTACGGTGTCGACGTGGAAGACGGTGACCGTGGGTTGTGGGCCAATCCGCTGGATGATTTCGACCGGTGACTTTCGCTCATTGAGTCTGCGCTGACGCGGTACCGGTCTCACCAGTCGCGCGTGCTGCGCGGCAGAGACCATTCGATGCGCGCCGCAGGGCTTCGCGTGGGCTCTGGCGCTGTCCCCTCGGACTGAGAGTCAGACGGGCTCGTCCACCCCGGGTCTATCCACCAGCACCCAACCCTCCTCGATCGTGACCGCTAGGCTGTCCAGCGCCTGGCCCATGGCCGGTCCCGCCACGCAGCCGCCGTGCCTCGGATCGAATAGCGCGCCGTGACCGGCGCACATGATCAGCGTGCGATCCTTGGTGAGGAAGGCGTCCTCCTTCCAGTTTAGGAAGCGTCCCGCATGTGGACAGAGATTGCGATAGGCATAGACCCGATCCTGGTAGCGGACCAGGAACCATTCGTCGGCGATCACCGCGCCGGGGAAGGAGAAGCCGCGCGCACCCGGCTCGGGTAACTCGTCGAAGCGGCAGACCGGATGGCGTTCAGGCATAGGATCCGTGCTTGGCAGCGGCGGTGCTTTCTTCTATCGTCTGCCGTCCCTTAAGAGGAGCGGCGATGTTCGCGACACCGGATGAAGCGGAGACGGCATTCTACACCGCCTTCGCCAACACCGACCTGGATGCCATGATGGCGGTGTGGCTGGACTCGGACGTGATCACCTGCATACATCCGGTGGGACCACGCCTGAGTGGACGCGCGGCGGTGCGCGAGAGCTGGGCGGGGATATTCCGCAACAGCGGCAGCTTGAAGTTCCGTCTCGCCGACGTGCATCGCACCCAGGACGGGCTGCTCTCGGTGCACATATTGCACGAGTACATCGTAGTCCCGGGCGAACAGGAAGCGCGGGCGCCGGCAGTGGCCACCAACGTGTATCAGCTCACCAGCCAGGGTTGGCGCATGATCCTGCACCACGCCTCACCGGTGGCGATGCCGGTGCGGGTGACCGCAGCGGCCAGCGCCAAGCTGCACTAGGCGTGACGCACGTCCAGGGCTTCGATGCGCCGGCGCAGCAGCAGCAGCACCACCAGCCCGGGGATCGCCAGCAGCGCGCTCAGCAGGAAGGTGACGGTCCAGCCGAATTGGTCCGTCACGTAGCCCGCGGGCGGCCCCAGGAACACCCGTGACAGGGAATCGAGTGCCGAGAGCAGTGCGAACTGGAACGCGGTATAGCGCGGATCGCACAGTCCCATGAGATAGGCGACCAGCGCCGCCGTCGCCATGCCCCAGGCGAGATTCTCGACGCCGACCGCCAGCACCATCAGGCCATAGTTGTGCCCGACCATGGCGAGGGCCATGAAGGTGAGCGTCGAGGCGGCCTGCAGCACGCCGAACAGCAGCATGGATCGGAACAGGCCGAGCCGCGTCATCAGCGCGCCGCCCACGAACACGCCGACGATGGTGGCGATGATGCCGAGACCCTTGTTCACCACGCCCACGTCGGCCGGCGAGAAATGCACGCCGGCCACCAGGAACACGCTGGTGAGCGGCCCGGAGAACCAGTTGCCAAACTTGTAGAGCACCACCAGCAGCAGCAGGCCGGCAGCGGCGGGCCGCTGCGAGAGTTCCGCCAGTGGATCGGTGACTGCCTCCTTGAGACTGCGCGGCGGCGTGGCCTGGGGCGGCTCGGGACCGAGCAGGGTCGGCAGCATGGCCACGAGCATCAGCAGCGCCATCATCAGGTAGCTGTCGCGCCAGCCGATGCGCCCTGAGAGCACCAGCACCAGCGCGCCGGAGACGATCATGCCGAGGCGGTAGCCGCCCACGGTCATGGCCGCGCCGAGGCCTCGCTCACGCGGCGGCAGGATCTCGGTGCGATAGGCATCGTAGACGATGTCCTGGGACGCAGACATGAACGCCAGCAGCGCCGCCAGCTCCGCCATGCGCGGCAGCGCGCTGGTGGGATCGGTGATCGCCATCAAGGCCAGGATGAAGGCCAGCAAGAGCTGCATGATGAGGATCCAACCGCGCCGCCTTCCCAGGAACGGCGGCAGGAAGCGGTCCAGCAGCGGTGCCCAGAGGAACTTCAGGGAATACGGCAGGCCGGCCAGCGAGAAGGCGGCGATGGTGGTGATGTCGAGATGCAGCGTCGCGAGCCAGGTCTGCAGGGTGCTGCCGGAGAGCGCGAGCGGCAGGCCCGAGGAGAAGCCCAATAGCAGCGTCACGCCGATACGCCGGTTGAACCCAGCATACATCAGCGAGGCGAAGGAGCCCGGTGGGTTCGGTGAGGGATCCATCGCTTACAGGTCGTAATCCATGATGAGCGGTGCGTGGTCGGAGAAGCGCTGTTCCTTGTAGATGGCGGCCTTCTGCGCCTTGCCGCTGAGGCTCGGCGAGACCACCTGATAGTCGATACGCCAGCCCACGTTCTTGGCCCAGGCCTGGCCGCGATTGGACCACCAGGTATATTGCTCGTCGCGTTGATCGATCTGGCGGAAGGCATCGATATAGCCCGCCGGACCGAACAGTTCATCCAGCCACGCGCGCTCATGGGGCAGGCAGCCCGAGTTCTTCTGGTTGCCTTTCCAGTTCTTGATGTCCTTCTCGGTGTGCACGATGTTCCAGTCGGCACAAAGGATGTAGTGGCGCTGTCGCTTGCGCAGGGACTTGAGATGGGCCATGAACACCTCGAGGAAACGGTCCTTGGAGGCCTGACGCACCGGACCGGCGGATCCGGAGGGCACGTACAGCGATACCACCGAGAGATTGCCGAACTGGGCCTCGAGGTAGCGCCCCTCGTCGTCGAACTCCTGCACGCCGAAGCCCTTGATGACCTTGTCCGGCTCGTGCCGCGTGTACAACGCGGTGCCGGCGTAACCCTTCTTCTTGGCGTCGAAGTAGAAGCAGTGATGGCCGTCGGGCCGGAACATGGGATCCGCGAGCTGGTCTTCCTGGGCCTTGGTCTCCTGCAGGCAGACCACGTCGGCTTTCTGCCTGTGCAGCCACTCGAACAGGCCCTTGCGGGAAGCGGAACGGACACCGTTGCAGTTGAGGGTGATGATGCGCATACGCGGTATCATAACCGGCGAATTTCCCCACGGATGCCCTCATGAAAGACTACCAGCGCCAATTCCTGGAGTTCGCCCTGGCGCGCCAAGTGCTGCGCTTCGGCGAGTTCACCCTGAAGTCCGGCCGCAAGAGCCCGTATTTCTTCAACGCCGGCCTGTTCAACAGCGGCGCGGCCCTCGCCGCGATCGGCAGGAGCTACGCCCAGGCGGTGGTCGATTCGGGCATCCAATTCGACATGCTGTTCGGTCCCGCATACAAAGGCATACCGCTGGCCACGGTGACGGCGGCGGCGCTCGCCGAGCATCATGGGTTGGACCTGCCCTATTGTTTCAACCGCAAGGAAGCCAAGGATCACGGTGAGGGCGGAAGCCTGGTGGGTGCGCCCTTGCGGGGCCGCGTGCTGATCGTCGACGACGTGATCACCGCCGGCACCGCGGTGCGCGAGGCGGTGTCCATCATCCGTGCCGCGGGCGCCGAGCCCGTGGGCCTCGTGATCGCACTGGACCGCCAGGAGCGGGGCCAAGGCAAGCTCTCGGCGGTGAAGGAGGTGGAACAGGAGCACAACATGCGGGTGGCGGCCATCGTGCGGCTCGCGGAGTTGCGCGACTGGGTCGCGACGCAGCCGGCGCTTAAGCCCGCGCTGGCCGCCATCGACGCTTACCGGACCGAGTACGGAGCCTAGGGCGTATAATCGATGTCAGGTTATGTCGTGCCCTAGGGGATTCGTCATGAAGAAGCGCAACTTTGCATTGCTGGTCGCCGCCATCGGACTGGTGGTGGTTGGTGCGGCCTATGCCGGCGGCAACTCCAAAGTGAAGATGTACAAGTGGGTGGACAAGGACGGCGTGACCCATTACGGAAGCAGCGTGCCGCCGGAGTACGCCTCCCAACAGAGCGAACAGCTTAACGCCCAGGGTCAGGTGGTGAAGACCCAGGCAGCGCAGAAGACGCCGGAGCAACTGGCCGCCGAAGCCAAGGCCCAGCAGGAAGCCCAGCAGCAGGCGGCCGCCGTGGCCGCGGCGAAAGCGCACGACCGGGTGCTGCTGGACACCTACACTTCCGTGCCCGACATGGAGCGGGACCGCGATAGCAAGCTCTCCGCCATCGATGCGCAGATCAACGTGCTGAACGGCAGCATCAGCGGCGTGGAGAACGCGCTGGCGGACTTTCAGGGCCGGGCCAAGGAACTCACCGCCAGGGGCAAGCCGACCCCACCCAGCCTGCAGAAGCAGATCGATGATTCGAACCAGCAACTCATCGAGAACCAACAGCAGCTCCTGCAGCAGGAGCAGTACAAGAAGCAGATGCAGGACCAGTTCGTGAAGGACATCGCCCGTTACAAGGTGCTGACCCATCAGGTCCCGGAGGCTGCAACAGCCGCCACTCCGGCGGGCTGAAGGCCTTTCGACGCTAAGTCCGAACACGCCGCCCTAGGGCGGCGTTCCATTCTTAGTGTTTGCCCGAGTGGCCGAAGCCGCCACTGCCGCGCTTGGATTCCTCGAACTCACTCACCACCTCGAACTTCGCCTGCACCACCGGCAGGATCACCATCTGGGCGATGCGTTCGCCGGGATTCACGGTGAACTCATCCTTGCCGCGATTCCAGCAGGACACCAGGACTTCGCCTTGGTAATCGGAGTCGATGAGGCCCACCAGGTTGCCGAGCACGATGCCGTGCTTGTGACCCAGACCCGAGCGGGGCAGGAGGACCGCGGCGTAACCGGGATCATCGATATGGATGGCGATGCCGGACGGGATCAGCGCCGTGTCGCCGGGTTTCAGCACCAGCGGTCCCTTCAGGCAAGCACGCAGGTCCATGCCCGCGGAGCCGGCGGTGGCGTGCTGAGGAAGGGGGAACTCCTTGCCGATACGCGGATCCAGCAACTTCACTTTGATTATCTGCATCGAAAACCCCTATCGAAAATCATTAAAGAACCTCATAAGCGTAGCGAGCGAAGGCAGGGCTAGGGCACGTCGCATGCGACGTGCGGGCGGACAGGAGTCCGCCCTGGGCCATTTCGCGGAGCAGGATTGCGCAGCGAAATGGGCGAGGCGTCCTCGCGCTCGCCGCTCTCGCACATCCCTGTGCTCCGCGGCACGTAAGCATCCCTGCTACAGACATCGCCCTGGCGAGCGCAGCAGCTTTTGAGGCTCACCCACGTTTGTAGCGGGTGCCGATGACTTCGATCAATTGCCGTGCGATCTGCAGTTTCGGTGCAGTGTGCAGTTCTTGCTGGCCGCCTCTCCAATAGAGCGTCAGCGCATTGTCATCCGTATCGAAGCCCTTGCCATCGCCGACCAAGTTGGCCGCGAGAAGGTCCAAGCCCTTCTTCGCGAGTTTTTCCCGGGCATGGGCCTCCAGCTTCTCGGTCTCGGCGGCGAAGCCGACGGTATACGGTGCGGACTTGAGCGCCGCCACTTCCGCCAGGATGTCCGGTGTGCGCGCCAGCTTCACTTCGAGGGAAGCCCCCTTCTTCTTGATCTTCTGGGGGGCCACGCGCTTGGGCGAATAGTCGGCCACCGCCGCGGCGGCGATGAACACCTGCGACTGCTTGGCGCGTTTCATGACCGCCGCGTGCATCTCGGCGGCGGTCTCCACGTCGACGCGCAACACGTCGCGCGGCGTGGCGAGATGTACCGGACCGGCCACCAGCGTGACACTGGCGCCAGCTTCTGCGGCGGCGCGAGCCACCGCGAAGCCCATCTTGCCGGAACTGCGGTTCGACACGAAGCGCACCGGGTCCAGCGGTTCGCGGGTCGGGCCCGCGGTGATGAGCACGTTCACGCCCTGCAAGGGCCGCGGCGCACGCTCCAGGACCGCCACGATCTCGGCGGGCTCCAACATGCGGCCCATGCCCACCTCGCCTTCGGCGAGTTCCCCTTCTCCGGGCCCGAGTATCTGCACGTTGCGCGAACGTAGCGTCGCCAGATTGTCCTGCGTGGCGGCGTTGCTCCACATGGCCCAGTTCATGGCAGGCGCCACTGCGACGGGTGCCTCGCTGGCGAGGCACAGTGTCGTGAGAAGGTCGGTGGCGAGGCCGTGGGCCAGATGCGCCAGGAAATCGGCGGTGGCGGGCGCCACCACGATCAGTTCCGCCCAGCGGGCAAGTTCGATGTGGCCCATGGCATGCTCGGCGGCCATGTCCCAGAGCTCCGTGCGCACCGGCCGTCCGGAGACCGCCTGGAAGGTGAGCGGCGTGACGAAACGTTGCGCGCCGGGAGTCATGACCACCTGCACCTCGGCGCCGGCCTCCTTGAGGCGGCGCACCAGGTCGGCGCTCTTGTAGGCAGCGATGCCGCCGCTCACACCCAGCACGATACGTTTGCGGCTGAGGCTCATGGCCAGGGATCCGTCGGAAACGGTGGCACAGGGTACCCCAGACCGGGACCCCAACCCAAGCGCCAGGGCCCCTTGTTAGACTAGGTGCATGCACAACGGCTCGCACGACTTGCAGCAGGCGGAAGCCTTGCTGGCGGCACATGCTTACGGCTCGCCCGAGTTCGAGCGCGGCCTTACGCTGCTGCGACAGGCGGCGAGCGCCGGTCAGCCCGAAGCGCAGCTCAGCCTCGGCGACGTCTATTCGCAGATGCATCAATTGCCCGATGCGGCACAGCAGGCTGCAGCCTGGTACACGCGGGCCGTCGAAGGCGGTGCCGCACCCGCGCTGACTCGCCTGGCCGACCTCTACATGCTCGGTTGGGGCGTGAGCCAGGATGATTCCAAGGCTTTCGGTCTCTATCGAAGATTGGCAGAACTCGGTCTCGGTCTGCCCCAGTGTGACCTCGCCTACATGCTCGGCGAGGGCGTCGGCTGCACTCCGGATGCAGCGCAGGCCGTGGTCTGGTATCTGCGGGCGGCCGCACAGGGCGAACCACGGGCCTACTTCAATCTGGGGCTTGCGTTCCGACAAGGACGCGGCACGGCGCCGGATCCCGTGCACGCCTGGGCATGGATGGAGAATGCCCGACGCCAGGCGTATCCCTGCGCCGAAGCGGAACTGGCGGCGATGACGCAGACTTTGTCGCCCCAGCAAAGCGCGCCGGCGCGCGCCCTGGCTGATGCCATCGACCGCAACTTTCAGGATCTCCAGGCCACCCTGCAACAGGACCCGTCGGTACTCGGCTCAGCGGAACGCTATCGGACCGTGGTGGAGCGGAACTTCGCCGGACTCGGGATAGCGGCTTTCTCACTCGATGCGGGACCACGTCCGCACGGCGCCACCGGGACTCCGCATGTGAGCGCAGCCCCGGTGCGCATCAGCGAACGGCCGCATGTGTTCACGGTGGATGAGTTCGTATCACGGGGCGAATGTGCTCATCTCATGACGCTGGCGAACCGCAACTTCCGACCGGCCAAGGATCTCACCGCGGACCGCCTGTCCCAGGAGAACCTGCACTTCACCGGCAACATGGCCGCGCTGCAACTGGACCTCTGTGATCCGGTGGTGCGCACGGTCGAGCGCCGCGTGGGTGCGGCGTTCGGCCTGCCGGCGTCCCATGTGGAACCACTCTCGGTGTTGCGCTACCGGGGCGGCAACAGATATGCAGCACATGTGGACTACTTCGACGCCGCACGGCTAGCCGAGAACCGGGCCCGGGGGGACCGTTCCGGGCAGCGGGTCGCCTCGTTCCTGGTCTACCTGCAGCCGGCCGAGGCCGGCGGCGAGACCCATTACCTGAAGCTCGGGAAGAAGGTGCAGGGGCGCGAGCGCATGGCGCTGTGCCACTTCAACTGCCTGCCTTCCGGTGAGCCCGACCCCGCCACACTGCATACGGGCGAGCCGGTACATGCGGGCGAAAAATGGCTGGCACGCACAACTGTTAGGGAAAGACCCTTCTACTGATTCAATCTATAGAAGGACCTCTCAAAACGTCGCGAGCCGAAGCAGAACGAGGCGCGCGAGGCGAGCAGGAGGGAGTGCACTCTTGGTGTGCATGACCGACTGCGAGTCCGAAGCGCAACGAAGTCATGCGAGGCGCAGCAGTTTTGAGAGGATCTTTATTTCAGGGTTATGCGGGCGAACTTGCGCTTACCTACCTGCACCACGTAACAGGCACCAGGCTTGAGCTTGACGCTGCGGTCGGCGGCCTTCTCGCCGTCTATCTTTACTCCGCCTTGTTCCAGCAGCCGGTTAGCCTCGGAGCCACTTGCCACCAGGTTCGCCTGCTTTAGCAGCTCCACGATGCCGATGCCTTCTACAGGCGCCTTCACCTCGAGTTCAGGCATATCCTCCGGCAAGGCGCCTTTCTGGAAGCGCGCCACGAAATCGTCCTGCGCCGCCCGACCTGCGGCGGTGCCGTGGAAGCGCGCCACGATCTCCTGACCCAGCAGGAACTTGATATCGCGGGGGTTGGCACCGTTCGCCACATCCAGCTTGAACTGCTCGATCTCCCTGAGCGGGCGGAAGCTCAGCAGCTCGAAGTACCGCCACATGAGCTGGTCGGAGATGGACATGAGCTTGCCGAACATCTCGTTGGGCGGCTCGTTGATGCCGATGTAGTTGCCCAGCGACTTGGACATCTTCTGCACGCCATCCAGGCCCTCCAGGATCGGCATGGTGAGGATGATCTGCGGCTTCTGGCCGTAGTGCTCCTGAAGATGCCGGCCCATGAGGAGATTGAACTTCTGGTCGGTGCCGCCGAGCTCCACGTCGGCCTTGAGCGCCACCGAGTCATAGCCTTGCACCAGCGGGTAGAGGAACTCGTGCACGGAGATGGGCTCGCCGGCGGCATAACGCTTGGCGAAGTCGTCGCGCTCCAGCATGCGCGCCACCGTGTACTTGGCGGCGAGCTGCACCAAGCCCGCGGCGCCGAGTTCATTCGTCCAGCGCGAGTTGAAATCGATCCTGGTCTTCTGCGGCTCCAGGATCTTGAACACCTGCGCTTCGTAAGTGCGCGCGTTCTTCTCGATCTCCTCGCGGGACAGCGGCTTGCGGGTGACGTTCTTGCCGGTGGGATCGCCGATGAGGCCGGTGAAATCGCCGATGAGGAAGATCACCTCATGGCCGAACTCCTGGAACTGCCGCAGCTTGTTGAGCAGCACGGTGTGGCCGAGATGCAGGTCGGGCGCGGTGGGATCGAAACCGGCCTTCACGCGCAGGGGACGGCCTTCCTTGAGCCGCGCCGTGAGCTCGGCCTCGGGCAGGATCTCGTCGGCGCCGCGGGAGAGTTCCGCGAGCTGCTCGGCGGGGGTCGGCATCGAGCCACTCCTCGAACGATGGGGGTTCAGACTATGTAAACTGAAATTTTACAATCCAAACAGCCATTTTGGCCATAATTCAGTGACTTAGCGCACATTCGCCCATTGATTCTTAGCAGGCAAACGGCTACTGTCTAGCCACTTTCCTGTGGGGTGCGGACGTGGACCAGTCTCCTGAATCGGGCGCTGATTATAAGCCAGGCCTCAAGGCCCGTTTGCGTGTACGCCGCCGCTATTGGCTGCCGTTCGTCCTGGTGGCCACCGGCGCCCTCGCCTACCAGGTCCTGATCCCAGCGCCCGCCAGCGCCAGTTTCACCGCCGCCGCCGCTCCCTCGCCGGTGCCGCCGCCGGTAAGCCTGGCGCCGCCGGTGCCAAGCCTCACCACCGCCGACTTCCGGGTCGCCAACGGGGACACCCTCGCCGAGTTGTTCGACCGCCGCAACCTCAGCGCCAGCGATCTCGCCGCCATCATCAGCGCCGGGCACGGCTCTGACCGCCTGAAGCGCATCCTGCCGGGCGACGTCATCCACGTGCAATACACGCCCGATGCCCATGTGCAGGACCTGCGCATGCAGTACGACGACGCCCACATGCTGGATGTGGCCCGCGGCGCCGACGGCAGTTATGGCGCCACGGTGAGCGAGATCCCCACCACCGTCACCAGCGCCTTCGCCCACGGTGTGATCGAGAACTCGCTGTTCGACGCCGCCGGCCGCGCCGGCCTGTCCGACAGCACCACCATGAATCTCATCCAGATCTTCGCCTGGGACGTGGATTTCGCCCACGACATCCAGAGCGGCGACAGCTTCACGGTGCTGTACCAGAAGATCCAGCGCGCCGGCCACGCCGTGGTGGACGGACCGATATTGGCCGCCGAGTTCAAGACCGGTGGCCACGATTACAGGGTCGTGCGCTATACCGACCCCCATGGCGTGAGCGGCTATTACACGCCGGATGGCAAGAGCATCCGCAAGGCGTTGATGCGCGCGCCGGTGAGCTTCAGCCGCATCTCCTCCGGCTTCAGCTTGCATCGCAGGCATCCGATCCTCGGCTACACCCGCGCCCATCAGGGCGTCGATTACGCCGCGCCGACCGGCACGCCGATCCATGCCGCCGGAGACGGCCGCGTGGTGTTCGTCGGCCTCAAGGGCGGCTACGGCAAATGCATCGTGATCGACCATGGCGGCGGCTACGCCACGCTGTACGGGCACATGTCCCGCTTCAAGAGAGGCATGCATGCCGGACTGCACGTGAAGCAGGAACAGGTGATCGGTTTCGTGGGTATGACGGGGCTCGCCACCGGCCCGCACCTGCACTTCGAGGTGCACGTGTACGGCGTGCCGCGTAACCCGCGCACCGTGGTGCTGCCCAATGTGGCGCCGGTGACCACCCAATACCTGGCGGATTTCGACCGCTCCTCCAAGGGCTTGTTGGCGCAGCTCACCGACTCGGCCGGCAACAGCAGCCCCACCACCGCCATCGCCCACTGATCCGGACCATGGCCGACCGCTACATCGGCCTCATGTCCGGGACCAGTGCGGACGGCATCGATGCGGTGCTGATGGAGTTCGAGCCCGCGCCGCGGATCCTCGCCACCCACTACTCGACCTATCCTGACTCCGTGAAGGAGCGGGTCCGGCGCATCATGCTGGGCCAGCATCCCGGCGATCCGCTGGACGAGGCAGGCGCGCTGGACAGCGAACTGGGTGAGCTCTTCGGCGCGGCGGTGCTGGCGCTGCTGGAGCACTCGAAGACCGATGCCGGCAGCATCCGGGCCGTGGGCAGCCACGGCCAGACCATCCGTCATCGGCCGCGCCAGGCGCATCCCTTCACCACGCAGATCGCCGATCCCAACATCATCGCTGCCCGTACCGGTATCACCGTGGTGGCGGACTTCCGCCGCCGCGATGTGGCCTTGGGCGGGCAGGGCGCGCCGCTCCTGCCGGCCTTCCACAAGGTGGCCTTCGGCAGCGCCACCGAGGACCGTGTGGTCCTGAACACCGGCGGCATCGCCAACATCACGCTGTTGCCCGCCCAGGGCGAGGTGCGTGGCTTCGACACCGGCCCGGCCAACGTCCTCATGGACATGGTGAGCCGCGATGAACTCAAGCAGCCATTCGACGAAGGCGGCAAGGTGGCGGCTTCCGGAACGGTGGATGCCGCGTTGCTGGCATCCCTGCTGCAGGAGCCCTACTTCGATCTGCCGGCACCCAAGAGCACCGGGCCCGAACTCTTCAATCGCCAATGGCTGGACAAGCACCTGGCGGGACGCAGGTTGGCGACCCAGGATCTCATGGCCACGCTCGCGGAACTCACCGCCCGCACCGTGGCGGAAGCCGCGCTGCAAAATTCAAATGGCGTGAAGCGCGTCTATGTCTGCGGCGGCGGTGCCAACAACGCGCATCTGCTGGCGCGCCTTTCGGCACAGCTCCCGGGCGCGACGGTGGAGAGCACCGCAGCCATCGGCATCGATCCGGCCTGGGTGGAAGCGGCGGGCTTCGCGTGGCTCGCGTACCGGACCGTCAACCATCTGCCGGGGAATCTGCCCGCTGTCACGGGTGCCGGAAAATATGCGGTGTTGGGGGCGATTTATCCTGCTTGACCAAACCCAGAAGCTACCGCGGTAGACACTTCATCAAAAACAAAAGGCGCCCCTGGCGCCTTTTTCGATCTCGGGATTCTTCTTGCTTAGACCGTGAATGATGATCCGCAGCCACAGGTGGTGGTGGCGTTCGGATTGCGGATGACGAACTGCGCGCCCTCAAGGCCCTCGCTGTAGTCGATCTCGGCTCCCGCCAGGTACTGGAAACTCATGGGATCCACCAGCAGTGTCACGCCTTCGTTGACCACGCTGGTGTCGCCTTCCTCGGACTTCTCATCGAAAGTGAACCCGTACTGGAAGCCGGAGCAGCCGCCACCGGTGACGAACACCCGCAGCTTGAGCGCCGGGTTACCCTCCTCCTGGATGAGTTGCTGCACCTTGCGCGCAGCAGCGCTGGTGAAGACGAGCGGATCGGTGTGTACGTGCGTATCCATTTGCCTATTATAACTCAGCCCCGTTTTATCTCGTTTTCCGCAGGTTTTTTGGGGTTGTTCACCGCCAGTGTCGGACCTGTCGGCTTGTGCACCAATTTGCCGTTGACGGTGGCGCCCACCGCGATTTGTATGAGGTTGTAGTACACATCGCCCGTGACCCGCGCCTCGGGGCCGAGTTCCAGGCGCTTCTCGGCATGCACGTCGCCTTCGACGGTGCCGTTGAGGGTGATATGCGGCACCTTCACCTCCCCACGGATGGTGCCGTGCTGGGAGATGCTCAACATGGAGTCGGAGCCTTCGTCGGCGTGCACGCTGCCGCGGATCTCGCCGTCGACATGCAGGCCGCCCTTGTAGTGCAGGTCGCCGTCGATGCGGCTGTTGCGGCCCACCAGGGTGTCGATGCGGGCCTTGCTCTGCGGCTTGTGGTCGGAACTGAACATGGCACTCTCCTCAGCTTAAGAGACCGCGGCGGTGTTGCCGCTCAGGCCCTGCCAATCGAAGTTCTGCTGCACTGGCGCATGGCCCGATTCCTGGGCCGTGACCTCCACATGTCCCGGCACGAAGCCCTGGGGTAGCAGCACGTCACCCTCCAGGCTCTGGAAATACTGGAAGGCGAATCCGGACGGTCCCTTGCCGTTGGGTGAGATGTCCCGGGCGTCCAGCGTCACCGGTTTGCCGTCCTGGGTGCCGAAGATCTTCATATATACAGTACCGCTGATCTTGAACTCGCGGGTACGCACCTGGGTGAGCACCAGACGATAATGATAGAGCCGCGGCGCACCGTCGCTGACGAAGCGCAGGCTCTCCACCCGTAACCCCTCCTCCCCCGCTCCCGGCGAGACGATGCCCTTGTAGAAGGCCACCTGTTCCTGGAGGTCCGCCTGCTTGTGCTGCAGCTCATCCAGCGTGGCCTGGAGCTCCTGGCTGGCGCCCTGGTCGACGGCGCGCTGGCGCTGCAATGCGGTGATCTGGTCGTCGAGGGCGTCCACCTGCTCCTGGGCATCCGCCAGCGCATCCTTGAGCAGGCCGGCGGCCTGGCGATCGAACCCGGCGCGATATTCGCCATAGACGAACGCACCCCAGATGGCGCCCAGCACCGCGACCGCGCCCAAGGCCGCTGCGGCCCAGACGCGATAGGGACGATGATGCTTTACGACCAGTCGGGTCATGGCGAAGGTTCCCCGGGGATGGCTTCATGGTACGCAAGCCCGGAAAGCCGCGCCACCGGCCCGCGATGCTAGGATTGACGCGGGCCATACCTAACGCGCCCGACACAAGAGACCTCCATCATGCTCTGGGTCAAGGCGCTGCACATCTTCTTCGTGATCTCCTGGTTCGCGGGTCTGTTCTATCTGCCGCGGCTGTTCGTCTATCACGCGGATACCCATGACGCTCCGGGCCACGACCGCTTCGTGATGATGGAACGCCGGCTGTTCATGATCATGAGCGTGGGGGCCATCGGCACGGTGGTGTTCGGCGCCTGGCTGCTGGTCGGGTGGTGGCTGCCGGTGCCGGGCTGGTTGCACCTGAAGCTCGGCTTCGTGGCGCTGCTGCTCATCTACCACATGCTGTGCTTCAAGCTGATGCGCGACTTCCGCGCGCGCCGCAACACCAGGAGCGCGCGGTTCTACCGCATCTTCAACGAACTGCCGGCGCTCCTGCTGCTGGTGATCCTGTTGCTGGTGGTGGTGAAGCCTTTCTGACCTCCGGTCACCGAAGGGATGGGTATCGTGATTGAGAATCATTGTCATTTACATTTCCATGGGCTACACTAGGCAAATGAGAATAACTCTCATTTAACCCTGTAGGGTCAGGACCGCCATGATCCGTCGCTTCGCTTTCGCCGCTGCCCTTGCCGCTGTTACGGCTGTCGCGGCCGCCGATATTCCTCCGGTGCAGATCGACATCAAGGCCCAGGCGTTCGTGCCCGCCGAGGTCCACGTGCCGGCCGGCGTGAAGGTACAACTGCACATCATCAACAACGACGACCTTCCGGCGGAATTCGAGAGCACCGACTTGTCTCGCGAGATCGTGGTGCCCGCCCATAGGGATGTGAAGGTGTACATCGGCCCGCTGGACGCTGGGCGTTACCGCTTCTTCAACGACTTCCACCAGGAATCCCAGGGCTACGTGGTGGTGGATCCCAAGTGATCAGGCCCGGGACATCCGCATGCTAGCCACCGCCATCATCGTGCTGCGCGAGGTCATCGAGGCCGCGCTCATCATCGCCATCGTGCTGGGCGCCAGCCGCGGCATCGCCGGCCGCGGCCGCTGGGTAAGCGCCGGCGTCGCCTTGGGTATCGCCGGCGCGGCGCTGGTGGCGGGGTTCGCCGATGTGATCACCAGTGCATTTTCCGGCACCGGCCAGGAACTCCTGAACGCCGGCGTCCTGCTGGCGGCGGTGTGCATGCTGGCCTGGCACAACATCTGGATGAACTCCCACGGCCGCGAGCTGGCGAGCGAGGTCAAGAGCGTCGGCCATGACGTGCAGGCGGGCAGCAAGCCGCTCACCGCGCTCATGGTCATCACCTTCGTGGCGGTGATGCGCGAAGGTTCCGAGGTGGTGCTGTTCCTGTGGGCGCTGGGCACGGCCGGCACCGCCGCCTCCATGCTGGCGGGCGGTTTCATCGGTCTCGCCATCGGCGTGCTGGTGGGGGCCTTGATGTACCAGGGACTCGTGCATATCCCCATGCGGCATTTCTTCGGCATCACCGGCTGGCTAGTACTCCTCATCGCAGCCGGGCTGGCGGCCCAGGCCGCGACCTTCCTGAATCAAGCCGGCTGGCTGCCGGCGCTCGGCAGCAGCCTTTGGGACACGTCCCGGCTGCTGGACCAGAACAGCATCGCCGGAAAGATGCTGCATACCCTCATCGGCTACACCGCGCGGCCCAGCGGCATCCAACTGCTCGCCTATGTGGGGACGTTGGTGGTGATACTCGCGCTCATGCGCTGGGTGGGACGACGCCACAGGGAAGCCGCAGCGCGCGCGGCCTGAAGGACCTGCATCGACTCTTAGACCGGGCGTGAGGCTTGCGGCCCCGCTCGCCCCGAGGAAACGCGGAATACGAGGACCGACCATGCGTAGAGCCCGATACCTGTTGCTATCAAGCCTGCTCGTGGCGGCCGGCATGGCGAGGGCGGACGACGACTTCATCGTGTACTCGCCCTACGTCACGGCGGGCCAGAGCGAAGTGGAGTTCCGCGCGCATCAACAGTTCGACGCCGACCCCGCCCTGGGTAATGAGCGGGCCTATGTCGTCTCCCTCGCCCACAGCTTCACCGACTGGTGGCGTCCCGAGATCTATGTGGGAAGCTATGAACGCGAGCCCGGCGGTGCCAACCGATTGCAGGGCTACGAGTTCGAAAACACCTTCCAGCTCACCGATCAAGGCGAGTACTGGGCGGACCTGGGCTTCCTGGCGTCCTACGAATACAACACCCAGCCGGATCAGCCAGGGGTGCTGGAGTTCGGCCCGCTGCTTGAGAAACGTTCCGGGCACGTGGATCAGCGCCTGAACCTGATCTGGGAGAAGCAACTGGGCGGCGGCGCGGACCGCCACTATGAGTTCCGCGGCAGCTACGCGGCGAGCTATCAGTTCGATCCGAAGTTCGCGTTGGGAGGCGAGGCCTACTACCGCCCTGACGACAGCGCGCGGCAGGCCGGACCGGCCATCAGCGGAGAGTTCGCCACCTCCAAGGGCAACGAGTTCGAGTACAGCGTCGCTTACCTGTTCGGCCTGAACAAGGGCGCCCCGAACCGGACCTTGGCGCTCCGTCTGGAATACGAGTTCAATTGATTGATACGGAAAGATCGCCCCTGATCTCTGCCTGCCGTGTCTGCTGCGGATCCGTCCGCGGCATTCATCCCAACATGGTAGATCCCTGCGCCCACCGGCCAGTTGGCCGGTTCGGTGGAAAAATCTGGCACGAGGCTTCCCGCTGACGGCGGTCTATGATGGGGCTCTCCCGAGGAGAGTCCCCATGCCCGACATCCACATCCGACCTGCCACTCGCCCCGACGCCGCGCTGATCGTGAAGTTCATCCGCGAACTCGCTGAGTACGAGAAGATGCTGGACCAGGTGCAGGCCACCGCCGCCGACATCGAGCTGCAGTTGTTCGGAGCGAAACCCGCGGCCGAGTGTGTGATCGCGGAACTGGACGGCAAGCCCGCGGGCTTCGCGCTCTTCTTCCACAACTTCTCGACGTTCCTGGCCAGGCCCGGCCTCTATCTCGAGGACCTGTATGTGAAGCCGGAGTTGCGCGGCAAGGGCGTGGGCAAGCGGCTGCTGGCGCACCTGGCGAACCTGGCGTTGCAACGTGGCTGCGGGCGTTTCGAGTGGGCGGTGTTGGACTGGAACACGCCGGCGATCCGTTTCTACCGGAGCCTCGGGGCGGAGATGATGGAGACCTGGAAGATCAACCGCCTCAGCGGTGCAGCCTTGAAGAAGCTGGCTGCAGAAGCCTAGCGGCGGCGCCGGCCGCGGCGCGTCCGCCGTGCGCTCGGTGCAGGGGGCGCACCTTCGGGGAACAGCAGCGGTGCGAACTCCGTCAGCGCCTGGCGATAGACACGGCGCTTGAAGAAGATCACCTCGCTCAAGGGATGCCAATAATCCACCCAACGCCAGTCGTCGAACTCGGGAGTGGCACTGCGGTCGAAGCGGACTTTCGGTTCGCCATCCTTCACCCGCAGCAGGAACCAGAGTTGCTTCTGGCCGATACAGAGCGGCTGGCTGTCATGGCGCAGGTAACGCGGGGGCAGCCGGTAGCTCAACCAGTCGCGACTCTGGCCGATCACTTCCACGTCGCCTGCGCCCAACCCCACTTCCTCGTCGAGCTCCCGGTACAGCGCCTGCTCCGGCGTCTCGCCCGGCTGCATGCCGCCCTGTGGGAACTGCCATCCCGCGCGGCCTACACGCCGCGCCCAGAACAGGCGACCATCCGCATGGCAGAGCACGATGCCGACGTTGGCGCGGAAACCCTCGGCGTCGATCACCGCCCGGTCCGCGAGCTGTTCCTGGATGCCCATGGCCGGAGTGTTCCATAAAGGCGGGCCGCTTACCAAGTACGGTTACAATCCCCCTGCAATGTCAGCCCCTCGCCGCCGCCCATGAAGCTCGCGCTCTTCGACCTGGACCACACGCTCCTGGACGGGGACAGCGATTCCCTGTGGGGCCGCTTCCTGGTGAAGGAAGGCGCAGTGGATGCCGAGGAATACCGGCGCGAAGGCGCACGCTACCGGGCGGAATACCGCGCAGGATCACTCGACATCCACGAGTTCCTGGCGTTCGGCCTGCGGCCGCTGAAGGAGAACAGCGCGCAACGGCTCGAGGCTTGGCGCCTGCGTTTCATGCGGGAATGGGTGACGGCACGTATCCCCGCAGCCTCACGGGCGTTACTGGCGGGACATCGCGCCGCCGGCCACACGCTCGTGATCATCACCGCCACCAACAGCTTCATCACCGCGCCGATCGCCGACGAATTCGGCGTGGATGCGCTCATCGCCACCGAACCGGAACACGACGGAGCGCGCTTCACCGGCCGGGTCGCGGGGCCGCCCTGCTTCCGCGAAGGCAAGTTGCTCAAGCTCGAGACCTGGCTCGCGGCCCGCGGCACGCGGCTGGAAGAGAGCTGGTTCTATTCCGATTCCCACAACGACCTACCCTTGCTGGAGCGCGTGGATCATCCGGTAGCGGTGAACCCGGATCCGGTACTTTCCCAAATCGCGATGGAGC
>DATIVR010000091.1:0-4886 GCA_035465695.1 Gammaproteobacteria bacterium
CGCCGCTGCTTCAGCCTGTGCAATTCCTTCCCCACACTGTTCGACGCGATTGACGAATCTCCTACCATGGAGCTGGATGGCGTCGACAAGAAGGTCTACTGGGACGTGGTAGACCACTGCTATCTCTGCGACATGTGCTACATGACCAAGTGTCCGTACGTGCCGCCGCATCCCTGGAACGTCGATTTCCCGCACCTGATGCTCAGAGCCAAGGCGGTCAAGTTCAAGAAGCAGGGCGCGAGTTTCCGGGACAAGATCCTTTCCTCGCCCCAGAGACTGGGGCAGTTCGCCGGCATCCCCATCGTGGTGCAGGCAGTCAACGCCGCCAACCAGAACGGCGCCGTGCGCAAGATCATGGACAAGACCTTGGGTATACACCCGGACGCGGTGGTGCCGGAATTCCATAGCGATACGGCGCGCAAGCGCCTCAAGGGCCACCAACCGCTCGCCGCTCAGGCCGAAGCCTTGGGCGAGACCAAGGGCAAGGTGGCGCTCTACATCACCTGCTACGGCAACCACAACCAGCCGGGCATGGCCACGGACCTGGTGAAGGTGTTCGAGCACAACGGTATCCCGGTGCGCCTCACGCCTCAGGAGAAATGTTGCGGCATGCCCAAGCTCGAGATGGGCGATCTCGACAGCATCCGCAGGAACAAGGAAGAGAACATCCCCATGCTCGCCAAGCTGGTGGATGAAGGCTGGGACCTGGTGGCCCCCATCCCATCCTGCGTGCTCATGTACAAGCAGGAGCTGCCCCTGATGTTCCCGGAAGACCCGCAAGTGCTCAAGGTGCGGGACGCCTTCTACGATCCCTTCGAGTATCTGTCCATCCGCCAGAAGGCCGGCAAGCTCAAGACCGACTTCAAGCAGCAGTTGGGCAAGATCAGCTATCACGTACCTTGCCACCAGCGGGTGCAGAACGTGGGATTTAAGACCAAGGAGATGCTGGAGCTGGTGCCGGGCACTTCGGTGGAGACCATCGAACGCTGCTCGGGACACAATGGCACTTACGCGGTGAAGAGCGAGTTCCATGAGGTGTCCATGAAGATCGGCCGTCCGGTGATGAACAAGGTGGAGGCTTCCGGCTGCGACCATTACATAAGTGATTGCCCCATGGCGGCGGAGCAGATCCAGAACGGACTCAAGGGCAAGACCAAGGAACCTGAGTTGCCCATGGAATTGCTCCGCAAGGCCTACGGACTAGACTAGAGCTACAGAGACAACAGGAGACGACCATGTCCAGCGAGGGGTACCACGAGCCGATCGAAGAGCTGAACGACGAGGTGCGCGACATGCATCGCGCCATCGTATCGCTCATGGAGGAGTTGGAAGCGGTGGATTGGTACAACCAGCGGGCTGCGGCCTGCAAGGATCCGGAGCTCAAGAACGTGCTCGCCCACAACCGGGATGAGGAAGTGGAACACGCGGCCATGACCCTGGAATGGATACGCCGTCATAACAAGCGCTTCGACAAGGAGTTGAGGGAGTACCTCTTCACCGAAGGACCGCTTAAGGATCACGAGGATTGAGATGCACATGACCACGCACAAGCTGGAACGCAAGGATCTGATGAGTTTGGAGGAGTACTCGCAGAAGCGCAGCGAGATCCGCCAGCAGATCATCGCCCACAAGCGGGCGCGCACCCTGCACATAGGTCCGAATCTGACCTTGCTGTTCGAGGACCGCGAGACCATGCGTTACCAGGTGCAGGAGATGCTGCGCGCCGAACGCATCTTCGAAGCCGCCGGCATCCAGGACGAGCTGGATGCGTATAACCCGCTGATCCCCGACGGCTCCAACTGGAAGGCCACCATGCTCATCGAGTTCGGTGACGTGGAGAAGCGCCGCGAGGCCTTGAGCAAGCTCATCGGCATCGAGGACAAGGTGTGGGTGCGGGTGCGCGGCCACGCGCAGGTGTTCCCCATCGCCGACGAAGACCTTGAGCGCGAGACCGCGGAGAAGACTTCCTCGGTGCACTTCCTGCGCTTCGAGCTGACTTCCGGCATGGTGAAGGCACTCAAGGAAGGCGAGGCCCTGGATGCGGGTGTGGACCATCCGGAGTACAGCCATTCAGTCAAGCCGGTACCGGCAGAATTGCAGAAGTCACTGGTCTCCGACTTAGCCTGAAACCGCTGCAATACCCGTAAGTTCGGGTAGAATCCCCGCCATCGCAGGCGCAGGGGCGCCTGCCCATATTCAGCAGGGTGATTCCCGCAGCATGGCCGCAAAATACGATGCCGCAGACATCGAGGTCCTCTCCGGCCTCGACCCGGTGCGCAAACGCCCGGGCATGTACACCGATACCTCCCGTCCCAACCATCTCGCCCAGGAAGTCATCGACAACTCCGTCGACGAAGCCATCGTCGGCCATGCCAAGAAGATCGAGGTCATCGTCCACAAGGACGGTTCGCTCTCGGTGCAGGACGACGGCCGCGGCATGCCGGTGGACATCCACCCCAAGGAGAAGGTCACGGGCGTCGAGCTGATTCTCACGCGCCTGCACGCGGGCGGCAAGTTCTCGGACAAGAACTATCAGTTCTCCGGCGGCCTCCACGGCGTGGGCGTCTCCGTGGTGAACGCGCTCTCCAACAAGCTCGAGGTGTGGGTGAAGCGCAACGGCAGGCGCTACCACATGGGCTTCAAGGACGGTAAGCGCGTCACCAAGCTGGAAGAGCAGGGCGACGTGGGCAAGGCCAACACCGGCACCTTGCTGCGCTTCTGGCCGGACCCCAAATATTTCGACAGCCCAAAGTTTTCCATCCCCAAGCTCAAGCACGTGCTGCGCGCCAAGGCGGTGCTCTGTCCCGGGCTCACGGTCAAGTTCATCAACGAACAGACCCTCGAAAAAGAAGAGTGGCATTACGTGGATGGCCTCAAGGGCTATCTCGTGGACTCCCTGGAGGGTGCCGAGTACCTGCCCAACGAGCCCTTCGTGGGGGGCGTGCAGCAGGGCAAGGAGGCGGTGGATTGGGCGGTGGTGTGGCTGCCGGGCGGGGGCGGCGAGATCTTCAGCGAGAGCTACGTCAACCTCATCCCCACCATCCAGGGCGGTACCCACGTGAACGGCCTGCGCACCGGCATCACCGAGGCGGTGCGCGAGTTCTGCGAGTTCCGCAACCTGGTGCCGCGCGGCGTGAAGCTCGCGCCCGAAGACATCTGCGATCGCGCCGCCTACGTGCTCTCCCTCAAGATGGTGGACCCGCAGTTCTCGGGCCAGACCAAGGAGCGCTTGTCCTCCCGCGAGTCCGCCACCTTTGTGGGCGGCGTGGTGAAGGATGCCCTGGCGCTCTGGCTCAACCAGCACACCGAAGCCGGCGAGCAGATCGCCCAGTTCGCCATCGAGAATGCGCAGGCGCGCATGAAGACGGCGAAACAGGTGGTACGCAAGAAGATCACCGTCGGCCCGGCGCTGCCCGGCAAGCTCGCCGACTGCACCAGCGGCGACCCCAGCCAGTCGGAACTGTTCCTCGTGGAAGGCGACTCCGCCGGAGGCTCCGCCAAGCAAGCGCGCGACCGGGAGTACCAGGCCATCCTGCCGCTACGCGGTAAGATCCTGAACACCTGGGAAGTGGAGCCGGGCGAAGTGCTGGCCTCCGAGGAAGTGCACAACATCAGCGTAGCGCTGGGCGTGGAACCGGGCTCCTCGAAGCTCGATAACCTGCGATATCACAAGGTCTGCATCCTGGCGGATGCGGATTCCGACGGCAAGCACATCGCGACGCTCTTGTGCGCGCTGTTCGTGCGCCACTTCCGGCCGCTGGTCTCCGCAGGCCACGTGTTCGTGGCCATGCCGCCGCTCTACCGCATCGACATCGGCAAGCAGGTGTTCTACGCCCTTGACGAGGAGGAGCGGGATGCGGTGCTCGCCAAGCTCGTCAAGGACAAGGTGAAGGGCAAGCCCACGGTGATGCGTTTCAAAGGCCTGGGAGAGATGAACCCGCCGCAACTCCGGGAGACCACCATCGCCCCGGAGACTCGTCGCTTGGTACAGCTCACGCTCGAAGCCAAGGACCAGACCGATAAGCTCATGGACATGCTGCTGGCCAAGAAACGCGCCGGCGATAGAAAGGATTGGCTGGAGAAGAAGGGCAACTTGGCTGAAGTCTGACTTTATATAGGTAGAAGACCATGGCAGAGCAGATGTACATCGTCAAAGGTGCCGAGCAGCAGCCGCTGAAGGAGTTCACGGAGAAGGCGTACCTGGATTACTCCATGTACGTGATCCTGGACCGGGCGCTGCCCCATATCGGTGACGGCCTGAAGCCCGTGCAGCGGCGCATCGTCTATGCCATGTCCGAGCTCTCGCTGGACTACACCGCCAAACCCAAGAAGTCCTCCCGCACCGTGGGCGACGTGCTCGGCAAGTACCACCCGCACGGCGACTCCGCTTGCTACGAGGCCATGGTGCTCATGGCCCAGCCCTTCTCCTACCGCTATCCCATCATCGAGGGCCAGGGCAACTGGGGCTCGCCGGACGATCCGAAATCTTTCGCCGCCATGCGCTACACCGAGGCGAAGCTATCCAAGTACGCGGAAGTGCTCCTCTCCGAACTGGGTCAGGGCACGGTGGACTGGGGTCCGAACTTCGACGGCACCCTGGAGGAACCGCTGATCCTGCCGGCGCGGCTGCCCAACGTGCTCTTGAACGGCACCACCGGCATCGCCGTGGGCATGGCCACCGATATCCTGCCCCATAACCTTAGGGAAGTAGCCAGCGCCTGCGTGCACCTCCTGGACGAGCCCAAGGCCACGGTGCGCGACCTCTGCGAGCACATCAAGGGACCGGACTTCCCCACCGCCGCGGAGATCATCACTTCGAAGGCCGAGCTGCGCCAGATGTACGACGCCGGCAACGGTAGCGTGCGGGTGCGCGCCAAGTGGAGCCG
>DATIVR010000092.1:0-6825 GCA_035465695.1 Gammaproteobacteria bacterium
GCAAGCGCCAGGATAGCTGGTGGCGCCATGCCGCCTCTCGCAGCATGAACCGGCTGCGCGAGCGCATCACCAAGGTGAAGATGACCGACCAGGGTTGCATGCTGCGCGCCTATTCGCGCCATGTGATCGACGCAATCAACAACACCAGCGAGATCAATACCTTCATCCCGGCACTCGCCTACCTCTACTCGTCCAACCCGGTGGAGATCATCGTGGAGCACGATGAGCGCGAGGCGGGGCAGTCAAAGTACTCCTTGTACAAGCTGATCCGGCTCAACTTCGACCTGGTCACCGGCTTCTCGGTGGTGCCGCTGCAGGTGTTCTCCTTCGTCGGCGTGCTGATCGCCGCCGGCTCGTTCTTCCTGTTCGTGGCCCTGGTGATCTACCGCATAGTGAATCCCGAAGGCACCGTGCAGGGCGTGTTCACCCTGTTCGCCCTCGCATTCTTCTTCATCGGCATCCTGCTGTTCGGTATCGGTCTCCTCGGTGAGTACGTGGGCCGTATCTACCAGGAAGTGCAGCGCCGTCCGCGCTTCCTGATCCGCAGCGTCCTGGAGAAGCAGTCCAAATGAGCCGTGTCGGCAGCGCCAGCGCCGTAGTGTTCGCCTACCATGACGTGGGCGTGCGCTGCCTTTCGGTGCTCCTGGCGTACGGCGTGGATGTGCGCCTGGTGATCACCCACGAGGACGATCCCAACGAGCAGATCTGGTTCGGCAGCGTGAAGAAGCTGGCCGAGCTGAACGGCATCCCGGTCGTCACGCCCGCCGACCCCAACACGCCGGAGCTGGCGGCGCGCCTCGCGGCGCTGAAGCCGGATTTCCTGTTCTCCTTCTATTATCGCTTCATGCTGGGCGCGCCGATCCTGGATGCGCCGCGGCGCGGTGCCCTCAACATGCATGGCTCGCTGCTGCCCAAGTATCGCGGGCGGGTACCGGTGAACTGGGCTATCATCCACGGCGAGCGCCAGACCGGCGCCAGCCTGCACTACATGGAGAAGAAGCCGGACGCCGGCGACCTGGTGGACCAGCAGTCCATACCGATCCTGCCGGACGACACCGCTGCCGAAGTCTTCGCCAAGGTCACGGTGGCGGCGGAGCAGGTGCTGGACCGCAGCCTGCCGGCGCTGGTGCTTAACACCGCGGGCCGCAAGCCCCTGGACCTCAAGGCCGGCAGCTACTATGGCCGTCGCCGCCCCGAGGACGGCCGCATCGACTGGACCCAGCCGGCCTGGACGGTGCACAACCTGATCCGGGCCGTGGCGCCGCCGTATCCGGGTGCCTACAGCACCGCAAGCGGCAAGCCCATCAAGGTGCTGCGCAGCCATTACCCGGACGAGGCGGCCAAGAACCCGCAGCCGACCTTATATATGGAGTCCACGGGCCGCTGCTACGCCGACTGCGGCGACGGCAAGCGCGTGGAGATACTCAAGCTCGAACTGGATGGCCGCATCCTCGACGCCGCGCAGTTCGCGCAGCACCTGGCCAGACCGCTTTCATTGGGAGATTGAACGTGAAGAAAGTCCTCATCCTCGGCGTCAATGGCTTCATCGGCCATCACCTCAGCAAGCGCATCTTCGAGACCACCGACTGGGAAGTCCACGGCATGGACATGTTCTCGGACAAGGTCTCGGACCTCATGGGCAACAAGCGCTTCAACTTCTTCGAGGGTGACATCACCATCAACCGCGAGTGGGTCGAGTACCACGTGCGCAAGTGCGACGTAGTGCTGCCGCTGGTGGCCATCGCCACCCCGGCCACCTACGTGAAGGACCCGCTGCGCGTGTTCGAGCTGGATTTCGAGGCCAACCTGCCCATCGTGCGCCAGTGCGTGAAGTACAAGAAGCGCGTGCTGTTCCCGTCCACCTCCGAGGTGTACGGCATGTGCCGCGACCCGGGTTTCGATCCCTACACGTCCGAGCTGATCCTCGGCCCCATCAACAAGCCGCGCTGGATCTATAGCTGCAGCAAGCAGCTCATGGACCGCGTCATCGCCGCCTACGGCGACCGCGAGGGCCTGCAGTACACGCTGTTCCGTCCTTTCAACTGGATCGGACCCGGCCTGGACTCCATCTACACGCCGAAGGAGGGCAGCTCCCGCGTGGTGACGCAGTTCCTGGGCCAGATCGTGCGCGGCGAGACCATCAAGCTGGTGGACGGCGGCGCCCGCAAGCGCGCTTACACCTACGTGGACGACGGCATCGACGCGCTCATGAAGATCATCGAGAACAAGGATGGCGCCTCCGACAAGCGCATCTACAACATCGGCAACCCCAAGAACAGCCACTCCGTGAAGGAGCTGGCGGACATGATGATGGAGATCGCGCTCTCCATGCCGGAATACTCCGACAGCGCCAAGAAGGTCAAGCTGGTCAACGTCAGCGCCGACGACTACTACGGCAAGGGTTACCAGGACGTGGAGAACCGCCTGCCCAGCATCGAGCACACCCGCAAGGAACTGGACTGGGAACCGAAGGTGGACATGAAGACCGCGCTCCGCAGGCTCTTCGAGTTCTACCGTGGCCACGTGGCCGAGGCCCGGCGACTGGTGGAAGAGGGCAACGTCGGAGAGTAAGCCATGCACCGCCTGCCGGTCACGCTCCTCGTCCTGGCCGCGCTTTGCCTTGTGGCGTCCGTCTCGGGCTGCGCCCTGCTGCAGGGCGGCCAGGTCGACGCCGCGAACCAGGTCCCGCTGCTCATCTATGACACCTCCTGGAACGGCTCTCACGATACCGCGCGTCGCGACGATTTCTACGTGAGTCTCATGGATGTGCAGTCCGGCGACCTCGCCACGGTCATGGTCTATGTGGTCCGCTGCGGCGCCAAGGAGAGCGAGCACAACGGCCACTGGCTCATGCTCAATGGTCCGTTTGAATCCGGCAAGGCCCGCAAGGTGACGCCTGTGCCGGTGGGCATCAGCGTGGAGGAGTTGCTGCAGTCCGCCGCGGCGGACCGCCTGCAGATAACCGAGGTGCGGGGCGAAGCCGCCGATGGCAAGACCTTCGACTACGCCGCTGACGTGGCCAAGCTGCTGGCCCCCCGGATCGCCAACTCCTGCCCCGCCGGGCCCTGATGCCTAAGCTCGCCCTCAAGATCGACGTCGATACCCTGCGCGGTACGCAAGAAGGTGTGCCGCAGCTCATTTCCGTCCTTAAGAAATACGATGCCCAGGCCACCTTCCTGTTCAGCCTGGGGCCGGACAACACCGGCCGCGCGCTGCGCCGCGTGTTCCGCCGCGGTTTCCTGAAGAAGGTGTTCCGCACCAACGTCGCGGCGAACTACGGTTTGAAGACCCTCATGTACGGTGTGCTGATACCGGGACCCGACATCGGCAAGCGCGCCCCGGAACCCATGCGCGCTGCCCGGGACGCCGGTTTCGAGGTGGGTATCCATACCTGGGATCATGTGCGCTGGCAGGACCACGTGGCGGGGAAGGACGCCGCCTGGACTCATCGGGAGTTCGATGCGGCCGTTGGACGTTTCAAGGAAGTGTTCGGTGCGGCACCCACCACCTTCGGCGCGGCCGGTTGGCAGATGAACTTCGCCGCCTTCGAGCTGGAATCCACCCATCGCATGACCTATGCCAGCGATACCCGCGGCACCCATCCGTTCCGGCCGGAGATGAACGGCCGCATCTTCGCGGTGCCGCAGCTGCCGACCACCTTGCCCACGCTCGATGAGCTGGTGGGCGTGGATGGCATCACCGTGGACAACGTCGCCGATCATCTCCTGAAGCTCACTGCCGGCCACGTCCCCGAACATGGTCATGTCTTCACGCTGCACGCCGAACTGGAAGGCATGGCGCTGCTGCCGGTGTTCGAGAAGCTGCTGGCCGGCTGGAAGGGACAGGGTTACGAGTTGGTCGCCACCCGCGACATCAATGCCAGCCTCGACCATGCCAAGCTGCCGGTCCACACGGTGGTGATGGGCGAAGTCCCGGGCCGTTCCGGCACGCTCGCGCTGCAAGGCCCGGCCTGCGAAGTCGTTAAGGTATAATCCCGCGCGCCGCAGCCGCGGCGGCCGAGTCCAAACATCATCGTCCGAGGAATCCCATGTCGTATAAGCACGTGAAGCTGCCCTCCGGCGGCGCCAAGATCACCACCGCCAACGGCAAGCTCGTGGTGCCGGATAACCCGATCCTGGGCTATGTGGAAGGTGACGGCATCGGCGTGGACATCACGCCCGCCAGCATGAAGATCTGGGACGCGGCCGTGGCCAAGGCCTATAACGGCAAGCGCAAGATCCACTGGTGCGAGATCTACCTGGGCGAGAAGGCCCAGAAGCTCTACGACGGCAACTATTTCCCGGACGAGACGCTGGCGGCCATCAAGGACCTCATCGTCTCCATCAAGGGTCCCCTCACCACGCCGGTGGGCGGCGGCTTCCGCTCCCTCAACGTGACCCTGCGCCAGGACCTGGACCTCTACGCCTGCGTGCGCCCGGTGAAGCATTACCCGAACGTGCCCTCGCCGCTGAAGAAGCCGGAGCTGGTGGACGTGGTGATCTTCCGTGAGAACACTGAGGACGTGTACGCGGGCATCGAGTACCAGGCCGGCAGCGACAAGAACAAGAAGCTCGCCAAGTTCCTGCGCGAGGAGTTGGGTGCCAAGTTCTTCGAGGACGCGGGCCTCGGCGTGAAGCCCATCTCGGCCTTCGGCTCCAAGCGCCTGGTGCGCAAAGCCATCCAGCACGCCATCGACTACGACCGCAACTCCGTGACCTTGGTCCACAAGGGCAACATCATGAAGTTCACGGAAGGCGCGTTCCGCCAGTGGGGCTATGACGTGGCCAAGGAGGAGTTCGGCGCCGAGCTCCTGGACGGCGGTCCGTGGATGCACTTCAAGAACCCCAAGACCGGCAAGTGGATCGTGGTGAAGGACCAGATCGCCGACATCATGTTCCAGCAGATGCTGCTGCGTCCGGACGAGTACGCGGTGCTGGCCACCCCGAACCTGAACGGCGACTACCTGTCCGACGCGGTGGCGGCGGAAGTGGGCGGCGTGGGCATCGCTCCGGGCGCCAACATCGGCGACTTCCTGGCCGTGTTCGAGGCCACCCATGGCACCGCGCCCAAGCACGCGGGCCTGGACAAGGCCAACCCCGGTTCGCTGCTATTCTCCGGCGTGATGATGCTGGAGTACATCGGCTGGCGCGAGGCGGCGGACCTGATCCAGGCCGCTTACACCAAGACCGTGGCTTCGGGCATAGTCACCTATGACTTCGCGCGGCAGATGACCAACCCCAAGGAGGTCAAGACCAGCGCCTTTGCAGACGCCGTGGTGAGAAATCTGTGAGGACTGCTGAGAGTACGTGAGTTGAAGAGAACGGTGGCTTATGCCACCGTTTTCGTCTGTGAGTCCGGGAACAGGAGTACACATGGCCAAGGGTACCCACGACTATCACCAGGATCCCCGCAACGCCACCATCCAGGTGAGCATCAACGGCGAGCTGTTCCCCCGCGACCAGGCCAAGGTCTCGGTGTTCGACAGCGGTTACATCCTGGGTGACGGCGTGTGGGAAGGCCTGCGGGTACACGACGGCGGCCTGCCGTTCCTGGAGATGCATCTGGACCGCCTCTACGAGGGCGCCAAGACCATCGACATGGACATTGGCCTCACGCGGGAGCAGTTGACCCAGCGCATCGTCGAGACCCTGCGCGCCAACAAGATGCGCGACGGCGTGCACATCCGGCTCATGGTGACCCGCGGTCTCAAGGCCACGCCTTATCAAGATCCGAGAGTGACCATCGGTCCCGCCACGGTGGTGATCATCCCGGAGTACAAGCAGCCGCTGCCGGAGACGGTGGAGAAGGGCATCCGTCTCTTCACGGTGCATGTGCGCCGCGCCGCACCGGACACGCTGGACCCCAAGCTCAACGCGCACTCCAAGCTCAACGACATCATGGCTTGCATCCAGGCCGCCAAGGCTGGCGCTGACGAAGCCTTGATGCTGGATCCGCAGGGTTTCGTCGCCACCTGCAATTCCACCCATTTCTTCATCGTGCGCAAGGGCGAGGTGTGGACCTCGTCCGGCAAGTACTGCCTCGGCGGCATCACCCGCAGCAATGTGTTGCGCCTCTGCCGCGAGAACGGCATCCCGCATTTCGAGAAGGACTTCAGCCTCACGGACGTGTACGGCGCCGAGGAAGCCTTCGTCACCGGGACTTTCGCCGGTCTAGTGCCGGTCACGGAAGTGGACGGCCGCAAGCCCGGTCCGCGCGGTCCGATGGTGAAGAAGCTGCAAGGTCTGTACATGGAGCTGGTGAAGAAAGAGAGCGGCAAAGGTCCTAGGATATGACCCTGCGCCTGGCCATGTGGTCCGGGCCCCGCAACATCTCCACTACCATGATGCGCTCCTGGGAGAACCGGGAAGACACCGTGGTGGTGGACGAGCCGCTCTATGCGCACTATCTGATCGCCACCGGCGTGAACCATCCTGGTCGCGATGAGGTCATCGCCTCCCAGCCGAACGATTGGCGGACGGTGGCGAAGCAGCTGACCGGTCCCATCCCTGCGGCTAAGGCCATCTGGTACCAGAAGCACATGACCCAGCACGTGCTGGCAGACATGACGCTCGACTGGCTGGACGGGCTGGCCAATTGTTTCCTGATCCGCCGCCCGGAACTGGTGGTGGCGTCCTTCACCAAGGTGCGTCCAGACGCGGCGCTCTGGGAACTGGGATTCCAGCAGCAGACTCGCATCTTCGAGCATGTGTCCCAGAATCTTGGCACCGCGCCCATAGTGTTGGATGCCGAGGACGTGCTGCGGGATCCCGCGGCCATGCTCAGAGCCCTGTGCAGACGGCTCGGCGTTCCGTTCAGTGAGCGCAT
>DATIVR010000093.1:0-41262 GCA_035465695.1 Gammaproteobacteria bacterium
AGCACTATCCGCAGACCCCTCGCACAGTGGATGCCCTGCAGATCATGTATAGCTGCTATAGGAAGCTCGGCCTCGACGACCTCGCCGCAAGCACCCAGAAGATACTCGAGACGAATTATCCGGGCGTGCCGCTCGAGTACACTCCACGCGGACCGGTATGATGCAAAAGGCCCCTCGCGGGGCCTTTTCGTTTCAGTCGGGTCTGTAGCCGGAAGTGATGGGGTAACGCCGGTCGTCGCCGAAGTTGCGGCGGCTGATGCGCACCCCGGGAGGGCCTTGGCGCCGCTTGTACTCGGCCTTCTGCACGCTCGCCATCACCTTACGTACCGTCGCCTCCGGATGGCCGAGCGCCACGATGTCCTGCAGGGACTTGTCCTCCTCGACGTAGGCCGTGAGGATGGCGTCCAGCGTCTCGTAGGGCGGCAGACTATCGCTGTCCTTCTGCCCAGGCGCGAGTTCCGCCGTGGGTTCCCGATCGATGACTGACTGGGGGATCACAGGAGACAGCGTGTTCCGGTGGCGTGCCAGTGCATACACCCGCGTCTTCATCACATCCGCCAGGGGTGCGAAGCCACCGGCCATGTCGCCGTACAGCGTGCCGTAACCCATGGAAAGCTCGCTCTTGTTGGAGGTGCAGAGCAGCAACTTCCCGCTCTTGTTGGACACCGCCATCAACAGCATGCCGCGCACCCGGGCCTGCAGGTTCTCGCCGGTGATGCCCGAGGTATCCGGCAGCACGCCTTGCAGCGCAGCGCGCAAGGATTCATAGGAAGACTCGATGGGGATGAGGTGGTAGGCCACGCCCATCTTGCGCGCCTGTTGCGCAGCGGCCTCCAGGCTGAGGTCCGAGGTGAAGCGGGTCGGCATCATCACTGCCGTGACGTTCTGGGCACCCAGGGCATCCACCGCGATGGCGAGGGTCAACGCCGAGTCGATGCCGCCGGATAGCCCCAACACCGCGCCCCGGAAACCGTTCTTCCGCGCATAGTCCTTCACGCCCAACACCAGGGCGCGATAGATGCAATCTTCCGGGCTGACATCGTGATGCACGGCCGAAGGCAAGGCCCGGGCCTTGCCGTCCTGCAGCACGAAATCCACCGGATACAGGCCGGCTTCGAAATCCGGCGCGCGGGCGGCGACACTGCCATCCGCGTTCATCACCAATGAGCCGCCGTCGAACAGGAGGTCGTCCTGGCCGCCCACATGGTTCACGTAGACGATGGGCAGTCCTGCTTCCGCCACCCGGCGGCACAATTCAGCCTGCCGCTCCGCCTGCTTGCCCAGATTGAAGGGCGAGGCATTGGGCACACAGAGCAGGCGCGCGCCCGCCTGGGCCGCGCGCCTGGCGGGATCTGCATGCCAAACGTCCTCGCAGACGTTGAGACCGACCGCGAAACCTGCCACGTCCACCACTGCTGGCGCGTCGCCGGGCGTGAAGTAACGGGGTTCGTCGAAGACCTGGTAGTTGGGGAGCTCGCTCTTGCGATAGACACTCTTGATGCGGCCGTCGCCGACGATGGCGCCTGCGTTGTAGATGCGATCACCCTCGTAGAGAGGGTAGCCGATCATGGCGTGGATACCCTGGATGCCGGCCACCAGTCGGGCGACACCCTGCTCCACCTGGCGGCGGAAGTCCGGATTGAACAGCAGATCTTCGGCGGGATAACCCGCGACGGCCAGTTCCGGGAATACCACCAGCTGGCCCTTGAGCCTGTCGCGGGATTCCGCAGCGGCGTCCAGGAGCTTCTGCACGTTACCCGCCACATCCCCGACCGTGAGGTCGAGCTGGGCCATGACGACACGCAAGCCAGTGCTCATGGGATCATCCGAGTCGGGTCGGCGTTGGCTCAGCGGCGGCCACGGCCCTTCTTCTTTGCGGCCTTCTTCTTGGGCTTGGCCTTGGATTTCTTGGCAGGCTTCTTCGCAGCTTTCTTCTTGCCGCCACGGCCCATGAGCTTGGCCATGGTGCTGCCGAGCTCGGCCGGGGAATGAGTGGTCTTCACGCCCGCCTTCTCCAGGGCCTTGAACTTGGCCTGGGCGGTGCCGGCGCCGCCGGAGACGATGGCGCCCGCATGGCCCATGCGCTTGCCCGGGGGCGCGGTGACGCCGGCGATGTAAGCCACCACCGGCTTGGTCACGTGCTTCTTGATGTACTCCGCCGCGGCTTCCTCGTCGGTGCCGCCGATCTCGCCCACCATGATGATGCCTTCGGTCTGCGGATCCTGCTCGAAGAGCTTGATGACGTCGATGAAGTTCATGCCGTGCACCGGATCGCCACCGATGCCGACGCAGGTGGACTGGCCCAACTTCAGGTTGGTGGTCTGGAACACGGCTTCATAGGTGAGCGTGCCCGAGCGCGAGACGATGCCGATCTTGCCCTTGCGGTGGATATGGCCGGGCATGATGCCGATCTTGCACTCGCCCGGGGTGATGATGCCCGGGCAATTCGGACCGATGAGCACGCAATCCTTGTCGCGGATCGCCGCCTTGACCTTGATCATGTCCGTGACCGGGATGCCCTCGGTGATGCAGACGATCACCTTGATGCCTGCATCCGCCGCTTCCAGGATCGCGTCGGCAGCGAAGGCCGCCGGGACGTAGATCATGCTGGCCTCGGCGCCGGTGGCCTTGACGGCATCATGCACGGTGTTGAACACCGGCAGGCCCAGGTGCTTCTCGCCGCCACGGCCGGGAGTCACGCCGCCCACCAGCTTGGTGCCGTAGGCGATGGCCTGTTCGGAATGGAACGTGCCCTGTTTGCCGGTGAAGCCCTGACAGATGACGCGGGTCTTCTTGTTAACAAGAATGCTCATGTTCGTCTCTTATTTCTTGATGGACGCGACGACTTTCTTGGCCGCATCGGTGAGGTCGTTGGCGGGGATGATGGCGAGGCCGCTCTCCTTCAAGAGCTTCTTGCCCTGCTCCACGTTGGTGCCTTCCAGGCGCACCACCACCGGCACCTGCACGCCCACGCCCTTCACGGCGTTGATGATGCCTTCCGCGATCAGGTCACAGCGCACGATGCCGCCGAAGATGTTCACCAGGATGGCCTTCACCGCCGAATTGGACAGGATCAGGTTGAAGGCCGCGGTGACACGCTCGGTGGTGGCACCACCGCCCACGTCCAGGAAGTTGGCGGGCTTGCCGCCATGCAGCTTGATGATGTCCATGGTGGCCATGGCGAGACCAGCGCCGTTCACCATGCAGGCGATGTCGCCGTCGAGGGAGACGTAGTTCAGATCGTGCTGGCGGGCCTGGGCCTCGCGCTCGTCTTCCTGGCTGGCGTCGCGCATGGCCGCGAGCTTGGGCTGGCGGTACAGCGCGTTGTCGTCCAGGTTGAGTTTGGCGTCCAGCGCCAGCACACGGCCGTCCTTGGTGACGATCAGCGGATTGATCTCCACCAGGCTTGCGTCGCGCTCCATGAACAGCTTGTACAGGCCCTCGGCGATCTTGCCGAAGCTGGCCATGTGTTCCTTGCTGGAAAGCCCTAGTCCGAAAGCCAGCTCACGGATCTGGTTCGGCTGGATACCCGCCGCGGGATGTATCCAGACGCGGAAGATCTTCTCAGGCGTCTTGGCCGCCACTTCCTCGATGTCCATGCCGCCGGCAGCGGAGGCCATGAACACCACCTGCTCGCGGGCGCGATCCACCAGCACCGATAGATAAAGCTCGCGCTCGATGTCCGAGCCGGATTCCACGATCACGGCATTGATGGGCAGGCCCTCGGGGCCGGTCTGATGGGTATGCAGGCGCTTGCCCAACATGCCCTCGGTGGCGGTCCGCACCTCGTCGGGGCTGCGGCAGAGCTTCACGCCTCCCGCCTTGCCGCGCCCGCCGGCGTGCACCTGGGCCTTTACCACCCAAAGGCTGCCGCCCAGGGTCTGGGCCGCCGCGACGGCCTCGCCGGGACTCTTGGCTGGCATTCCGCGGGGCACCGGGATGCCGTATTCTGCGTACAGTTGTTTCGCCTGATATTCGTGCAGGTTCATGGGCTTGGGGATTGGGGGATGGGTGGAAGGAGCGGTATTTTGAAGCAAAGCCATTGCATGTGCAAAGGCGAGGCCGCGCGCCAGCCATGAGCGCCACGCCGAATCTGCAGGCACCCCAAGCGATCTCGCCGGCCGAGTCCGCGGCTTGGCGCCTGCTCAACCTGGTCAACCTTTTCCGCATGGTGGTGGGCGGACTGGTGGTGGCGCTGTTCTTCAGCGACCGTACCCCGCGCCTCTTGGGTGACGTTTACCCGGGTCTGTTCCTGTGGACCGGCCTGATGTACGCGTGCTTCGGCGCGCTCGCCACCTTCACCGTCAGTGCACGGCGACCCGGCCTGCAGCTGCAGACTTATTCGCAACTGGCCGCGGATATCGCCGCGGTGACCCTCCTGATGCATGCCTCCGGCGGCGCCGCCAGCGGCCTCGGCAGCCTGTTGTTCATCACCATCTCCATCAACAGCGTGCTCCTGTCGCGGCGCATGAGCGTGGCCTTCGCTGCGGTGGCGGCGCTGGCGATCCTCGCCGAACAGAGCCTGGCCATCCTCTCCGGCACCGCCGAACAGGGCGGCTATGCCCAGGCCGGCATCATCGGCTTGATCCTGTTCGCGGCCGCCTTGGGCGGCCAGTACGTGGGCTCCCGGTTGCGCGAGAGCGAGGCACTCGCAGAAAAGCGCGGGATCGACCTCGCCGACCTCTCGGAGATCAACGAGTATGTGATCCACCACATGCGCTCCGGCGTGCTGGTGGTGGACGAACAGGACCGCATCCGTATGCTCAACAGTGCCGCCGCGGAGAGCCTGCACCTTGCGCCGGACAGCCGCACATCGCTCGGTGAACCTGCCCCGCGCCTTCAGGCCGAGCTCGCGGCGTGGCGACGCGGCGAGTCGCCGCGTCCTGCGACTGTGGTCTCACCGTATGGCCGCCCACTGATACCGCGCTTCGCCGCCATCGGCGGCACCCGCATCGGCGGCGTCCTTATTTTCCTCGAAGACGCCAGCGCCGTCGCCGAACAGGTGCGCCAGACCAAGCTCGCGACCTTGGGGCGGCTGACCGCCAGCATCGCCCACGAAATCAGGAACCCCCTGTCCGCCGTGAGCCATGCCAATCAGCTCCTGGCGGAGTCGCCCAAGCTGGAGAGCGGCGATCGGCGTCTCATCGAGATCATCGACGAACATTCGCGCCGCATGGAGCGCATTGTGGAGAACATCCTGCAACTCTCGCGCCGCGATAACACCCGCGCCGAGGAGCTCGATGTCACCGCCTGGCTGAAGGACTTCATCGCGGAGTTCCGCGACCGCCACGCACTGCCGGCCGATGCCGTACCGCTGGACGCGGAATATCGCCAGTTGCCTCGGATGCGGGTCGATCCCACGCATCTGCACCAGATAGTATGGAACCTTTCGGAGAACGCGTTGCGTCACGGTAGCCGCGGCCCCGCGGGCGAAGCACGCGTCGAATTCCGGATCGGACCGCTGGCCGGCCGGGGCTCGGGTTACCTGGAAGTGCTGGACCGCGGTCCGGGCATCTCGCCGGAGGTCGCGGAGCACATCTTCGAGCCCTTCTACACTTCCGATCCACGCGGCACCGGGTTGGGGCTTTTCATCGCCCGCGAACTCTGCGAGTGTAACCGCGCCCATCTATCCTATGCTCCGCGTCTCCAGGGTGGCAGTTGCTTCCGCATCGAGTTCGGCGCTCCCGAAGGCTGGTTGACCTGATGAGCAGACCCATCGCGCTGGTAGTGGATGACGAGCCGGCGATCCGCGAGCTCCTCGAGCTCACGCTCACGCGCATGGACGTGGATTGCGTGCTGGCGGCCGATATCGCCCAGGCCCATGCGGTGCTCCACTCCCGGCCGCTGGACCTGTGTCTGACGGACATGCGCTTGCCGGACGGCGACGGATTGGAGCTCGTGGGCTACATCCAGGCCCATTTCCCGCAGTTGCCGGTGGCGGTGATCACCGCCCACGGCAACGTGGAATCTGCCGTACAAGCGCTCAAGTACGGTGCCTTCGATTTCGTATCGAAACCGGTCGACCTGACCGCGCTGCGCAACCTGGTCAGCACCGCGCTCAAGCTGCGCGAGAAACGTGTGTCCGGCGAGCACCGCGGCGCCACGCAACTGCTCGGACGTTCGCCCGTCATCGAGCAGGTGCGACTCATGGTGGCCAAGGTAGCGCGCAGCCAGGCGCCGGTGCACATCAGCGGCGAGTCGGGCACAGGCAAGGAACTGGTGGCGCGACTCATCCACGAGAACGGCGCCCGCGCCGAAGCGGCCTTCGTAGCCGTGAATTGTGGCGCCATCCCCGCCGAACTCATGGAAAGCGAGTTCTTCGGCCACAAGAAGGGCAGCTTCACGGGCGCGGTGGCGGACAAGGACGGCTTGTTCCAGGCCGCCCAGGGCGGCACCTTGTTCCTGGATGAGGTGGCCGAGCTGCCTCTGCACATGCAGGTGAAACTTTTGCGGGTGATCCAGGAGAAGGCCATCCGTGCGGTGGGCGCACAGCGCGAGACACCGGTGGACGTGCGCATCCTCTCCGCCACCCACCGAAACCTCACGGAGATGGTGCGGACTGCGCGTTTCCGGGAAGACCTCTACTACCGGATCAACGTGATCGAGCTGCGGGTGCCGCCGCTACGGGAAAGGCCCGAGGATATTCCACTCCTGGCGGACCACATTCTCGAACGTCTTGCGGGCCACGAGGCGCAGCCGGCCAGACTGGCAGCGGACGCTGCCACCCTATTGCAGTCCTACAGCTTCCCCGGAAACGTACGTGAACTCGAGAATGTGCTGGAACGCGCCACCACCCTGGCGGAAGGGCGGGTCATCCACGCTGCGGATATACAGTTGCAGGCCGCCTCGGAAACGGATGAATCGGAACCGACGACCGCCGGATCAGGTGCACCGCAACCCCTCGGCAAGCATCTCGACGATGTGGAGAAGGAAGCGATCCGCAAGGCGCTTGAGCAGACCCGTTACAACAAGACGGCTGCCGCCAAGCTGCTCGGCATGAGCTTCCGGCAGCTGCGTTATCGCATCAAGAAGCTGGGACTGGAATAGCCCCTACTGTCCCGCGGGTGGGTGACCAAGACTGTCAGAATTTGTCAGAATTTGACATTGTTGCGCCACCTTGTTGATCTGTAACTCATTGATATCAAAACCCAAAATAACTGGCATGGCTGTTGCTTACTCTAAGAGCAGGAGTGTAAAGTCGGCGCTCCAGGGATTTGGTTCAACAGTTGACCGTCAACATATCGAGGAGTCATCCATGAAGACGTTGCAGAAGGGTTTCACCCTCATCGAATTGATGATCGTGATCGCGATCATCGGCATCTTGGCGGCCATCGCCATCCCGGCCTATCAGGACTACATCGCCCGTTCGCAGATGTCGGAAGGCATCCAGCTGGCCGGTGGCGGCGAAGTCGGCTTGGCCGAGTTCTACCAGAACAACAGCAAGTGGCCGCTGAAACTTATCTCGGTCTATAGCACCGCGACCAGCAAGGGTCCGGTCGGCCGCTATGTGAGCACCGTGCTACTCACCGCGGCTAGCGGCAGCACCGCTGGCATCATCGCCACGATGCGTGACGGCGGCGTGAATACGAACATCAAGAGCAAGACCGTCGAGATCTGGACCACGGACGGTGGCAACACCTGGCACTGCGGCGTGGGTTCCGCTACCCCGGTAGACGAGAAGTACCTGCCAGCTTCCTGCCGCGACACTGGCGCTCCCTGATCTTAGGCTGCGCTTTCCCGATCTATTGGGAGGCTATGCCCCGCTTCGGCGGGGCATAGTTTTTCTGCATTCCGGAAATCGAGATGTTGAGACGCACCACGCTGATCTACCTACTGACCTGCATCGCCGTAGTGGCGATCGCCCTGCTTATCTATCTGCCGGGCGTGCCCGGTGACTTCGTATTCGACGACTTCAGCAGCATCTTGGATAACCCGGCAGTCACCGCAC
This sequence comes from Gammaproteobacteria bacterium, assembly GCA_035465695.1. Lineage (GTDB taxonomy): Bacteria > Pseudomonadota > Gammaproteobacteria > Natronospirales > REEB76 > DASUBN01. The sequence goes on from DATIVR010000093.1 coordinate 7,949, forward strand.
ACCACGCCAGCCTGGCGGGCCTGCTCGACGCCATGCTCTCAGCGCCTATCGGTGGCTTGCTACGACCCTTGAGCATGCTGAGCCTCATACTCAATGCCCAATTCGGCGGGCTGGATCCGGCCGGTTTCAAGCTCGTCAATATCGCGATCCATCTTGCATGTGGTGTGGCGTTAGGTTGGCTAGCGCGGGAAATCCTGCTGGCCCAGGGCCGCGGCACGGGGACCGTGCCGGATCGACGGCGCATTCGCTGGCTAAGTCTCGCGACAGCAGGACTCTGGCTGGTCCATCCCTTGAATCTCACCGCCGTGCTGTATGTGGTGCAGCGTGAGACATCACTATCGGCGTTCTTCAGCGTGCTGGCGATGCTGGCTTATCTTGTCGGCCGGCGACGCCGGGCCGACGGCGATGGCGGTCGCCTGCTCATGTGGCTGGTGACCCCGACCGCTGTGGTAATTGGCTTGCTGTGTAAGGAGACCGCCGCGCTGGTGCCGGTCTACCTGCTGGTCATCGAATTCGTATGGCTGCGATTCCAAGATCGCGAAGGGAACCCCGATCGCACCGTACAAGCCTTCTTCGTAGTGTTCCTGGCGCTGCCACTGCTGGGGGCGGCGCTCCTGGCTACGCTGAAACCAGGATTCTTCTTCGCCAGCTACGTTGGGCGCGACTTCACTGCCTACCAGCGAGTGTTGAGCGAATGCCGCGTAGTCCTGGATTATCTGCGCTGGACCTTCGTGCCGGACCTGCATCAACTGGGGCTGTTCCACGACGACATCCTGCCGTCCCGTGGACTATTGCAGCCTCCCATCACTTTGGCGGCAGTGCTGTCAGTGGCGGCGCTGCTGGCGGTCGCTTTCGCCTCCCGTCGCCGCTTCCCGTGGTTGGCCTTCGGCCTGCTCTGGTTCTTCGGCGGGCAGCTCATGGAATCTACCGTACTGCCCCTTGAGCTCGTATTTGAGCATCGTAATTACCTGCCGATTTTCGGGCTGATCCTCGCCTGCACCGCGGGCCTGGACGGCCTGAGTACCCGGCGCGAATTGGGTCGCCTGGCTCCGGTGCTGGGAACCATGGTGTTTATGGTGCTGGCGGTCTCCACGGCCATGCGCGCCTACGACTGGCAGTCGGAGCTCAGTTTCGCCCGCGCGGAGTCCCGCCACCATCCGAATTCAGTGCGCGCGGTGACGGAACTGCAGTGGGCCTACCTGCGCTACATCATCTCCAGCGGCGATACCCGGCTGATCCCTGAAGCAGTCAGGGTCGCAGATCAGGCAAAGGCGCTCGAACCGGGAAGCATCAACCAGGATGTGGGGCTCGCCTATATGTACGCCATGCTCAAGCAGCTACCCGCGGCGCAGCAGCGGTTGCGGCTCGCCGCCATGCGCGTGACAGAGGCGGCACCCACCTCCAGCCTGCAATCCGCCCTGCAATCCCTCATTCTGCTGGCGGCCCCGGGTTACGAGCCCCTCTATCCCGACGCTCGCGCGATATTCGAAGGCGCCGTGGCCAACCCACGTTTCGCTCCGATACCCTGCTACCTAGCCAACGCCTGGAACACCTACTCCATCTTCCAGGAGAATTCTGGCAAGGTGCCGGAGGCTTCCGAAGCGATGCAAAAAGCGGTGAACTTGTGCCCGGCGAACGAGACGCTACGCTCCAACTTCGCGCATTTGTTGCTGCGCTACCATGATTACAAAGATGCCCGGGTGCAGATCGACGCGCTACGGAAGATCCACGACTTCCGCATGAGCGCCGACCTCGTGGTGCTGGAGCGCGAGTATGCGCACCAAGCCACTTCTCGCCCCGAGTGATTCCCCGCCGGTGCACTTGTGGATAGAATCTAGCGCCGCTACCCATACGGGATGCCCGCCTTGACCTCCACGCATGTCCGCCCATCGGCAAAGGCCTTGTTCGCGCTCGCCCTCGGCTTGGCCGCGATCCTCGCCTATCGTCCTGGCCTGGGCGGGGGATTCGCCCTGGACGATTACACCAACGTAGTGCAGAACCCCGCCATCGCCATCAAGGACTTCTCCTGGAAATCAATCAGCCACGCCATGTTCTCGTTCCAGGCGGGCCCGTCGATGCGGCCAATAAGCATGCTCAGTTTCGCGATCAATGCCTACTTCACCGGCGCGGATGGCGCCCGTGCATTCAAGACGACCAATCTCGCCATCCACCTAGCCAACGGCCTGCTGGTGGGCTGGCTGGTGTTTCAGCTATTGAGTGCTTACAGCAAGCTGCACGCGCCGAGCCTCCCCGAGGATCGGCTGCGCTGGCTCGCAATGTTCACGGCTGGTATCTGGCTGTTGCACCCGCTGAACGCGATGCCGGTACTCTATGTGGTACAGCGTGAGACGGCGCTCTCAGCGCTGTTCGTACTGCTGGGGCTCAACGCCTACATCGCGGGCCGCCAGAGGATGCTCGACAGCGCGGGCAGCGCTTGGTTGTTATGGGTGGCGGCGCCACTCTGCACGGCCATCGCGGTGTTGTGCAAGGAGTCCGGCGCACTACTTCCGGTGTTTGCGCTCGTCATCGAATGCTTCATCTTCCGCTTCCGTACCGCGGCCGGCGGTTTCGACCGTCGCATCGGGGTCTTTTACGCGGTGTTTCTGCTATTGCCGGGCTGCGTCGGCCTCGCCTGGATGCTGGTCGCACACCACGGAAGCTTCCTGAATTACTCCGGCCGCGACTACAACCTGGGCGAGCGGCTACTCTCCGAGATGCGGGTGGTGTGGCTCTACATCCGCTGGACTCTGCTCCCTTATCCCTCGGAACTGGGCCTCTACCACGACGACATCGTGCCGTCGCGCGGCCTGTTCACCCCCGCGACTACGCTGCTCGCGCTGTTGGGACTCGCCGTCCTACTGATAGCCTGCGTATCGCTGCGCAAGCGTTTGCCATTGGTGGCCCTTGGCATCGCCTGGTTCCTGGGTGGGCAGCTCATGGAATCCACCATCTTCCCGCTGGAACTCGCCTACGAGCACCGTTGCTACCTGCCGGACCTGGGGCTGATCCTGGCCGCGATGTCACTGCTGCTGCCGCTGCGGGCGGACGCTCCCGCGCGCCTCGTGCGTTACGTGGTCGTCGGCTTGGCCTTGCTGGGCTGCGCCACGGTGACTTGGGCACGGGCTTACGATTGGCGGGACAACTTGAGTTTCGCCGCCGCCGAAGCCGCGCACCATCCGATGTCGCCTTATGCCACGTATATGCTTGGGCAGACCTACGCCAACATGGCGCTGATAGAAGATCCCAAGCAGTACGAGAATGCGGTGATCGCCCTGCAGGCCGCCTCCGACGTGCCGAAGTCCACCATCATCCCGGACGTATCGCTGGTGCTGGTGGAAGCCCAGATCGCCGGCAAGGTGGACGAGCGCGTGCTGCCGCGCATCGCCCGCAAGCTCGCCGACCGCAAGCTCGCCGCTTCCGACATCCAAGGCCTAGCGGCCCTCGGCGACTGCGTGGACAAAGGTAATTGCGTGCTACCTCGCGCCAGCATGCAAGCCATCTTCGACTCGGCCCTGGGGAACCCATATCTACCCATGCTGAGAGAAGTGCACGCCAATATCCTGGTGATCTATGGCAACTACGTTGCCACCGAGATGGATGATGTGAGCAGAGCCCGGGAACTGATGGCCCAGGCGGCGGCTCTGGTGCCCACGGAGGCCCAATACCAGGAGAACATCGTCACCATGGACCTCCAGTTGCGCGACCGGGATCTGGCCCTGCACGACCTGGGTCGCCTTAGGCAGTTGAACTACCTAGGGCACCTTGATCCAGTGATCGCGGACCTGCAGGCACGGATCGAGGATCTGCCGCCGACGACCCGCTGACGGATGTTATATTGGCCGCATTTCAGCCAAGGCCAGTCACTGCCGCATGAGCGAAAATTCACCGCGCTTGTCCATCGTTATCCCAGCCAAGGACGAGGCAGCTAGCCTGCCGAAGGTGCTTGCCGAGCTGAAGCGGCTGCACCCTGAGGCGGAATTGATCGTGGTGGATGATGGCTCGAGCGATGCCACCGGTGAGGCCGCCCGCGCGGCTGGCGCTGTGGTGGTGCGCCACCCCTATTCCATGGGCAATGGAGCCGCGGTGAAGGCCGGGCTGCGGGCAGCGAGGGGTTCGCTCACCGTATGCCTGGATGCGGACGGCCAGCACGCCCCCGCCGACGTGGCCAGGCTCCTGCAACTGCTTGCCGAGGGTTACGACATGGTGGTCGGCTCACGTACCGGCGGCCGCTCCCAGGCTTCGCCCTGGCGGCATCTTGCCAACACCTTCTACAACACCCTGGCCTCCTGGATGACCGGACACCGTATCCTCGATCTCACCTCGGGGTTCCGGGTAGCGGATACAGCGCGATTCCGCGAGTTCCTGTATCTCCTGCCCAACGGTTTCTCGTACCCCACCACCATCACCATGGCGTTCTTCCGCGCCGGCTACCGGGTGGGCTATCTGCCGATCGAAGCCGCCAAACGGCAAGGCAAGAGCCATATCAAGCCGCTACGGGACGGGGTGCGTTTCCTGCTCATCATCTTCAAGATCGCGACGCTCTACTCGCCACTCAAGATCTTCCTGCCCATCAGCGGATTGTTCTTCTGCACTGGCGTGGGTTACTACCTGTACACCTTCGTGGAATACCACCGTTTCACCAACATGACCGCGTTGCTAATCATCACCTCGGTGCTGGTGTTCCTCATCGGGCTGGTCTCAGAACAGATCACGACCCTGTTGTATAGCCGCAGCGGCTGAGAGGGCCCGTGCCGGCTCGCCGCATCCTGGTGCTGACTTCCACCTATCCGCGTTTTGCGGGTGATGCCGGCGTCCCGCCTTTCGTCCACGAACTTACGCGCCGCCTCGCCGTCTGGTTCGAGATGCACGTCCTCGCTCCGCATGCGCCCGGCGCCGCGACGGAAGAACAGTTGGATGGAGTGTCGGTGCACCGCTTCCGCTACCTGCCGGAACGTTGGGAGACATTGGCATACGGCGGAGGCATGCTGGCAGGGCTGAGGCGCAGGCCGTGGCGTGCCGCCGCGCTCCTGCCATTCCTGGGTGCGGAATACCTGTCCGGCCAGCGCCTGGTGAGGCAAGGATTCGACCTCATCCATGCGCACTGGGCCATACCGCACGGCTATCTCGGCGCCAAATTCAAAGACCGGCGTGCATTGATATGCACCAGCCATGGTTCTGACCTCTTGGCACTGGGTCGCTGGGCACGTCCGTTGCAACGCAAAGCACTCGAGCAGGCCGATGTTGTGACCGTGGTGAGCGCGACATTGCGGGATAAGGCATTGGAGATCTCGACAGGTATCACACCGCAGATCATGCCCATGGGCGTCGATACGCGCCGCTTCGTGCCGCCTGCGGCCGCCGTTCGGCGCGCCGGGCTGCTCTACGTCGGACGCCTGGTTCCGGACAAGGGCGTACATGTCTTGTTGCAGGCCATGGCAAGATTGGCCACGCAGGGAGATCGGCCGGGCCTTCGTGTCGTCGGAGGTGGACCGGCAGAAGGCTCATTACGGAAGTTGACGCGAGAACTGGGACTGCAGTCACAAGTGGAGTTCCTGGGTCCTCGGGCAAACGCTGAATTGCCGCCGCTATATGGGACCGCCGAGGCGTTAGTATTCCCCTCCTTGCTGGGGAAGAAGGGTCAGCAGGAAGGCATGGGCCTGGTGCCACTGGAAGCGCTCGCCTGTGGATGCCCGGTGATCGCAAGCCGCCTGCCGGCTGTGACCGAGGTGGTGCAGGAGGGCGAGACGGGATCCCTCTTCACCGCGGGTGATGCTGCCGGTTTGGCAGCATGCCTGTCCCGCCTGCACGCGGATCCGCAACTTGCCAGCCGTATGGCCGAGACCGGCCGACTGAAGGTAGTGGCACGTTACGACTGGGACGACGTTGCTGCCGGCTACCGGGACCTCTATCAGCGGGTGTTGGACCGCTCCTGATTTCCCAGGACAGGCCGTAACGCCTCGAGTACAGGTTCGACACCGAGTTCCTTTATACAGCGGGCCCGGTAGAACGGTACCGGACAACGGTATTGATTGCAGGCCAACTCGCAGGCACCGGACGTCACGTTCTGCACATGGCTATACGGTGGCCGCCAGAAGCGGGCCGATGACCCCGTCACCGCCACCGTAGGTCGTCCCAATGCTGCGGACAGGTGCAGGACACCGGAGTTATGGCATACCACCCCGCGGCTGCCTTCCACCGCGCTGACCAGCCCCGCAAGCGGCATGGCCGTCTCGATGTGCACGCGCCGCCGTATTCCACTTTCCAGACCCTGCGACAACGATTCCAGACCTTCTCGTTCCGCGTCGACGCCGACCAAGACCACGTCTGAACCGCTGGTCTGAAGCACGCGGAGCAGCAAGCTTTGCCAATGTTCCACCGGCCAGCGAGTGGTCTCCCACCGGGGCTTCGCGCCCGGATGGAACAGCAGATAGTCGGGCGGCAAAGTCACCGGCAGTCGAGGCAATGCCGCGCTGCCGCCATAAGGCGCCGCGGATCCCAGACCGAAGGCATGCAGATCGGCGAGCACCTGTTCACCCACGAAAGGGTCCACGCCCCCGTGGCGCCGGCTCCAGATGCGTCCCGCACCGACGACGTGGGCAAGCATGCGTGTCTTGATGCGCGGATAGGCGCCGAGATAGAGCCAGTCGAAGCTGACATCAAGGTCCCGAAACACCTTCAGCGCCGGCAACGGCTGGGTGGGCAGGATATGCAGATTGACCTGCAAGCCGAGTTGCTGGAACAGGTCCTGCAGATGGGTCGCGGTGGTGAAGAAATCCGGTGGCCGGTCCAGCAAACGCGCAAGGGCCAGCAACAGCGGCCTGATCGCCAGGATGTCGCCGAGACCCCCGCCCCAGAAGATTGCGAAGCGGTCGCCACGCTCGAGGTGATTGCCGCTCATGCCCCCATCTCCTGCCCCCAGCCGCGGCTGATGGAATACAGCACGAGCCACAGCGCGATCACCAGCACCACCTCGGTGAAGACCGTAATCGAGGCGGTGCCGCGCCAGGAGAACAGTGGTACCAGTACGACGTTGAGCAGCACGTTGAGTCCGGCGGCCCCGAACTCGATATGAGTGCGCTTGGCCTGCCAGCCGGCACCGGTGAGGGAATCGGCCGCGAACCGGTGCAGCGTCATGAGCAGCGGCACGATCGAAAGCCAACGCACAGCCGACACTGATTCGGCAAAGTCGGCGCCCAACAGCCATGGCAGCAACGGCGCGAGCAGATAGAGCCCGATGCCCGCAGCCAGCGCATATACACATGCATAGGGCAAGAGCTTGCGGGACAGGTCCCAGGTGCCCTGCACGCCGCGCTGCCCGGAAGTGAAGAATCGCGGGTAGGCCGCAGCCAAAAGAGCGAACACTGGGATGAATGCCACTTCCACCACGCGGGCCGCGGCGGTGTAGATGCCAGCCGCATCCAGCGACCCCAGACGTGTCAGCAAGGCCTTGTCACTGTCCATGTAGATGCGCTGGGCACTGAAGCTCGAAGCGAAATAGAAGCCTTCGCCGAACTCGCGGTGCCAGCCTGTCATCTCGAATCTCGGCATGCCGAGTTCAAGTGACACCCAGGCGACGGCTAGCACGGTCGCAAGCATGGTCGCGCCAAGATAAAGGATAGCCCAAGTAGCCAGAAGGTCGCCCCCATGCATGTGAAGCAAGACCAACACGCCGGCCAAGCGTGAAAGCGAATAGATGATGCTCAGTAGCGCGGTCTTGAACAGCCGATGTACGGCTTGGAAGGCCAGGCAGGCGGCTTCCAGGATACGGGTGAACAGCAGATCGGCGATGGCGACCCACAAAACCATGATGAGCGGGACCGAAGCCGGCAGGATCAGCCAGGCCAGCGAGAGGGCCAAGACCGTGAGCAGACTGCCGCTCACGGCAGAGACGATCAGTGCGCGGCCCCAGTAGCGCGGAAACGTGTCGCGATCACGTGCGACATTCTTGACCAGCAGGTTGCTGCTGCCCCAGCCTGCGAATGGCGCAAGCACCGCCACCAGAGCCACGGCGCCGGCGAAGGCTCCGTAGCCATCCCGGTGCAGGATGCGCGCGATGAGGACGAAATAGGCGAACTGGACCAGGATGCGGACGCCTTGGCCCAGGATCATCCACAAGGTGTTACGGGCTAGGGGCCCGAAGCTGGGCAAGATCGGCTCCTCATCGCGTAGGCGGCTGTACCTACCGAGGGTCAGCCACGGGGGCATTCTAGCGGCCAAAGGCCTGCTAGACCCCTGTCTCCATTGGACAATTTAGCCCACTCCGCTCTACTATCTTAGCTGTGGGGGCCTGCGTCTCGGGCGCCCGATTCCTCTTAAGGGTAGGGACATGGCGACGACTACCGTCAAGACCAACTTGACCGGACTCCCGCGGCGTCTGGTGGCGGCTGGGCTGCTCTCCGAGCTGGATGCCGCCGACGCGCAGCGAGATGCCGCCGCCGAGAAGCTCCTGCTGGTCAGCTACCTGGTCCGCATCAAGAAGCTGAACGCCCGTGCCGTGGCCAGCGCCGCCTCCGAGGAGTTCGGCGTGCCCACCCTGGACCTGGATGCGGTGGACCTGGGACAGGCCCCGCTCAAGGACGTGGAAGCCCAGCTCATCGAGAAGCATCACGCCCTGCCGCTCTTCAAGCGTGGCCGCAAGTTGTTCGTGGCGGTCTCCGACCCCACCAACCTGCAGGCCTTGGACGAGATCAAGTTCAAGACCGGCATGACCGTAGACGCTGTCATCGCCGAGGAAGACAAGCTGGCCAAGGCCATCGAGAAGGCCGTCCAGTCCATGGACACCTCGATGAAGGACCTGGCGGAGGGTGACATAGGCGACCTGGACATCTCCGCAGGCGACGAGGAGGGCGGAGCGGCCGAAGAGTCGAGCGCGGATATCGACGACGCGCCCGTGGTCAAATTCATCAACAAGGTGTTGTTGGACGCCATCAACAAGGGCGCATCGGACATCCACTGGGAACCATACGAGAAAGAATACCGGGTGCGCTTCCGCCAGGACGGCATGCTGCGCGAAGTGGTGAAGCCTCCCATGGTGCTCGGCCCGAAGATCGCCGCGCGCCTCAAGGTCATGGCCAAGCTCGACATCTCGGAGCGCCGCATCCCCCAGGACGGCCGCATCAAGCTCAAGCTCTCCGCCACCCGCGCCATCGACTTCCGTGTCGCCACCTGCCCCACGCTCTTCGGCGAGAAGATCGTGATGCGTATCCTCGATCCGTCCAGCGCCAAACTGGGCATCGATGCCTTGGGGTACGAAGACTTCCAGAAGAAGCTCTATCTGGAGAACCTGGAGAAGCCCTACGGCATGATCCTGATCACCGGGCCGACCGGCTCCGGCAAGACCGTGTCGCTCTATACCGGCATCAACATCCTCAACACCGAGGACCGTAACATCTGCACGGCGGAAGACCGCGCGGAAATCCAGCTGCCGGGCGTCAACCAGGTGAACGTGAACCCCAAGGTGGGCCTCACCTTCGCCGCGGCGCTCAAGTCCTTCCTGCGCCTCGATCCGGACATCATCCTGGTGGGCGAGATCCGCGACCTGGAGACGGCGGAGATCGCCATCAAGGCGGCCCAGACCGGCCACATGGTGCTGGCGACCCTGCACACGAACGACGCGCCCAAGACCCTCACCCGTCTCGCCGACATCGGCGTGGCACCCTATTCCATCGCGACCGCAGTGAACCTGATCATCGCGCAACGCCTGGCGCGCAGGCTATGTAAGCACTGCAAGAAGCCGGCGGATATCCCCCGCGAGGCCCTGCTCAAGGAGGGCTTCACCGACGCGGAGATCGACGCGGGTCTCACCATCTACGAACCGGTAGGCTGCGACCAGTGCGCCGAGGGCTACAAGGGGCGTACGGGCATCTACCAGGTCATGCCGGTCTCGGAAGAGATGGGCAAGATCATCATGTCGGGCGGCAACGCCATCCTGATCGCCGCTCAGGCCGCGGCCGAAGGCGTGCCTGACCTGCGCCGCTCGGCGCTCACCAAGGTGAAGCGCGGCGACTTCGGCCTGGCCGAATTGAACCGTGTCACCGTCGAATAACCGGACAGATAGCACGCCATGGCAGACGCCGCAGTAGCAGCTGGTAAGAATCTCAACTTCGTCTGGGAAGGGACGGACAAGAAGGGCAATCGCGTCAAGGGCAAGACCATGGCGCCCAACGAGGCCGCGGTCAAGGCCGATTTGCGCCGGCAAGGCATCGCCCCGCTCAAGATCAGCAAGGCTCGCCGTAAGGCTGGCAAGAAGATCGAGACCGCCGACATCGCCTTCTTCAGCCGCCAGATGGCCACCATGATGAGCTCCGGCGTGCCGCTGGTGCAGTCCATGGACATCATCGGCAAAGGCCATGCCAATCCGAACATGCAGGACATGGTGATGAGCATCAAGGGCGACGTGGAGGCGGGTAACAACCTGGCCGACGCCCTGGCCAAGCATCCCCTGTACTTCGACGACCTGTTCGTGAGTCTGGTGCGTGCCGGCGAGCAGGCGGGCGCCCTCGAGACCTTGCTGGACAAGATCGCGACCTACAAGGAGAAGACCGAGCGCATCAAGAAGAAGATCAAGAAAGCGCTCTCCTATCCCATCGCCGTGCTGGTGGTGGCCTTCGTGGTCACGGGCATCCTGCTGGTATTCGTGATCCCGCAGTTCGAGGAACTGTTCAAGGGGTTCGGCGCTGCTCTGCCGGCCTTCACCCAGTTCGTGGTGAACCTGTCCCGTTCGGTGCGATCGCAGGGCTATATCTATCTGATCGTCGGCGGCATCGGGTTCGGCACGTTCATGTTCTTCAAGAAACGTTCGCGCAAGTTCCGCGAGAACCTGGACAGGCTCTCGCTGAAGATCCCAGTGGTGGGAGATATCCTCACCAAGTCTTCGCTGGCGCGTTTCGCCCGCACCCTCTCCACCATGTTCGCGGCCGGCGTGAACCTGGTGGACGCGCTGACTTCGGTATCGGGCGCCACCGGCAACATCGTCTACGAGCAGGCCACCATCAAGATCCGCGACCAAGTCTCCACGGGCCAGCAGTTGAACCTGTGCATGAGCCAGACGGGCCTGTTCCCGCACGTCATGATCCAGATGATCGCCATCGGCGAAGAGGCCGGTTCCATCGACGCCATGGCCGCGAAAGTCGCGGACTTCTACGAAGAAGAAGTGGACAACGCGGTGGACAACCTCACCAGCCTCATGGAGCCGCTCATCATGGCGATCCTCGGCGTGCTGGTGGGTGGCCTCGTGGTGGCGATGTACCTGCCCATCTTCAAGCTGGGTTCGGTCATCTAAGGACGCTGCTTGCGCCGGCTCCCTCACCGGAGCCGGCGCCTCATCTCCGGGGAACCCATGACCATCACGCTCTTGCTGGAGCAAAGTCCGCTCGCCTTCACGTTCCTCGCCGTGTTGCTCGGCCTCCTGGTGGGCAGTTTCCTCAACGTGGTGATCCACCGGCTGCCGATCATGCTGGAGCGTGAATGGCGCGCCGAATACGCGCCCGATACCACGCCGACCGAGCGCTACGACCTCGTGATGCCGCGGTCGCGCTGCCCGCACTGCGGTCATGGCATCACCGCCCTCGAGAACCTTCCCATCGTCAGTTACCTGGCATTGCGCGGCCGTTGCAGCGCTTGTCATGCGCCCATCTCGCCGCGCTATCCCCTGGTGGAAGCGTTCACCGGCGTCCTCTCCGGTGTGGTGGCCTGGCACTTCGGGTTCGGTGCGCCTGCGTTTGGCGCCCTGTTCCTCACCTGGGGACTCATCGCGCTGGCGGGCATCGACCTGGACCAGCAGCTGCTGCCGGACCGCATCACTCTGCCGATACTATGGCTGGGCTTGCTCTTCAACCTGCGCGGCAGTTTCACGGATCTGCACTCGGCGGTGCTGGGCGCCGCTGCGGGTTATCTGTCTCTCTGGCTCGTCTACCATCTCTTCAAGCTCGTCACCGGCAAGGAAGGCATGGGCTACGGTGACTTCAAGCTGTATGCGCTGTTGGGTGCCTGGCTGGGCTGGCAGCAACTGCCGGTGATCCTGATCATGTCGGCCGGCGTGGGCGCGATGGTCGGCATCCTCCTGCTCAGCACCAAACGCATCCGTGACGGCGTACCGATACCTTTCGGTCCATTCCTGGCGGCGGCGGGTTGGATTGCCATGCTATGGGGCCACCCCCTCACCAACGCCTATCTCAGCATCAGCGGCGTACATTAGATCGATGTTGAAGATCGGACTCACCGGCGGCATCGCCAGCGGCAAGTCCCAGGTCGCGGCCGGCTTCGCCCGGCTGGGGGTGCCCATCGTCGATGCGGATCTCCTGAGCCGCCAACTCACCGCGCCGGGACAGGCCGGCTTGGACGCCCTGGTTGCCATTCTTGGACGAGATGTCCTGGACGCCCAGGGCCGCCTCGATCGCGCTGCGCTGCGAGCCAGGGTGTTCGCCGATGCCGGGCTACGCCGCCGGGTGGAAGCCGTGCTGCACCCGCTGGTCGTCGAGGGCCTCAAGTCCGGCCTGGCCGCCGCCCAGGGGCCTTACGTCATCGCCTCGGTACCCTTGCTGGTGGAAGTGCCGTCCATCCAGCCCCTGGTGGACCGGATCCTCGTGGTGGACTGTCCTGAAGAACTGCAGATCTCCCGCCTTATGTCACGCGACCGAGACAGCGAAGCGCAGGCTCGGGCCATCCTGGCGGCGCAAGCAACCCGGGACGCGCGGCTCGCCGTCGCGGATGATATTCTGTCCAACGCGGGCGACCTGGCGGCCCTGGAGGCCGCGGTGGGAAGGTTGCATGGGTTCTACCTCGAACTGGCGGTGAGCGGCGACTTCAAGCGCCGTGGATACACGCTGCCATGACCCAGGACGTGCGATGTTGAACGTGGACCAACACGTCGAGGAACAGACAGCGGCGGAATGGCTCATCTATGAGCAGCCCCTCAGCGAGCGCGTCCGCACTTTCCTGCGCCTGGAATTCCTGCTGGAACAGGCATCTCATCACAGCGCATTGTCCTCAGTGTGGGACAGCCGTGCCGCCGTCGGCGCAGTGTTGGAGATCACCACCTTGCTCACCCGCGGTGACGTACGCACCGAGGTATTGAAGGAACTTGAGCGTTGCGGAGCATTGTTGCAGCGCCTCAAGGGTAGTCCGGAAGTGGACAACGTCCGCTTGCAGACCGTGCTCGCCGATCTGGACCGGCTGCGCCACGAGATGGACGGCGACGGCCGCCCTCTCGGCGCCTGCTTGCGGGAGAGCGAGTTTCTCAACGCCATCAAGAACCGCCTGGCGATCCCCGGCGGCACCTGCCAATTCGATCTTCCTTCGTACCACGCCTGGCTGACTCATCCCTATCCGCGCCGGGCGCGGGATATGCAGGGATGGCTGGCGGAGCTGAAGCCTCTCAAGGACACCATCGCCCTGCTGATGGCGCTGACGCGCGAGTCGGCGCTGCCCACCCGCGAGACCGCCCAACAGGGTGTCTACCAGCGCAACTTCGACACCACGGTGCTCTCGCCCATGGTGCGGGTGATGGTGCCAGCGCCCGTCGGCGTATTCCCGGAGATCAGCGCCGGCAAGCACCGCATGGTGATCCGCTTCCTGGAACGGCATGATGCCAATGCCCGACCCCAACAAACCAAGCGCGATATAAACTTCAAGCTCGTCTGCTGCCAGCTATAAGCGATGTCTGAAGTCGAGATGGTCCCCTGCCCGCACTGCGGGAAACCGGTCCCATGGACAGAAGCTTCCAAGTGGAAGCCCTTCTGCAGCGAGCGCTGCCGGATGATCGATCTGGGGGATTGGTTGTCTGAGAAGAACGCCATCCCGACGGAGGATTCGCCGCCGGATCAGGCCGAGCCGGACAAGTGATCCAGATCCCATAGGCTGCGCACGGCGGCGACACCATGGGCGCCGTGGCGGCGTACCGCCTCCAGGTCCTGGACCGCGAGGCCGCCGATGCCATAGACCGGTACCGGACTGGCAGCCGTCAGTTCCCGGAATCTCTCCCACCCCATCGGCTCTGCACCCGGATGGCTGGCGGTCGCTTGGACCGGGCCCAATGTCACGTAGTCCGGCCGCAGTTCCTGAGCCCGCTGGATCTCCAATTCGGAATGGCAGGAGATCCCGAGGCGCAGGCCCCCGCGATCCGCAGGGCGGATGTGCAGATCGCGCTGTCCGAGGTGCAGGCCATCGGCCCGCAATTCGTGCGCCAGGGCCAGCGCGAGAGGGCCATGCAGGCTCACCTGGGCCCCGGCAGCATGGCACTCCTGCACCACCTTCGCCGCCAGGGCCGCATAACTCAAAGGATGCATGCCGGGGGCCCGGAACTGCACCCAATCCACGCCGGCAGCCAGGGAACGCCGCAGGCTATGCATGAATGTGGGCTCATCGATTGGTGTCGGCGTCACCAGCATCAATGCCGGCAATTGCAGGACGCGGACGATCGGTAGGTCAGCGGGCAGCAGTCCCCAGTCCATGAGCGATTCCGGCCGCTGCCAGGCCAGCCGCTGCCCTTCACGCGCTACAGGCTCGCCGCTGTGACGCGTGACCCTCCACACATCCAGCTCCACTTCCCGCTCGGGATAACGGTGGACGAACCGCAGCAGGCGATAGGCATGCCGGACCTCGATGCCCAGCTCTTCATGGAGCTCGCGTTTCAGCGCCACGCAGGCATCCTCGCCGGGTTCGAGCTTGCCGCCGGGAAACTCCCAGAAACCAGCCATGGGTTTGCCGGCGGGACGCTCCGCGATCAGTACCCGCCCTGCGTTGTCACGCAGGACGGCGGCGACTACTTGGATGCGTGGGAGGGGCAGAGTGGCACTCCCTCTGTTAGGACAGCACCACGGTGCAGGGATGCTCCGTACGCGAGTACGGACATGTGCCGGACTCGCCAAGAGCAAAAGTCCATGGATGGACTTTTGCGATTCAAATCAAAGCTTACCGTGGCACTGCTTGTACTTGAGGCCCGAGCCGCAAGGACAAGGGTCGTTGCGCCCCACCTTGGGTTGATCGCGCACGAAGGGTGCGACCGCCGCCGCCGCGGCAGGCGCCGCTGCCCGACCCTGCTGGACCGGCGCAGCCGCAGGCGCCGGCGTCGCGGTGACGTTCGGCGCCTCCGCATGCTGGAACTGCATGGCGCGCACCCGGCGGCGCTGCTCCTCCATGGCCGCCACGTCCTCCTGGGTGCGCACTTGCACCTTGGCGAGGATGGTGACTACGTCGAACTTGAGACGGTCCAGCATGCGCGAGAACATCTCGAAGGCATCGCGCTTGTATTCGCGGCGTGGGTCGACCTGCGCATAGCCGCGCAGGTGGATGCCCTGCCGCAGATAGTCCATGTTGGCCAGGTGCTCGCGCCACAGGGAATCGAGGTTGCGGAGCATGACTTCCTTCTCGAAGTGGCGGATCACCTCGGGGCCCACCTGTTGGGCCTTGCTCTCATAGGTATCGAGGAAAGTCTTCTGGATGCGCGCCCGCAGCGGCTCCTCGTGCAATTCCGGCTCCTTGTCGAGCCAGCCTTGGATGTCGAGTTTCAACAGCAGGTCCCGCTCCAGGGCCTGCGTGAGGCCCGGGATGTTCCACTGCTCTTCCACGCTCTCAGGAGGTATGAACTCGTCGATGATGCCGCTCAGCACGTCCGTCATCACCGCCCGTACCGTCTCATGGATATCCTCGGACCGCAGCAGTTCGTCGCGCTGTCCGTAGATCACCTTACGCTGGTCGTTGGCGACGTCGTCGTACTCCAACAGCGACTTGCGGATGTCGAAGTTGTGGGCCTCCACCTTGCGCTGGGCGTTCTCCACCGCCTTGGTGACCCAGGGATGCTCGATGGCCTCGTGTTCCTGCACCCCGAAGCGCTGCATCAGCGCCTTGACGCGGTCGCCGGCGAAGATGCGCATGAGGTTGTCGTCCAGCGACAGGTAGAAACGGCTGGAACCCGCGTCACCCTGGCGTCCGGAGCGGCCGCGCAGCTGGTTATCGATACGGCGCGACTCGTGGCGCTCGCTGCCTACGATATGCAGGCCGCCCGCGGCCAGCACCTGGTCGTGGCGCTGTTGCCAGGCAGCCTTCACGCGCGCGCGCTCCACCTCGTCGCTGCCCTCCGGTAAGGCACGCAACTCGGCCTCCAGGCTCCCGCCCAGCACGATGTCCGTGCCGCGGCCCGCCATGTTGGTGGCGATGGTGACGGTCCCGGGGCGGCCGGCCTGGGCAATGATCTGCGCTTCCTGGGCATGCTGCTTGGCATTCAGGACCTGGTGCGCGACACCTTCCTTCTTCAGCAGTCCGGAAAGATGCTCGGAAGCCTCGATGGATCCCGTTCCGACCAGCACCGGTTGGCCGCGCTGCATGCAGTCCTTGATGTCGACGATCACCGCCTTGAACTTCTCCTTCTGGGAGAGGTACACCAGGTCGGCGTTGTCCTGCCGGATCATCGGCCTATTGGTGGGTATCACCACCACTTCCAGCGAGTAGATCTCGTGGAACTCCTGCGCTTCGGTATCGGCGGTGCCGGTCATGCCGGACAGCTTCTTGTACATGCGGAAATAGTTCTGGAAGGTGATCGAGGCCATGGTCTGATTCTCGGCCTGGATCTTCACGCCTTCCTTGGCCTCGATGGCCTGGTGCAGACCATCGGACCAGCGGCGGCCCGGCATGGTACGGCCGGTGAACTCGTCCACGATCACCACCTCGCCATCCTTGATGATGTAATCGACTTCGCGTTTGAACAACGCGTGGGCCCTCAGGCCGGCATTGACGTGGTGCATGAGCCCGATGTTGGCGGAATCGTATAGCGATCCACCTTCGGCGATCAGCCCCTCGCGCGCCAACATCTCCTCGATGTGCTGGTGGCCATCCTCGGTGAGATATACCTGCTTCTGCTTCTCGTCGACGCTGTAGTCGCCTGGGCCATCTTCCTCTTTCTGGCGCGTGAGGCGCGGGATGACGGCGTCGATCTTGCGGTACAACTCGGTGTTGTCCTCCACTGCGCCGGAGATGATGAGCGGGGTACGGGCCTCGTCGATGAGGATGGAGTCCACCTCGTCCACGATGGCGTAGAAGAGCCCGCGCTGCACCTTGCCTTCCCAGCGGAAAGCCATGTTGTCGCGCAGGTAGTCGAAGCCGAACTCGTTGTTGGTGCCGTAGGTGATGTCGGCGGCGTAGGCGGCGCGCTTGGCGTCCTGTTCCTGTCCGGACAGCACCACGCCCACGGTGAGGCCCAGGGCCTCGAAGACCGGCCGCATCCAGTCGGCATCGCGCTGGGCAAGGTAATCGTTGACGGTGATGACATGCACGCCCTGGGCGGGCACCGCGTTGAGGTAGGCGGCCAGCGTCGCCACCAGGGTCTTACCCTCGCCGGTGCGCATCTCGGCGATCTTGCCGCGGTGCAGCACCATGCCACCGATGAGCTGCACGTCGAAGTGGCGCATCCCGAGGCGGCGGCGCGCAGCCTCACGCACACAGGCGAAAGCTTCCGGGAGGATCGAATCGAGGGATTCGCCGTCGGCGTGGCGTCTGCGGAATTCCGCGGTCTTGCCCTTGAGAGCCTCATCGCTCAAACCCTGGATGGCGGGTTCCAGCGCGTTGATCTTGGCGGCTTCGCGGCGCATGCCGCGCACCAATCGGTCGTTGCGGCTGCCGACGATGGACTTGACGATGTTTGCCAGCATAAGCCTTCTTCTTTGATTCCTTAGTCGGCACGCCACGAGGCGCACCGCGACGGGATACCGGTGCTCCACGGCCCACGGCGCGGTACACCGCGCCGGGACTCAAGGTTTCCTTAGGGGTTCGCCCGGCCGGCACCTGGCCGGGTGCGGGCAGGAGACGGGAGTGGACTAGTCCTGGCCTTTCGACAACACGGCCACCTGCGGCGCCCCGAGGCTCTTCACGAAACGTGCCGGGTTCACCGCCACGCCATTGTAAAGCACTTCGAAATGCACGTGGGGACCGGTGGAACGGCCGGTGGAACCCATCAGCGAGATCTCTTCTCCCTTCTTCACGATCTGGCCCACGTGTACCAGGATCGTCTCGTTATGTCCGTAACGCGTGGCATAACCGTTACCGTGGTCGATCTCCACCAGGTTGCCGTAACCGGAGCGGTCCCCCGCCCAAGTCACTACTCCCGCTGCCACGGCCTTCACCGGCTCGCCTTCGGCGCCGGCGAAATCCATGCCGCTGTGCATGGCAAGTTCGCCATTGAAGGGGTCGATGCGCATACCGAACAGCGACGACACGTAGGCATTGGACACCGGTGCCCCCGCCGGCTGGGCCGCCAGTTGTACATTGCGGTGCAGCAGGAGGTTTTCAAGGACCCCCAGTTTCTGTTCCCGGTCCTGGACCTGGGCCGATAGTTGGTCCAGCTCGGCCATGAAATCCTTGGTGGTGGTGTGCTGCACCGGACCGGCGTCGTCGGGGCCGCCTTCCGCGGGCGGCTTGCTGAAGTCGAACTCGCTGTGCTTCAGGCCGGCGATGCTGGTGAGTTGGGCGCCCATGGCGTCCAGACGCATGATGTGGGCTTGCAGCTGCGCGACCTTGGCGGAGAGCGCGTCCATATCGGCCTGGGTGTCGCGCTTGGTGCGGGCGATCTCCTCGGCCTGGGCCTTGAGCTCCACACGCACCGGATCCGAGGCCTCACGCGCTGCGGCCAGATGGTCGGCGATGAAATAACCGGCGGAGAAGACTCCGGCGCCAAGTGCCAGCACGACCAGGGCCACCAGCCCGCCCACCCGCGGATGGGCGAGGTTGAACTGGCGCGATGCCCCATAGCGGTTGAACACGATCAGGTTCATGACGTCATCCCCGTTCGATACTTTCCGGGACCGCCTGGCTTATGATGGAGCCATGCGTCCCAAGGAGCCTGCTTCCCTCTCCGGTCTGCTCTCAGCGCAAGGCGCGCATCTCGCGAACCTCACGGCTGAAGCGCGCAAGCTCGAGGCCCTGCGCCAGTGCGTGCTCCGGTCCCTTGATCCGGACACCGCACCTCATTGTCTGGGCGCCGACCTGAAGCACGGCACCCTCACCCTGTATCTGGACAGCGCCGCGTGGGTCACCACCCTGCGCTTTCAGCACCAGGCTCTGCTGGCCTCGGTGCAGGCTGCCGTCAGGCAGCCTTGCCATGTCCTCAAGCTCAAGGTCCTTCCAGAACCCCTTCCAGGAGTGCCGCCCAAGCCGGCGCCACGCGGCCTCTCCGCCGAGACCCAGCGGCTCCTTGCGAACACCGCTGACGGCATCGACGACCCATCCCTGGCCGGATCCTTGAGGCATCTGGCCCGCGGCTCCAAGCCGCGCAGCTGACCTATCCGATTGTTCTTCGTTCTTAGGACCCGGTCGCCCGGATCTCAGAATGCATGGGCGGGCGCGAGATACGAGATGGGCGCCGAAGCCGGATCGTCGTAAGTGACTTCTTCCCAGCACTCCTTCTGCTTGAGCAGCTGCCGCAGCAGCATGTTGTTCAAGCCGTGGCCGGACTTGTAGGCGCTGAAAGCGCCGATCAGGCTGTGGCCCAGCAAGTACAGGTCGCCGATGGAATCTAGGATCTTGTGCTTGACGAACTCGTCCTCGTAACGCAGGCCATCCTCGTTGAGGATGCGGTAGTCGTCGAGGGCGATGGCGTTGTCCAGGGAGGCGCCCAGGGTCAGGTGCTTCTGGCGCAGCATCTCGATGTCGCGCATGAAGCCGAAGGTGCGGGCGCGGCTCACTTCCTTCACGAAGGAGGTGGTGGAGAAATCCACCGTGGCGATCTGCGTGTGCTTCTTGAAGACCGGATGGTCGAAGTCGATCTTGAAGGTCACCTTGAACCCGTCGAAGGGTTCGAAGCGCGCCCACTTGTCGCCGTCGCGGACCTCCACGGGACTCTTGATGCGGATGAAGCGCTTGTGCGCGTTCTGCTCCTCGATCCCGGCGGACTGCACCAGGAACACGAAGGGACCGGCGCTGCCATCCATGATCGGCACTTCGGCGGCGGACAGGTCCACATAGCAGTTGTCGATGCCAAGACCCGCGAGGGCTGACAGCAGGTGTTCGATGGTGGAGACCTTGGCAGCGCCTTCGGTGATGGTGGTGCCGAGCATGGTCTCGGTCACCGCCAGCGCCTTGGCGTGCACCTCCACGGGCGGATCCATGTCGACGCGGCGGAAAACGATGCCGGAGTTGGGCGCCGCCGGCCGCAGGGTCATATAGACCTTCTCGCCGGTGTGCAGCCCGACGCCCGTGGCGCGGATGCTGTTCTTGAGCGTCCGTTGTTTGAGCATCGTGGTGCTTGTCCCTAGGTCCTGCGTGGCGCCGCAGGGCCCTGCAGCGGGGCCAAGCCCGCCGCTCCTGCGGCTAAGTGGCTGAAATTATAACACCCCCCCACGCCTGGCCCAAGGTTCAGGCGTGGGGTCCATGCGCCACTCGGCCGCTGGGGCGAGCCGTCCGTCAGTCCGCCTGGCGGCGCAGGAACGCCGGGATGTCCAAGTATTCCTGGTCCGACAGGTCAGGACCGCCTTCGCGCTGACGGCGTTCGAAAGTAGGCCGCTCCAGGCGCTTCCAGTCCGGCAGCGGACCATCGGTACCCGTGGCCTTCACCACCTGGATCATCGGCGACTGCTGCAGCTCGGGCTGGGGTTGCGGGGCCGGCGCCTGGGGCGCCGTTGCCTGCACCGCGGGCTTGGCCCGTGGCACCGGTTGCGAGGCATGGGCTGCCCGGCCCAGTCCGGTGGCCACCACGGTGACCTTCACCTCACCGCTCATGGACGGATCCAGCACCGTACCCACCACCACCGTGGCGTTGTCGTCGGCGAAGGCCTCCACCGCTGCGCCCACCTCCTCCAACTCGCCGATGGTGAGGTCCATGCCG
This sequence comes from Gammaproteobacteria bacterium, assembly GCA_035465695.1. GTDB lineage: Bacteria > Pseudomonadota > Gammaproteobacteria > Natronospirales > REEB76 > DASUBN01. Next base: position 28,758 of record DATIVR010000093.1, read on the forward strand.
GCGGTGATGTTCACCAGCACGCCCTTGGCGCCGGCGAAGTTCACGTCCTCCAGCAACGGGCTCTTCAGGGCCGCCTCAGCGGCGTGGCGTGCGCGGTGTTCGCCCACCGCGCTGCCGGTACCCATCATGGCCATGCCCATCTCCGACATGACCGTGCGCACGTCGGCGAAGTCCACGTTGATGAGGCCGGGACGGGTGATGATGTCGGCGATGCCCTGCACCGCGCCCAGCAGCACCTCGTTGGCGGACTGGAAAGCGTTGATGAGGGTGATCTCGCGGCCCAGCACCGACGCCAGTTTGTCGTTGGGGATCACGATCAGCGAGTCCACGTATTGGCTGAGCTCGGCGATACCCTTCTCGGCGGCGGCCATGCGCTTGTTGCGTTCGAAGCCGAAGGGCTTGGTGACCACCGCCACCACCAGGATGTCCAGCTCTTTCGCCACCTGTGCCACCACCGGCGAGGCGCCGGTGCCGGTGCCGCCGCCCATGCCGGCGGTGATGAACACCATGTCGGCGCCTTTCAGCACCTCCTCGATGCGGTCGCGGTCCTCGAGCGCCGCCTGGCGGCCCACGTCCGGGTTGGCGCCGGCGCCGAGGCCCTTGGTGAAGCTGCCGCCGATCTGCAGGGTGGTCTTGGCGTTGGCCTTGCGCAGCACCTGCGCATCGGTGTTGATGGCCACGAAATCCACGCCCTCGATGCCCTGGGACACCATGTACTGGATGGCGTTGCCGCCGCCGCCGCCCACGCCCACTACCTTGATCACCGCGTTCTGGCCCATGTCATCCATTAGTTCGAACATGACCGGTCTCCTCTATCTATATATAAGAATGCGAATCCTCTAAGCCCTCTACCGTGGTGCCTGCCCTCCCGGAGCGGCACTCGGCCTTTAAGCATCGGCACATGCATGCGCCGTAAACCGATAAAACACTCAATCTTCCTCGAGTGCCGGCGAGTCCGGACATGTGCCGGACTCGCCGGGTTCGCAGCCATCCAGGGACGGAGGGCTGCGAACGTCATCTAAAAGGAACCCTGGAACCACTGCTTCATCCGTTCCCACATGTCCTGCACGCCGCTGGGTGAGCGTTGGGTGCTGACACCCGCCGGCAGAGTCTGGGCGCCGAACAACAAGAGCCCTACGCCGGTGGAGTGGATGGGGTTGCGCACCACATCCACCAGTCCCGACACGTACTGCGGTGCGCCCAGACGCACCGGGGCATGGAACACTTCTTCCGCCAGGTCCACCGCGCCTTCCATCTTGGAACTGCCACCGGTGAGCACGATGCCCGCCGGGATCTGCTCCTCGAAGCCACTGCGGCGCAGCTCCGCCTGGATGAGGCTGAACAGTTCCTCGTAGCGCGGCTCCACCACCTCGGCGAGGGTCTGACGCGCCAAGCGCCGCGGGGGGCGCTCGCCCACGCTCGGCACTTCGATGGTCTCGTCGGCGCTGGCGAGTTGCGGCAGCGCGCAGGCGTACTTGATCTTGATCTCCTCGGCGTGATGGGTCGGCGTGCGCAAGGCGACCGCGATGTCGTTCGTCACCTGGTCGCCGGCGATGGGGATCACCGCGGTGTGACGGATCGCGCCATCGGTGAACACCGCGATGTCGGTGGTGCCGCCACCGATGTCCACCAGGCATACGCCCAGGTCCTTCTCATCCTCATTAAGGACTGCATAGCTGGAGGCCAGTTGCTCCAGGATCACGTCGTCCACCTTGAGGCCGCAGCGTTCGACGCAACGCACGATGTTCTGGGCGGCACTGGCCGCGCCGGTGACGATGTGCACGCGCGCCTCCAGGCGCACGCCGGACATGCCGATGGGCTCACGGATGCCGTCCTGGCCGTCGATGATGAAATCCTGGGGCAGCACATGCAGGATCTTCTGGTCGGCGGGGATGGACACCGCGCGGGCCGCATCGATGACCCGCTCCACGTCGCCGGCGGTGCATTCCTTGTCCCGGATCGCGACCACGCCGTGGGAATTCAAGCTGCGCACGTGGCTGCCGGCGATACCGGTGAACACTGAATGGATCTGGCAGCCGGCCATGAGCTCGGCTTCCGCCACCGCGCGTTGGATGCTCTGCACCGTGGATTCGATGTTGACCACCACGCCTTTCTTAAGGCCGCGGGAGGGGTGCGAGCCGATGCCGACGATCTCCACGCCGCCCTCAGGGAGGATTTCGCCGACGATGGCCACCACCTTGGAGGTGCCCACATCCAGCCCCACGATGAGGCGTTTGTCCGGTCTCTTTGCCATCAGCATCAGGCCCCCTGTTTGGTCCGCGCGCCGGCCGTCTTCCAGCCCACGGCGAAGCCATTGGTGTAGCGCATGTCCACGTAAGCAACTGTCGTGAGCTTGGCCGCCAGCGCCGGCAGCGCCACTGCGCTGAAGCGCGCCAGCCGCTGTTCCGCATCCTCACGGCCGAGACGCACCTCGATGCCGTCATCCAGTTCCACGGTGGCAGCGCCGCGCGCATCCACGCTCAGGGCGACGATGGCGATGCCGCGCGGCTGCAACAGCGCCGCCAGGGTGTCGTATTGGGCCAGGACGTCCTGTGCGGAATCGTCACGGCCGGAGAGCATGGGCAGCGATGCATAGGCCTTGTCTGCGTTGTGTACGAACACCTGGCCCTGGGCATCCATCAGGCCGTCGCCGTTCCAGCGCGCCACCGGCACTTCTTCCACCAGGTCGATGTGCACGGTATGGGGCCATTCGCGACGCACGCTTACGGAAGCGACCCAGGGCAGTGCCGCCACGGCCTCGCCGATGCGGTCCACACGGGTGGTGAAGAAACCGCTGCCGAGTTCGGGGATCACGGCACGCCGTACGGCCGCTGGGTCCACGTGGACCAGGTGGCCGCTGAGGGTGAGCACGGTGAGCTTCGGACCCACGAGCAGCGGGCGCGCCAGCCAGGCCAACAAGCCCATGCCGATGACCAGCACCAGGGCGGCGACGGCACCCAGCACCACGGCGCGCTTCCTCCAGAACTTCACGGGCTGGTCCGGCTTGCGTGCGTTCATTGGGGCTCCAGGTTCCGCAGGGTCTGGTTGAGCCAGGTCGGCAGCTCGGTGGAGACGGCGCCGATATCCCCGGCGCCCAGCGTGAGCAGCAGGTCACCATCCTTGAGGACGGTGGCGAGAGCGTTGGGCAGTTCCTGCGCCCGGTTCACGAACACCGGGTCCACACGGCCGCGGTTACGGATGGCGCGGGCCAAGGCACGGCTGTCCGCGCCGGCGATGGGTTGCTCGCCGGCCGCATACACCTCGGTCAGCAGCAACACATCCACTTGCGAGAGGACTTCGGCGAAGTCCTCGAAGAGGTCGCGGGTGCGGGTGAAGCGATGCGGCTGGAACGCCACCACCAGACGCCGCTCCGGCCAGCCTTCGCGGGCCGCCTGGATGGTGGCGGCCAACTCGCGCGGATGGTGGCCGTAGTCATCCACCAGCAGGATGCGGCCGTAGCGGGTCTCCACCTCGCCCTGGATCTGGAAGCGGCGGCCTACCCCCTGGAACTCCGCCAGCGCCTTGAGGATCGCCTCGTCGGCGAGGCCGAGATCATGGGCGATGGCGATGGCCGCGAGTGAATTCAGCACGTTATGCCGGCCGGCCAGGTTCAGGCGCACGTCGAGCGGCTTGCTGCGCTTGGGGATCCAGGCCTGGAAATGCGTGACGCGGCCTTCGCGGCGGATGTCGCTGGCGCGGAAGTCCGCGTCATCGGCCAGCCCATAGGTGATCACCGGCCGGCCGATGACCGGCAACAGGCGCCGTAGCTCCGGATCGTCGATGCACAGCACCGCCAGGCCGTAGAACGGCAAGTGCTGCAGGAATTCCACGAAGGTGGCGGACAAGCGCGCGAAGTCGCCGCCGTAGGTACCGAGGTGATCGGCGTCGATGTTGGTGACCACCGCCATGAGCGGCTGCAGGTGCAGGAACGAGGCGTCGCTCTCGTCCGCCTCGGCCACCAGGTAGCTGCCGGTGCCGAGTCGGGCGTTGGTGCCGGCGGAGAGCAGCTTGCCGCCGATGACGAAGGTGGGATCGAGGCCACCTTCCGACAGCACGCTCGCCACCAAGCTGGTGGTGGTGGTCTTGCCATGGGTGCCGGCGATGGCGATGCCGAAACGGAAGCGCATCAGCTCCGCCAGCATCTCGGCGCGACGCACCACCGGGATGCGCCGGGCCCGCGCTTCCGCCACCTCAGGATTGTCGGCCGAGACGGCGGTGGAGATCACCACTACGTCGGCATCGGCGACGTTAGCGGCATCATGACCGATGGTCACCCGTGCACCCAGCGACTGCAGGTGATGGGTCACAGCGCCGGCCTTCAGGTCCGATCCGCGCACCTGATAACCGAGATTGATGAGCACCTCGGCGATGCCACCCATGCCGGCACCGCCGATGCCGACGAAATGGATGTTGCGGATGCGGCGCATGAGGTTGCTCATGAGAGTCCTCCCGCCGCCAGGCAGCGCGCCGCCACCCGTTCCGCCGCATCGACGCGGGCGGCGGCACGGGCATGCTTGGCCATCTCCAGGAGCAGTGTGCGGTCGCCCAACAGTTCCTCGAGTTGCGCTGCCAATGCCGCGGGCGTGGCGTCCTTCTGCGGGATCAGGCGCGCGGCGCCCTCGTCCACCAGGAAGGCGGCGTTCTTGGTCTGATGGTCGTCCACCGCCGCGGCGAAGGGCACCAGCACCGCGCCGAGACCCGCTGCAGCCAACTCGGCGACGGTGAGCGCGCCGGAGCGGCATACCACGAGGTCGGCCCAGGCATAGGCCCCGGCCATGTCGTCTATGAACGCCGTGACCTTGGCTTCCACGCCGAGCTCGGCATAGCGCGCGGTCACCTTGTCCAATTCCTTCGCGCCGGTCTGGTGCAACACCTCGGGACGGCGGCGCTTGGGTAGCTCGGCCACAGCCGCGGGAAGGTTCTCGTTCAGGGAATGGGCACCCTGGCTGCCGCCGATGACCAGCAGGTGAGTCGGCCCCTTGCGCTTGGCCAGACGCTGCTCCGGCGCGGGCAGTGCGGCGATGGCTGTGCGCACCGGATTGCCCACGTGCTCGGCGTGACGGCTGGCACCGAAGGCGCCGGGAAACCCTTCCAGCACGTTCTTGGTGAGCCGGCTGAGCACGCGGTTGGTGAGGCCTGGCACGGCGTTCTGCTCATGCAACACCAGCGGACAACCTGAGAGACGCGCTGCCACGCCACCCGGCCCACTGGCGAAGCCGCCCATCCCCAGCGCGGCGGCCGGCTTCAACCGGCGCAAGATGGCCATGGACTGGCTGATGGCCCGGCCGAGCACGAACGGCGCCTTGAGCCAAGTGCCGATGCCCTTGCCGCGCAGGCCGCCCACGTCGATCCATTCCATCGGATAACCGGCTGCCGGCACCAGCCGCGCCTCCAGGCCATGGCGGGTGCCGATCCAAGTGACTGCGTGGCCCTTCGAGCGCAGCACGTCAGCGACGGCCAACGCTGGGAATATATGTCCGCCGGTTCCACCCGCCATGATCACGAATCCGGGAGAACGGTTCATGCGCCCGCCTCCATGGGTTCGCTCTTCCACTTGCCGCTCTCGCGGGTCTCGCGATCCACGCGCAGCAGCAGCCCGATGGCGGCACAACTCACGATGAGACTGCTGCCGCCGTAGCTCATGAGCGGCAGCGTCAGGCCCTTGGTGGGCAGCACCCCCATGTTCACGCCCATGTTGATGAAGGCCTGTAGGCCGATCCAGATGCCGATGCCGAAGGCGAGATAGGCGCCGAAAAGCTGTTCGCGTCTTGCGGCGCGGCGTGCCAACAGGATCACGCGCCAGGTGAGCGCCAGGTACAGGACGATGAGGGCCACGGAGCCTACGAGACCGAATTCCTCGGCGGTGACGGCGAACACGAAGTCGGTGTGGGCTTCCGGCAGATAGAAGAGCTTCTGCACGCTCTCTCCCAGTCCCACGCCGAACAGCTGCCCTTGTCCGATGGCGATCAGGGAGTTGGTGAGTTGAAAACCGGTGTCGAAGGGATCCGACCAGGGGTTCATGAAGCCGGTGAGCCGCGCCAGCCGGTAGGGCGAGAGCAGCACCAGCGCCAGGGCCGCCAAGGCGGCGATGCCGGCGCAGAGGCCGAAATCCTTCAGCCGGGCCCCGCCCAGGAACAGCATGGCGAGCGCGGTGCAGGTGAGCACCAGGGTCGCGCCGAAGTCCGGCTCCAGCAGCAGCATCAGGCCTGCGCAGCCGATGAGCAGCATCGGCTTCACGAAACCCTTGAGACCGGATGCGAGCTCTTCGCCGCGGCGCACGATGTAACCGGCGAGATAGACGAAGATGAGCAGTCTCGCCACCTCGGACACCTGCAGATGGAAGGAGCCGAGCGCCACCCAGCGCATGCTGCCGTTGATGCGGCGGCCGATGCCCGGCACCAGCACCATCGCCAGCAGCGCGAAAGCCAGCATCAGGAGCAGATAGCCGGAACGCTGCCACCAGGCCAGCGGCAGGCTGTACATCAGCACGCCACAACCGGTACCCACCACCAGGAACACCAGTTGGCGCGTCAGGAAGTAGAACGGGCTGCCGGTGGTCTTGTCCGCCAGCGTGATGGACGCCGAGGCCACCATGATGAGGCCGACGGTCAGGATCAGGCCGGCCAGGAACAACAGCGGCATGTCCATGCCGCGGGCCTCCTGGTCGCCGGCGATGCGCCTGTTCTCAGCCACCGGCCAGCCTCCTCACCGCCGCCGCGAAGGCGCGGCCGCGATGCTCGAAGTTGTCGAACATGTCCAGGCTGGAACAGGCCGGCGACAGCAACACCACATCGCCGGGCCTCGCCAGCCCCGCGGCCGCCTGCACCGCTGCCTCCATGTCCTTCACCCGCTTGACCGGCACGCGGCCCGCGATGGCGGCCTCGATCAACTGCGCGGCCTTGCCCAGGAGCACCACGCCACGGGCGCCCGCGAGCGCAGCCGCGAGCGGCGCGAAGTCCTGGCCTTTGCCATCACCGCCAGCGATCAATACCAGCGGTTGGGTGACGCCCTGTACCGCGGCCAAGGTCGCGCCGACGTTGGTGCCCTTGGAGTCGTCATACCAGGCCACGTCATCGATGCGGCTCACGAACTCCATGCGATGCGGCAGGCCGCGGAAACCTTCGACTGCGGCCAGCATGGCGGACTGCGGCAGACCCGCTGCTTCTCCCAGCGCCAGCGCCGCCAGGGCGTTCGCGAGGTTATGGCGGCCCTTGAGTCGCATCACCGAGGCCGGCATGAGCTTTTCCCCGCCCTTGGCCAGCCACTCCTCGTTGCCCTTACCGAGCACGCCATAGTCGCCGGACTTGGGCGCATCGAGCCCGAAGCTCACGCGGCGCGTGACATCGGCCGCCATGTCACGCACCCACGGGTCGTCGCGGTTCAACACCGCGGTGCGGCAGTGACGGAAGATCCGCGCCTTGGCGGCAGCGTATTCCCGCATGCCTGGGTAGCGATCCATGTGATCAGGCGAAAGGTTCAGCACCGTCGCCGCGACGCAAGGCAACGAGTCGGTGATCTCCAGCTGGAAACTGGAGAGCTCGAGCACGTAGAGATCCGGTTCATCCTTCTGCAGCAGGTCCAGGGCCGGGGTACCCAGGTTGCCGCCCACCCGCACGTCCTTGCCGGCATGTTCCGCCATCACGCCCACCAGGGTGGTGACGGTACTCTTGCCGTTGGCGCCGGTGATGCCGACGATGGGAGCGCGCGCATAGTGGGCGAAGAGCTCGATGTCGCCCAATATCGGGAGGCCCAGGGAGCGCGCCTTGCTCACGAACGGTGAACCGGCGGCGACGCCGGGCGACAACACCAGCCGGTCGGCGCGCTTCAGGGCGTCCTCGGAGAAACCACCCAGGAACACGGCGGCGTCCGGCAGGAGCGCGCGCAGGTCGGCCAAGCCCGGCGGGCGTTCGCGGCTGTCGGTGATGGCGATCTCCTCACCGCGCGCCGCCAGGAACCGCGCGCACGACAGCCCGGTCTTGCCGAGTCCGACGATCAGCGTGCGGGTCCTGCGTTGTGCGGCTGGCAGTCCCATCTACCTCACCTTCAGGGTGGAGAGACCCACCAGCACCAGGATCACGGTGACGATCCAGAAACGCACGATCACGCGCGGTTCCGGCCAGCCCTTCAGTTCGAAATGGTGATGCAGCGGCGCCATGCGGAAGATCCGCTTGCCGGTGAGCTTGAAGGAGCCTACCTGCAGGATCACGGATACCGTCTCCATCACGAATACGCCGCCCATGATGAAGAGCACGATCTCCTGGCGCACGATCACGGCCAGGGTCCCGAGCGCGGCGCCCAGCGCCAATGCCCCCACGTCGCCCATGAACACCTGGGCGGGGTAGGCGTTGAACCAGAGGAACCCCAGACCGGCGCCTACCAGCGCGCCGCAGTAGACCACCACCTCGCCGGCGCCCGGCAGGTACGGGATGGCGAGGTAATGGGCGAAGTTCAGGTTGCCGGAGGCGTAGCCGAAGACGCCCAAGGCGCCACCCACCAGCACCGCCGGCATGATGGCGAGGCCATCCAGGCCATCGGTCAGGTTCACGGCGTTGCTGGTGCCGACGATCACGAAATAAGTGATGACCACGAAGAAGGCGCCGAGCGGCAGCGCCACGGACTTGAAGAACGGCAGGATGTAGTCGATCTCCGCCGCGTCATGGTGCGTCAGATAGAGCGCCAGCGCAGCACCCAGGCCGCACACCGATTGCCAGGAGTACTTGTGGAGGGCCGGAAGCCCCTTGGAGTTCTTCAGCACCAGCTTCAGGTAATCATCGGCGAAGCCGATGGCGCCGAAGCTCACGGTCACCGCCAGCAGGATCCACACGTAGCGGTTGTGCAGATCCCCCCACAGCAACGTGGAGACCATGATGGTGGCCAGGATCAACGTGCCGCCCATGGTGGGCGTGCCGGCCTTGGAGAGATGGGTCTGGGGACCGTCCGTGCGCACGCTCTGCCCCACCTTCACTACCGTGAGCCAACGGATCATCGCGGGTCCCAGCACGAAGCTGAGACTCAGCGCCGTCAGGATGCCCAGGATGGCCCGCAGCGTGAGGTAGGAGAACACGCGGAACACCGAGACGTAGTGACTGAGGTAGTCCGCGAGCAGCAGCAACATCTAGTGGTCTCCGTTGGCGGACCTGGGCACCGCAGTGGGGGAACGCAGGGCCTCGACCACCCGTTCCATGCGCATGGAACGGGAACCTTTCACCAGCAGCGTCACCTCCGCTGTGAGCTCGCCGCGCAGCACGCGCACCAGCGCATCCACGTCGGGGAACCAGCGGGCGCCGGCACCGAAGGCCTCCACGGTGTACTTACTCATGGGTCCGATCCCGTAGAGACGTTCGATGCCGAGGGCGCGCAGCTTGGCGCCCGTCTCGGCGTGCAGGCGCTCGGCGGAAGGACCGAGCTCACCCATGTCGCCGAGCGCCATCCAGGCGGGACTGCCGAGGCCTGCGGCGAACTCGGCCGCGGCGGCGACCGAGAGCGGATTGGCGTTGTAGGTGTCGTCGATGAGCCGCGCGCCGTTCCTGGCCTCGCCCATGACCAGGCGACCGGTGGTCACCGGCGCCTCCGCGAGGCCGGCGCGTACTTCAGCGAGCGTGGCCCCGGCGGCCGTGGCGGCGGCCGCCGCGGCGAGCGCGTTGGCGACGTTGTGGTGGCCCGGCAGCGACACGTCCAGGTCCACCTCGCCCTGTGGCGATACCAGGCGGAACTGCCAGCTACCGCTCGCGGTCTGACGCAACGACTCGGGCTGGGGATGGAAGTCTGCCGTGGGGCGGAAGCCGAAGCTGCGCTGGCTGCGTCTGCCGGCCATCTCGCGCCAGAGGCCTGCGTAAGCATCATCGGCATTGATCACAGCCACGCCGTCGGCGGCGAGGTGCGTGTACATCGCGCCTTTTTCCCTGGCCACGCCGGCGATGTCCTTCAGGAATTCCAGATGCGCCGGGCCGGCGTTGGTGATGACGCCCACGGTGGGCGCCGCCAGCTCCGCCAGGTAACCGATCTCGCCGGGGTGATTGGTGCCCATCTCGATGACCGCATAGCGGCAGGAGGCATCGAGCTCCAGCAGCGTGAGCGGCATGCCGATGTCGTTGTTGAGGTTGCCGCGCGTGGCGAGGGTGGCACCGCTCATCTTCAGGATGCTGGCGATCATCTCCTTGAGCGTGGTCTTGCCGCTGGAGCCGGTGACCCCCACCAGCGGCAGCTTGAACTGCTTGCGCCAGCTGGACCCGTAGAGTCCCAGCGCCTTGCGGGTGTCCTGCACCAGCACCTGGGGCAGGTTGCCGGGGATCTGCCGCTGCACCAGCGCGCCGGCGGCGCCCAGTTTCTCGGCCATGGCCACGAACTCATGGCCGTCGAAGTTCTCGCCTTGGATGGCGATGAACAACTCGCCCTTGCCGAGCTTGCGGCTGTCCTGGTTGACGCGACCGAACTCGCGGTCGGCGCCGATGAGTTTGCCGCCGGTGGCGGCTGCCACGTCCGATAAGCGGCGGGTCATGTCACCACCTCGCCGGTGAGGTGCGCGGCAGTCTCGCGATCGCTGTAATGCAACTTGAGTTTGCCCACGACCTGCTCGGTCTCGTGGCCTTTGCCGGCCACCAACACCACGTCGCCAGGATGGGCTTCGCGCACTGCGCGCTCCACCGCCTTGGCGCGGTCGCGCTCTACCGCGGCACGGGCATGATCACGGATGCCGGCCAGGATGTCGGCGACGATGACATCGCCGTCTTCGCCGCGGGGGTTGTCGTCGGTGACGACGACGCGGTCCGCCAGGCGCTCGGCGATGGCACCCATCTGCGGCCGCTTGCCGCGATCGCGTTCTCCGCCGCAGCCGAACACGCACCATAACCGGCCGCGGGTATGGCCGCGGGCCGCCTGCAGCGCCTTCTCCAGCGCATCAGGGGTGTGGGCGTAGTCCACCACCACCAGCGGTTGCGTCCGGCCTCCGCCGAAACATTCCATGCGGCCCGGCACGGTGTGCGCCCGATCCAAGGCCCGCAGCGATTCCTCGAAGGTGAGACCGAAGGCCAGCAACACGCCCAGCACCGCCAGCAGGTTCTCGGCGTTGAAGCGCGCCAGGAGTCGCGATTCGACGCGACCTTGCCCGGCCTCACTGCTGACCTGGAAGCTCAGGCCGCCGCTGCCCAGCACCAGATCGCCGCCCTTCAGAGTCCATCCTCGCGGGCAGTCGCGATCCTCCAGGGTGTAACCGATGCACCTGACATTGCGCGGCAGGGATGCCGCCAACTCGCGGCCGACGGAATCATCCAGGTTGATGACGGCATGCTTCAAACCGGGATGCTCGAACAGCCGGCGTTTGGCCGCACCGTAGCTCGCCATGTCACCGTGGTAGTCGAGATGATCGTGGGTGAGGTTGGTGAATACCGCGACTTCCACATGCACGCCGTCGATGCGGCCCTGGTCCAACGCATGGCTGGAAGCTTCCATGCTCACATGACCCAAGCCCTGGTCGCGGAAACGCGCCAACCATGCCTGTGTGCTCACGGCGTCCGGCGTGGTATGGGTGGGTGGCTGCAACTTGCCGTAGGCGCCGAAACCCACCGTCCCCAATACACCGCAAGGTCTGCCGTGCTCGCTCAGGGATTGGGCAGTGATGAGGCTCACGGAGGTCTTGCCATTGGTGCCGGTCACCGCCATCACCCGCTGTTGGGCGGTGGGATCGCCGTAGAAACGTGCCGCGATGGCCGAGGCCCGGCGACCGAGATCCGGCACTGCGAGTGCCGGGATCCCGATGAGCGAAGTGATATAGGACGAAGCGCCGTCCGGGTCGTAGAAGCACGCCACGGCGCCGCGGGCCCGCGCATCCGCCAGGTGCGCAAGGCCATGGTGATCCTGACCTTTGCAGGCCAGGAACAGGTAGCCGGGGCCGACACCCCGGCTGTCCAGCGCGAGACCGCGGATGGAGGTCTCCCCGCCCTGTTGCATTCCGTCCCCACCCGGGGCCAGTTCCGCCAGGCGCATGCCGGAGAGATCGCGCGCTTCGGCCATCATGGCGAGGCCGCTCCGGTGTTCACCGCCAGCGCGTTTGCCGGCAGGCTCTGCAGGTCGTCCGGCGCCACGTCCAGCAGCCGCAGCGCGCCGCGCATCACCTGTGCGAACACCGGCGCCGAGACCTTGCCGCCCATGTAATCGCCGTGGGTAGGCTGGTTGATCACCACCACCGTGACGAGACGCGGATCGGTGGCCGGCGCCATGCCGGCGAACACCGAGATATATTTGTCCTTCGAGTAGCCGCCGTTCGTCGCCACGTGAGCGGTGCCGGTCTTGCCGGCGACGTGATAGCCGTCGATGTCGGCGAGCTTGCCGGTGCCTTCGCTGGACACCACCGACTCCAGGATGCCGCGCAAGGTGCTGGAAAGCTGCGGCGAGATCACGGCCTGGGTCTCCGGCGTGCCCGCGAGGCGCACGAAAGTAGGTTGGGTGTGCACGCCGCCATCTGCGAGCGTGTCATAGGCATCCGCCAGTTGCAGCGCGGTGATGGACA
>DATIVR010000094.1:0-7286 GCA_035465695.1 Gammaproteobacteria bacterium
GATCATCCGGCCGTTATAGGGTTCCTGGTCGTAGAACTCGCCTCGCCCGCCCGTGAAGTCGCCCACCACAGGCTGGGACAGGGCTCCGACCGCGTGGTTTACGAAACTGATGCTCCACTGATGGGAGTCGGGGTTGTAGAGTCTCAGCGTGAAGATCTCCAGATGACCGGCGGGCCCGTCAGCCTCGATGATGCCGGTGTTGGCGCCATCCCAGAGCCTGCTCACCACGTCGGTGCCGGTGTATTCCACCCAGCTGTCGGAGCCGGTGAGTGGATGCAGCAGGCGTCTCTGATGCGTGGTCCAGGTGCCGATGTCCCAGTCGAAATCATGGAGACCGTCCGGCGCCGCGGCCGGCACGGCAGGTGACGTCAGGAGAGCGGAAGTCAGGACCAAGGCGCTGAGCATCTTCATCGCACCACCTCGCTGATTCAGTTGCAGACTTCGGGCATGGACTTGCGGAACACAGGTAGCTTCAGGTTAGGCATCGTGGCGAGTACCACGCCCAGGACCGCGAGCGTGCCGCCCACCACCGTGAGCCAGGTGGGGACCTCGCCCAGCCAGAACCAGGCGATCAGACAGCCCATGAGCGGCTGCAGGTACAGGAAACTTGCCACCCGCGAAGCCGGTGCCCGCGCCAGAGCGAAGGACCAGGCCGCGAAGCCGATCACCGTGGGGAAGAGTGCGAGATACACGATCGACAGCAGCTGCCGCCATGGCACGGTCATGAGCTTGGCGGGAAGCGCAGTGCCGAAGGGCAGGAACATCAAGGTGGCGACGAACAGGCTGGCGGCGGTGAAACCGACGGCATCGGTACGGGCCAGCAAGGGCTTCTGGAACACGAAGTAACTGGCGCTGCAAAGCACCGCCACGAACACCAGGAAGGCCATGGGCTCGAAGTGGATGCCATGGCCACGGCCGACGGTCACCAGCAGCGTGCCGATGAAGGCGATCGCCAGTCCCAGTGCGGCGCGGGTGCTGATGTGCTCCTTGAGGCGCAGCATGGCCAGCACCGCGGTCACACTCGGCACGGTGGAGATCACCACCGCGGCGGCGCCCGCGGAGAGGCGGGTCATGGAGTAGCCGAGGCTGAGTTGATAAAAGAAGTGGCCGAAGCAGGCCAATAGGGCCAGCAAGGCCCAGTCCTGTCTCGGCGGCAGTTTCGCGTGCCCCAAGGCCACCAGGGTCATCAGCACTACGGTGGCGATGGCGAAGCGCATGAGCGCGATCTCACCCGGCGTGAACACCTGCAGACCGTAGGAGATGGCGGCGTAAGACGAAGACCACAGCACCAGCGTCAGGCCGGCGGCCCAATAGGCCAGCGTGCGGTTCTTCACGGCGGCGGCATTCATGCGGCGCAAGCCCCTCGCGGCAGCTTCTTCTCCGCCGCGGCCCGCGGGCGCGGCGGCCGGCGGAACCGCGAGACCAACCACACGTTCAGCCAGCCGGCCACGCCGGGCTGCTGTGCCACGGTGATCCAGAGTTGCACCTGTTCGGCCTGGGTATCCCGAGTCTGCATGATGGTCTCCTCTAGCGGCGCGATTCGCGCAGCATGTTGACGGCGAGCGCGGTCAATACCGTGCCCATGAACCAGCGCTGGAACCTGAGCCAACCCGGGCTGCGCGCCAGGAAGCGCGAGATCGCGCCGGCGGCGATGGCGGCAGTGCCGTTCGCCGTGAGGCTCAGCGAGATGTGGATGCAGCCCAGTACCAATGCCTGCAGCAGCACGCTGCCGCGGCGCGGATCGATGAACTGCGGCAACAACGCGAGGTAGAGCATCGCCGCCTTCGGATTCAGCAGGTTGGTCATGAAGCCCATGACGATGAGGCGGCGGTTGCTGTGGGGCGGAAGGCTGCGCGGCTCGAACGGCGAACGGCCACCCGGCTTGAGCACGCCCCAGGCGAGGTACAGGAGATAGGCAGCGCCGGCCAGGCGCAGTGCGTCGTAGGCGAAGGGCACCGCCATCACCACCGCCGTGATGCCGAAGGCCGACAGCAGCAGATACACGACGAAACCGGCCACCACACCCGCAAGCGACATCAAGCCGGCCGTCACCCCCTGGCTCAGGGAGCGCGACAGGATGTACATCATGTTCGGGCCCGGCGTGATGGCGAAACCTAAGCTCACGAGACCGAAGGCCGTCATGGCGGCGAGACTGGGCATCACGACTCCTAGGGTGGTGGCGTTGCAGACTAGTCGCTGCGGCTGCGCCGTACTGGCCGTTTTCGGACCGGTGAGCCCGGGCTCACCGTGCGTGCATCATGGCGATTATCTGGTACACTTTTAAGTGCCAGTTTCTATATTTTGGCTAGACCAGATAATCTCCGGAAAAGGGGCCTGCCACATGCTCGATCTGGTACTCACGGTCCCTCAGGATCCCCGGCCCGGCTACCTGCGCATCGCCGAAGCCCTGCGCTCCGCGATCCAGGCAGGACAAGCCAAGCCCGGTGAGCGGCTGCCGTCCAGCCGCGTACTGGCCGAAGCCTTGGGCGTGCACCGCCATACCGTCACCGCCGCCATGGACGAACTGGTGGCAGAGGGCTGGCTGGAGTCCGGCGAGCGGCGCGCGCACCGCGTGTGCGCGGTGCTGCCTTCGGAGTTCTTCAAGCCGCGCGGCAATGCGAGGAAGACCGCGCTGTTCGAGCGCAAGTTCAAGTGGCGCCTGGCGCGCCAGACCGACACCCAGCTCTGCGGCCTGGTGGACACGCGGCGCTACGACTATGCCTTCCAGGGCGGACAACCGGATCTGCGGCTGTTCCCTTACGACGAGTTCCGCGCCTGCGTGGCCGAAGCGCTGCGCCGCCAGCCCATGGCGCTCGGCGGTTACGGCGATCCCGCGGGCCATCCTGAATTCATCGAAGGTCTCGCGGAGTACCTGCGTCGCGTGCGCGCCCTCACCGGCCGGCGCATCGTGGTCACCCACGGCGCACAGGAAGCCATCTTCCTGGTGGCGCAGATGCTGGTGCATCCCGGCGACAAGGTCGCGGTCGAGGTACCGGGCTATGCAGCCGCCTGGGATACGTTCCGCGCCGCCGGCGGCGAGCCCATCGGCGTGAAGGTGGACGCCGCCGGCATGGATCCAGATGCGCTGGAGGCTGCCATCGCCCAGCACCACATCCGCCTCATCTACCTTACGCCGCACCACCAATATCCCACCACCGTGACCTTGCCCACGGCGCGGCGCCTGCGCATCTACGAGCTCGCCAGCCGCCATCAGATCCCGGTGGTGGAAGACGACTACGACCACGAGTTCCATTACTGCTCGCAGCCCATCGCACCCATGGCGAGCAGCGACCCCTGCGGCCTGGTGATCTACATCTCCACCCTCTCGAAGATCATGTTCCCCTCGGCGCGGGTGGGATTCGTCGCGGTGCCTGAGGAGCTGTATCAGCCGCTGGCGCGCACCCGCGCCATCGTCACCCGCCAGAACAGCATCTTCATGCAGGATGCCATCGCCCGCTGGATGGCCAACGGCGGCTTCGAGCGGCACTTGAAGCGCATGCGCCGCCACTACGAGGAGCGGCTCGACACCATGGTGGAGTCGCTGGAGGCGGGACGCCGTGCAGGCTTGCCCTTGCAGTGGCAAGCGCCGGATGGCGGCATGGCGCTCTGGCTCGACACCGGCACCGACAGCGACCTGGTCATGGCCAAGGCGGGAGAAGCCGGCGTGTTCGTGGCGTCTGAATCGGAATTCCATCTCACGCGGCCGGCCGGCGGTTTCACCCACTTACGCCTGGGCTACGCCAGCCAGTCACCGGACGAGATCCGCGAAGGCATGGGTCGGCTCATGGGAGCCATCGACGCGGCGCGGCGACCCCGCCGTAAGGCGGGCTAAGTCCGAGTTCTCTTGGCCAACACCTCTTGCAAAATGTAACCTATAGGTTACTCTATGAGTACTTTAGGTTACTTTTTAGGGGTCGTGGTCATGGCTGACGTGGAAAGACTGGCGCTGGAGCGCCGCCGCCTGCTGCTCATTTCGTTGCTCAGTTATGCAGTCTGGTGCGGTGCCCTGGCGCTGCAGATGAGTCCCTGGTTTACGTCCGGCACCGTTCATTGGCTTGCGCTCGTGCAGGGCCTCTTCATGCTGCCGTGGACCGTCTCCCTCTTCTGGCTGCTGCATTGGCAGCGCCGGGTCAAGGCCCAACCCCACGTATCCGCCGCCCTCAATGATGAGATGACCGTGCGTATCCGCTGGCGCGCCGGACTCGCAGCTCAGGCCGTGATGACGGTGAGCCTGGTGGTTGGCGTAGTCCTCACATCTTTCGTGAAGCTCAATGCGCCGTTTGTCCTGATGGTGCTGATCTGGATCCTGGTCATCTCCAAGATCGGCTGCTATCTCTGGTTCGACCGGGGCTGAACCCATGCCCGAGAACCTCTATGTGCTGCTCAAGCTGGCGCGGGTCCGCGCCGATCTGACGCAGGAAGCACTGGCCGCCAAGGTGGGCGTGACCCGCAAGACCATCAACACCATCGAGCGCGGCCATTTCGTGCCCTCCACCCTGCTGGCGCTGAAACTCGCGCAGGCATTGGGCGTCAAGGTGGAGGACCTGTTCTCGTTGGAAGTGCCGCGCGCCTAGTGCGCCACCACGTCCGCCGCCGGCGCCGCACCACGCTTGCTCATGAGCAGCACCACCGGTATGGAGATCAGGAAAGCCACCGCCATGAGCTTGAAGACATCGATGAACGACAACATCACCGCCTGTTGCTGCACCAGGCGGTAGAACGCCGCCTGCGCCTCGCGGGCCGCATCCACGGTCTGTCCGGGCAAGCTCTGGAAATGACTGGTGAGGCCCGCCAGCAGCGAGTCACTGCCGGGACTGAAGCGAGTGACGTTCTCGGTAAGCACCGTCTGGTGGAACTGGGCACGCCGCGCGAACACCGTCTGGATCAGCGATATCCCCACGCTGCCGCCCAGGTTGCGTGACAGGTTGATGAGCGCCGTAGCCATGTTGATCTTCTCCTTGGGCACGCCGACGTAGGCCGCGGTGTTGATAGGGATGAACAGGAACGCCAGCCCCAGGGCCTGCACCAGCCGCGCCACGGCGATAGTGAGGTAATCCACCTGCAGGTCGAAGTTGGTCATGTACAGCAGCGCGGAGCCGGAGAGCGCGAGCCCGAACATGATCAGCCAGCGGGCATCCACGTGCGTCACGAGCTTGCCCATGATGGGCATGAAGAACACCAGCGCCAGGCCACCCGGCGACAGCACCAGGCCGGCGTCGGTGGCGGAGTAACCCATGGAGGTCTGCACGAACTGCGGGATAAGCTGGGTGCTGCCCAAAAGCACGAACCCCAGGATGAACATCAGCAGGTTGGACACCGCGAAGTTGCGGTTCTTCAGCAGCCGCAGGTCCACGAGCGGTTCCTCCGCCCGCAGCTCGCGCACCACGAAGACCACCAGTGCGGCGGCCACCACGATCGTCAGCATCAGGATCCAGTGGGAGCCGAACCAGTCCGCACGCTCGCCCTTGTCCAGCACCACCTGCAGGCCGCCCAGCCCCAACGCCAGCAGGCCGAAGCCGATGTAGTCCACGTGCACGCCTTGGGCCACGCGCTCCTTGCGCTTGGCCTCAGCGCCCGCCGCGTCGTGCACCATGGTCCCCACCAGCGTGATGAGCAGCAGCCCCACCGGCACGTTGATGAGGAACACCCAGCGCCAGGACGCCTGATCGGTGATCCAGCCACCCAGCGTGGGCCCGATGGCGGGCGCGAACACCACTGCCAGGCCATACATGGCGAACGCCATGCCGCGTTTCTCGGGCGGGAAGCTGTCGGCGAGGATGGCCTGGGACACCGGCTGCAGGCCGCCGCCGGCGAAGCCCTGCAGCGCCCGGAATACCACCAGCATCATGAGCGAAGGCGCGAGGCCGCAGAGCAGCGAGGTGGCGGTGAAGCCGACGATGCACGCCATGAAGAAACGCTTGCGCCCCACCACCTCCGAGAGCCAGCCGCTGATGGGCAGTACGATGGCGTTGGTCAAGAGGTAGGACGTGAGCACCCAGGTGGACTCGTCCTCGCTGGCGGACAGCGAGCCGGCGATGTGCTGCAAGGCGACGTTGGCGATGGAGATGTCCAGCACCTCCATGAAGGCGGCCAGAGCCACCACCGGTGCAATGGCCCACGGCGAGTCGCGCCAGCTCTTGCGCGGCGCCGCCGCGGCGGATACCGCCTGTTCAACCATGGGCCGGCGTCATGTGTCGCGTCATCTTGTTTTTCGCTAACCTTGGGCGCTCTCCAGGAGTAAGCATGAAAGCCAGTACCCTGCGCCGCATCATGAACCTGTGGCCGCCCTTCCTGTTCTCCGGCATCAGCCTCACCTATGTGAGCGAGGACTACCGGGAAGCGGAGGTGCAGCTCAAGAAGCACTGGTTCAACCAGAACTACGTGGGCGTGCATTTCGGCGGCAGCCTCTTCGCCATGACCGATGCCTGCTACATGGTGATGCTGGTGAGGATATTGGGCAAGGGTTATTACGTGTGGGACCAGCGCGCCAGCATCGACTATGTCAAACCCGGTCGCGGCACGGTCACCGCCAGGTTCGCGGTCACCGACGAGAGACTGAAGGAGATCCTGGACCACACCGCGTCCGGCGAGAAGTACCTGCCGGAGTTCCTGGTGGAGATCAAGGATGCAGAGGGTGATGTGGTGGCCCGGGTACTGAAGACCCTGTATGTGCGCCGCAAACCGGCGAAGCAGTAAGCTGGGGACCAGGATCTCCACTGCGATCATGCCATGCGCATCCTGTTGATCGAAGACGACGCCATGCTCGGCACCGACCTCAAGCAGGCGCTGACCCGGGCCGACTACGCGGTGGACTGGGCTGAAGACGGCATCACCGGTCAGGAGGCACTGGCGCAGGGCGGCTATACAGCAGTGCTCCTGGACCTCGGCCTGCCACGGCGCTCCGGGCTGGAACTCCTGGTGGCGGCTCGCGCCCGCCGCGACCTCACTCCGGTGCTGGTGCTCACCGCGCGTGACGGCGTGGAAGACCGGATCGCCGGCCTGGACGGGGGCGCCGACGACTACGTGCTGAAACCCTTCGACCTCCAGGAACTGCTCGCGCGCCTGCGCGCCGTGATGCGTCGCCGCGACGGCCACGCCCAGTCTTTGATCGGCGCTGGCGTGCTGCAGCTGGATCTCAGCCGCCGCGAAGCCCTCCATCGGGGGGAGCGCCTGGCGCTCTCCGCCCGTGAGTTCGCGCTGTTGCATGCGTTGCTGGAGCGGCCCGGGGCCGTACTGTCGCGGGAACAACTGGAGCAACGTATCTACGGCTGGGGCGACGAAGTGAG
>DATIVR010000095.1:0-11060 GCA_035465695.1 Gammaproteobacteria bacterium
CGGAGGCGGGGTCCTCGGCCAGGCGGGCGATGGCCACGTCCAGATCGTGGTGCTCCAGCTTGAGCTGGATGATCTGCTCGCGGATCTTGCGTGATTCCTTGGCCATGGCCGTCCCCACCGGCGAATCCGTAACTTTACCACGGGGGCTTTGCCCGGCCTCATCCCGCAAGGGATAATGGCCGGATGGACATCTACAAGGCTTTCCATATCGAGGCGGCACACCGCCTGCCCAACGTGCCGGACGGGCACAAGTGCGCCCGTCTCCACGGGCATTCGTTCCAGGTGCAGATCCACGTATCCGGTCCGGTGCATCCCAAGACCGGCTGGATCATGGACTTCGCCGACCTGAAGGTAGCCTTCCAGCCGGTGTTCGATCAGCTCGATCACCGCTATCTCAACGACGTGCCGGGCCTCGAGAATCCCACCAGCGAGAACCTGGCGCGCTGGATATGGCAGAAGCTCAAACCGACGCTGCCGGTGCTTTCCAAGATAGTCGTGGAGGAGACTTGCACCTCCGGATGTGTCTATGAAGGTGATTGATCCCGTCTGCTAAGGAGTGTCCCATGCGCTCATCGCTGATCGCCCTGGCTTCCTTCTGCTTTCTGGCCGTCCCCGCTTTCGCCGATTCCATGACCGACGCCCAATATCTGGCGGCCATGACCGCCATGCACCACGACGACGCGCCCAATGCGAGTCCGGCGACCCTGCCGGCACCGGCGCAGCCTGTCAGCGGCAGCGAGGTGGTGTACGCCACCGTGAGCGGCAAGCCGGTGAAGGGATATCGGGTGAGACCGAGCGGCGCCAAGGGTCCGCTGCCGGGCATCATCGTGATCCATGAGTGGTGGGGCCTGAACGACAACATCCGCAAGACTGCCGACCGCCTGGCGGGCGAGGGCTACGAGGCCCTGGCGGTGGACCTCTACGGCGGCCAGTCCGCCACTACGCCCGACGATGCCGCCAAGTACATGAAGGCGGTGATGGCCGACAAGGACGCCGCCAAGGACAATCTCAGGCAGGCATACGCCTACCTGCACGACCACGAGCACGCCACCAGGATGGGCGTGATCGGCTGGTGCTTCGGCGGCGGCTGGTCCTTGCAGACCGCGCTGCTGCTTCCGGACAAGCTGGACGCGGCGGTGATGTACTACGGCCAGCCGGTGACGGACGTGCAGCGACTCAAGACCCTGAAGATGCCGCTCATCGGCTTCTTCGGCGAGAAGGACGCTGGGATAACCGTGGCGGACGTCACCGCCTTCCAGGAAGCGCTGCACGCGGCCGGCGTGGACGCGGAGATCCATGAGTACCCGGATGCGGGCCACGCTTTCGCGAATCCCTCCGGCAAGAACTACCAGGCAGCAGCCGCGAAGGATTCATGGGACAGGACCGTGAAGTTCTTCAAGGCCCATCTGCACTAGCAGCTGTTGCGCTCGGCAAGGCTTTGCCAGTAGCAGGAAGAAGCGTGCCGGCCGAGGGCAGGTTCAGTCCAGGGTAAGCGACATCGCGCTGAGATTCAGCGTGTAGCTCTTGAACTTCTTGAACACGTCCTGCCCCAGGTCGCACATGATGTAGTCCTGAGGCAGATTCTTGCCGAGATAGATCCGCGCACTGTGACGCAAGGTCACGTCGTGGCCCGCCACCGTCAGCGTCAGCTCCTTTATCGGCAGCGAGGCCGGAGGCACTGGGGCCGTGGTGCCCGTGGGCGCGACCTTCGGCCGCACGCCGCCCAGGTCATCCATGTAATCGTCGTAATACGTCTTGTAGAACACCGTGTGCGGCGAACGGAAGTTCAGGCGGCACAGCGCCTGGTGTCCACGCACCTGGACCTGCGTCAGGAGCAGATCGCCATCCAGCGCCACGTTATCCACCGCCGTCGCGGCCACCCGCTTGGGGATGTCCAACACGTGTCGGCGGGCCTGCGTGAGCGAGCCCATGCCCGCATACACCGGATAGCCGAAGATCCCCGGCAGGCTCTCGCCCCTCACCGAGATGGCGCCATCGGGCACCACCAGGAACACCACGTTGTCGTACTGCAGGTTGCCGAGCAGCAGCGAGGAGGCCACGGTCACGTCGGCGCTCACGTTGCTGCCGCCGTAGGGCAGTTGGAACCCGGCCGGGGTGACCTTGAGCTTGAGGCGCTGCGCCTCGGAGCGGGTGATCATCGAATAGGGGAGGTCGCCGGCGAAACTGTAGCAGGGGTCGATGCCCACCGTGACCGGCGCGCAATAGTTGCCGCCGCCTTGCGCGGCCAGGATGATGTGCGAGTCGCCGCTGCGCGTCACCTGCTGCGGATCGGTGCCAGAGAGCACGCTCAAGAGCTTGAGATGGTTCTGTGCCGCGGCCAGGCGCGCGTCACCCTTGCGTTCATACAGGTCGATGAGCGTCCGCTCGGCGTCCAGGGCCCCGGCATAGTCGTAGAGCCTGAGGTCGTTCTCCAGGCGCATCTGCATCAGGAAGGGCATCAACGCGGTGTCGATGTTCTTGGCCAGCATGGGCTCGATGAGCTTGTTGGCCGCCGCCGGCTGGTCGAAGGCGGTGAGCACCGCTGCGGTGTAGAAGCGCTTCTGCTCCGAGTCCGGTCCGCGGTCCGCCGCCACCAAGGTGCGCAAGGCGAAGAAGTCATGGGCCGCATAGGCCTTGGCGTAGTCCGAACTCCGGTCGGCGGAGGCGGGGCCGCAGAGGAGCAGGGTCGCCAGGATGAGCAGTCCGGCCGGAATGGGAAGACGGCGCAGCATGGCGGGATTTTACCCCGCGTCCTCGCGGGCGCGATATATCCGGCGGTGACTACATCGGGGAAATGCTACGCTTGAAGGCACCCTACCCATGCGGAGCTTTCCCATGCGTTCCCTCGCGGCTTTCCTGCTGAGTCTCGCCCTGGCTGCTCCGGCCTTCGCCGTCACCGTGGCGGGTGTGGACGTGCCCGACACCGCCACCGTCGCCAACACCCCCTTGGTGCTGAACGGCGCCGGCGTGCGCGTGAGGTTCTTCTTCAAGATCTACGCCGGCGGCCTGTACCTGCCGCAGAAGAGCTCGGACCCGGCGGCCATCGTCGCCAGCACCGGGCCCGACCGCATCCTGATGCACATGATCTACGACGGCGTCAGCAAGAGCCAGTTCGCGGATGCCTGGCATGACGACTTCAAGGCCAACAATCCGGCCGACTACGACAAGCTGCACGACCAGATCGAGCAGTTCATCTCCTGGTTCGGCGACTCCAAGAAGGGCGATGTCATCACCATGGACTACGTGCCCGGCACCGGCACCCAAGTGAGCTGGAACGGCGTGCTCAAAGGTACGATTCCTGGCGAGGCTTTCCACAAGGCGCTGTTGAACGTCTACATGGGTCCGAACCCGCCGACCAGTTCACTCAAGGAAAGCATGCTGGGGAAAGACTGACGCAGGAGGCGAGACGATGCAGAAGCGCAAGCTCGGCAGCCAGGGACTCATGGTCCCGGCCATGGGCCTGGGATGCATGGGCATGAGCCATGCTTACGGCCAGCCTGACGACACCGAGTCGCTGGCGACGCTGTACCGGGCCATCGAACTCGGCTGCAACTTCTTCGATACCGCCGAAGTGTATGGTCCTTTCCGCAACGAGGAGCTTTTAGGGAGAGCCTTCAAGGGCCGCCGCCACGAGGTGATTCTCGCCACCAAGTTCGGATTCAAGATCGTGGATGGCAAACAGGTGGGCACCGAGCGCGACAGCCGCCCGGCGCATATCCGCGAGGCGGTGGAAGGTTCGCTGCGAAGACTCGGTACCGACCACATCGATCTGCTCTACCAGCACCGCATCGATCCCGCCGTGCCCATCGAGGAGGTGGCCGGCGCCGTGGCGGAGCTCGTGCAACAGGGCAAGGTGAGATACTTCGGCCTCTCGGAGGCCGGCGTCGCCAACATCCGTCGCGCCCACGAGGTATTCCCGGTCACGGCGCTGCAGAGCGAGTATTCGCTCTGGGAGCGCAACCTCGAGAAAGATGTGATCCCCACGCTGCGGGATTTGGGCATCGGCCTGGTTCCATTCAGCCCCCTGGGAAGAGGCTTCCTCACCGGCGAGGTGAAGCGCGCCGAGGACTATCCGGAGGGCGACTTCCGCCGCAACGATCCCCGTTACCAGGGCGCCAACTACGATGCCAACATGGCCGCCGCCTACGCGGTGCGCGAACTGGCGGAGGCCAAGGGCGTGAGACCGGGGCAGATCGCGCTGGCCTGGGTGCTGCACAAGGGCGAAGATGTGGTGCCGATCCCCGGCACCAAGCACCGCAAGTATTTGGAAGAGAACGTCGCGGCTGCGGATATCCGGCTGGATGCGGCGGAGCTCAAGGACCTGGATACCGCCTTGAGCCCGGACAAGGTCTCGGGACCGCGCTACGCGCCCGCGAACATGTCCATGGTGGATCGCTGATGCGAGCCCGTCTCGGACTCGGGCTGGCCGCAGTCATTTTCCTCGCCGCCTGTGCCACCGCGCCCAAGGATGCCCCTGGCTTCTCGGTGGACTCGCTGCCGCAGGACCCGGCCTATGCATTGCTGGTGGTATATCGCGGCTTGGTGCCGCCCCTCGCCTACAAGTCCACCCTATCGGTGAACGGGGTAGAGGCGGTGGAGATGCCCAACGAGGCGTTCACCTGGATCAAGGTACGGCCCGGCCACACCTCGCTCAAGAACGACTGGTCCTTCGCCGCCGGCAACCCCGCGGGAGCGTTAGACCTGGCGGCGCAGGCAGGCCATCGCTACTACATCGAGATCTTCTATCCGGGCGACGGCAGTCCGATCACGGCAGTCACTGGTCTCGCGACTTACCACACGCCCATGCAAGGGCGCGGCCTGGACACCCGTGATGAAGCGACCGCATTGAAGATTCTCCACTCCTGTCGCTACGTGCCGGTAGAAGACGGCTACGTGCCGCCTGCTCCCATATCGGATGACGTCCAGGCCATGGGCACAGGGCACTGATTCTTAGAGAAAAGCACGCCAATCGCGAGACGAATCCGCATACGCGATGAAATGGGGATTCAGCAGCGATTCCTTGCTGTTGTAGGGCAAGGGTTTCCCGTCCATCCCGATCACCTGACCGCCCGCAGCCAGCAGCACCGCATGTCCGGCGCCCGTGTCCCATTCGGAGGTGGGGCCTAGCCGCGGATACACATCCGCCAGACCCTCCGCCACCAGGCAGAACTTGAGGGAACTGCCCCGCGATACCGTCTCGTGCGGCCCCAGCTTCTCGAGATAACCGTCCAGCAGCGGTCCGCGGTGCGAGCGGCTCGCCACCACCTTCACCGGCTTGCCTTCCACCAGCTTGCGCACCTTGATGGGCGAGGTCTGTCCGTCCTGGTCGCGCTTGAAAGCGCCCACGCCCACGCTGCCGTAGTAGCTCATGCCGGTCACCGGCACGTACACCACGCCCACCACCGGCACGCCGTGCTGGATGAGGGCGATGTTCACGGTGAAGTCGCCGTTCTTGCTGATGAACTCCTTGGTGCCGTCCAGCGGGTCCACCAGCCAATAGCTGTCCCACCGGCGCCGCTCGGCGAACGGCACATCGGCGGACTCCTCCGAGAGCACCGGCAGGTCCGGCGTGATGCGCTTCAGGTCCGCCACGATCACCTTGTGCGCGGCATAGTCGGCGTCCGTCACCGGCGACTTGTCTTCCTTCATCGCCACCGTGAATTCGGTGGCGTACACGCGCATGATCTGCTGTCCCGCGGCGCGGGCGATGTCCAGCAGGGGTGCCAGCAGCTTCTCGTCGGTCGGCATGTGAAATCTCGTATGGGCAGACGGCCGGTATATGATACCGGCTCTATGCAGCCTCCCGCGCACGAGTTGCCCGATTTGCAGGACGTGGACAGCGTGTTCCTGGACATGGACGGCACGCTGCTGGACCTGCACTTCGACAACCACTTCTGGCTTGAACATATCCCGCTGCGCTGGGGCGAGCGGGAAGGCCTCTCCAAACAGGCGGCGCTGGAGGCGCTCACGCCGCGTTTCCGCGCGGTGGAGGGCACCCTGGCCTGGTATTCCCTGGACCACTGGTCCCGGGAGCTGGACATGGATGTGGTGACCTTGAAGCGCGAGGTGGAACACCTGATCCAGGTGCTGCCCCATGCCGAAGACTTCCTGAAGAAGGTGCGGGCTTCGGCCAAGCGTCTGGTGCTGGTGACCAACGCCCATGCGCCGGTGCTGGAGATGAAGATGCAGCGCACCCAGATCGACGCCTACTTCGACAACATCGTCTCCTCCCATGACCTGGGCAATCCCAAGGAGACGGCGCCGTTCTGGCACAGTCTGCAGGAAGCGGAGCCCTTCGATCCGGCCCGCACCTTGTTCGCGGATGACAGCTTGCCGGTGTTGAGGGCAGCGCGGGACTACGGCATCCGCCATCTGGTGGCCATGCGCAAGCCCGACTCGCGACGTCCCGCGCGGGAGATCGTGGATTTCCCGTCCATCGAGTCGTTCGCGGAGCTGATGCCCTAAGGGAACAGTCCGCGCGCCGTCCACCAGGCGCTGAGGAAGAACCCGGTATTGAAGACCACGTGTGCGATGAGCGCGGGCCAGACGCTATCGTGCCGGTCGCGCAACCAGCCGAAGACCAGCGAGGGAGCAACCACCGCCGCCGCCCACAGTGGCGGATGGTAGACCAGATGCAGCAGCGCGAATGGCAGCGTGGTGCCGAGGTTCGCGATGCTGATGCCCGCCCAATCCCTGCGGCCCCAGGCCCATTCCCGCATCAGGCCCTGCAGCAACCCGCGGAACGACAGTTCTTCGACGAGGGGCTGCCACAGCAGCACGGCGCCCCATAGCACCGCACTCGTCGGCAGCGAGGGCAGAGGGTCCAGGCCGGAGACGGGAAAAACCGCCACCGCCGTCAGCAGCCCTCCAACCAGCAGCAGCCACCACGCACGATCCGTCCATAGCCTGCGCGGCAGCGCCAGCCCGAGCGTGGCAGATATCTCCCGTTCCATGTCAGCGATGATAGCTCTGAAACAAAGGACGCCCCTCTTGCGAGGGGCGTCCTTGGCCTGTCTGGGACCGGCTGTCAGTGACGGCCGGCAGCACGCGTCCTGTTGCGGATCGCCAGACCCAGCATGCTGGCGACGAACAAGGCGGGCAGGGTCGGATCGAAGGGGCTATTGGGCCGGAACGCGCAGCCGCCACCTGAGTTCTTGTAAGTGACGATGGTGTCCGTGGCCTTGTTGTTTTGCGTCGCCGGATCGGACAGCTCGGAGGTGACCACCGCCGTTATCGGGAACGTGCCGATAGAGGAATCGGTGAGCGAAAACTGCGCTGTCTTCGATTCGCCGACGGTCAGACCGGACCAAGTGCACGAGACCACCACCAAAGTGCCATGGGGGCTCCTCAACAGGCCGCTAGGAGCGCAGTTGGATCCCGGAGAGGCAGACTCCCACATCAGCGCTTCCGGCACCAGCACATCGGCCAGGACCCGGGTCGGCGTCGAGGGGCCGAGGTTGGTGACCGTCACAGTGATGAGCTCGGTGCTGTGTTCGTATATCCGTACATTTTCGAACTCCAGCTTGATCGCCAAGTCGGCGACGCCCGAAGCGGGACCCGTGCCACCGCCGGTCACCGTCAGCACCGCATCCTGGTTGTTCAAGGCGTCGGTGTCCAACTCGTCCGCGGTCACCGCGAACAGTGTCACCGCCGAACCGTTGCCGTCGACGGTGGCGGTCAGCGTCCCGGAGACCGTAGTGCCGCTCGCCATAGTACCGATGGTGCACAGCACCGAATTGTCGCCGCTCGAATAGCTGCAGTCGCCGTCGCTGATGTTCACCGACTTGTAGAGCAATCCGTCGGGCAGGAAGATGGCGATGCGTGCATCGTGGGCGGTATCGGAGCCATAGTTGTGGGCGGCGAACGTCATGCTGATGTCAGAGCCGCTGTCCACCGTAGCCGAAGGGCCGCTGGCCGTGATGCCCATGTCGCTCTGCCCGAGCACGTTGATCCTCACCGAATCGGTGTTGTTGGTGGGCACCGGATCGGTGGGCGCCGTGTCGCTGACGGTGGCGGTGACCGTCATGCTGCCCGGGGCCGACGCGCTTCCGGTGATCACCAAGGTGGCGAGTTCGCCCACCAAAAGGTCTCCGACGTTGCAGGTCACCACACCTCCGGTGACACTGCAATCGGTGCTTCCGGAGACACCGCCGATGGAGAACTTGGCGCTGGTCAGGGTGAAGTCGGCCGGTAGCGCCGAGGTGGTGATCACGACTCCGGTGGCCGTGCCAGAGGCTGCCGGATCGTTGTGCGCCTGCACGCTGATCGTGAAGGATTCCCCCGTGTATACCTGGTCGGGGGCCATGGCGTTCTGGATGTGCAGATCGGCCGTCTCAGCGAAGTATTCGAAGGCGCCGATGTCGCAGATGAATGTGCCGTCCAGGTTGCCGTCGGCGGGCCGCAGTTCGCCGCGCTGGTCGTTGTTGGGGCAGACGCCGTTATCCCCGGCGTCCAGTGCCGGGCTGTTCTGCCCGATCGCCATGGTCTGGGTGGGCCCGCCGTTGCCGGCGAGAGGGCCCAACTTCGGATCGGTGTCGATAAGATCGCCCGCCTGATTCAAGTTGCAGCTACCGCTGTCTTCCAGGTTGTGGCCGGACGACATCAGATGCTTGGTATCGGGGCCGGATCCCGTGTACCCGCAGTTGGAGAGCACCGGCGTCTCGCCCACCAGCGAGTTGTTGGAGATGATCGTATTGACGTAGGTGAATGCACCGGTGTCGTACGGCTCCAGACCGGCCACCGGCGTCGCCGGCGGCGGAGGCACCAAGGAAAGCAGCGGTACGACCGCGTTGCCCGCCACCGTCGAATTGGTGAAGTTCACGTCGCCATCGGACCTGACGCCGGCGCCGCTGATGTGCGCGACGTTGCCGACGACGCTGGAGTTCACGAAATCGTCGACGTCGGTGGAGACCGCCGCCATGCCGCCGCCGTAAGCGGCCACATTGCCCGCCAAGGCACTGGCGTTGATGGTGGCGGTATGCAGTCCGGTGTCGTAGATGCCGCCGCCTTGCTCCGCGCTATTGGACCCGAAGTTCGCATTGTTGATGACCTGACCGACGGTGGTCTGGTTCAACGTCAGCGGTCCCGAATTGTAGATGCCGCCACCCCGCCAGACCGCAGTGTTGCCGCTGATGATCGAGCTGTTGACGGTCAGTTCCGAAGTGCTGTAGATGCCGCCACCGTTGTTGCCGCTGATGCAGTCGAGCACCCTCACGTCGTTGAGGGTGACGCTCTCTACCGCGAAGCCCGAGTCCGGACCGGTGTTGACCTGCTGACCGTCGCTGTTGGGGTCGGTGGGGTCGAACTGGCCGGTGAGGGCCGACGGTCCGACCGCCAGGCAGCCGCCGTCGCGCTTGAAGCGCCAGATCTTCGCGACCGGCGCCAAGACGAGAGAGTCAGGCTCGGGGATGTCGAAGACGGCGGGGGTGAAGCCATTGCGCAACGTCACGCCGGTGATGGTGACGGTGACATCCGAGTTGACCGCCTCCACGTGGAATATGCGGTCGGCCACATGCTCAGCCTGGTCTCCGGCGCTCCATTGGATGATGGTCTTGCCGGATCCCGCGCCAAGGATCACGACGCTGTCCGTGAGGTTGAGATCGCCGATCGAGGCGTCGTGTGTCAGGCTAACCGTCGCCTTGCCGCTCTTGCCCACTACGTAGCTCTCGTCCGCGCCGTGGATGGAGAGGGTGATGGGGCTGCCGGAGCTGTTGATCTGCGTGAGGTTGATGGTATCGGCGCCGGCGAGGGCATTCGCTTCCATGACTGCCGCTCGCAGCGTGCAGGCACCGGTGCTGTCGGCACATGTGCCGTCGCCAGGATTGGCGTCGACGGTGTCGGCGGTGCTGTTCACGGTGAAGGTGGCGGCCGCCGCAAAACCGGGCAGCGCCAAGCTCAGGGCGAGCGCCGCGGCGAATGCACCCAGCGGCGGCTTTGACGTTCGTCTAGAAGTTTTCATGACAGGCTCTCCCAAAGATGCTGGTGACGAGGAACGCGCAGTTGCGGGAGCTCCGTCTGCGCCGTTTTTGTGGCCGAAGCATAGATGTGGATATGTATCGCCGCGCTGACATACATCAGCCGCGGATGATTTGGTGTCAGTCCGCTGCCGTGTCATGCATTGAAGATGACCTACATCAATGTCGGCAGCCGTGATCCGCGCTTAGATGGCAGACTGGGGGGTTATGGACATTCAAGCGCGCGACTTCTGACGTCTCCGCCTCGGCTTTCGAGGTCCTATTTTTCGCGGCCGTTGATCCTAAGGCGGGGCGCGCCGTCGCCCACGCCACTGGCGATCTCGTGAGTTGTGTCTTCGAAGTTGCGGAAGGTGGGACGTGTATCCGAGGGGTGTTCACCGCTGCGTGGATCGCCACCACCATTCAGTGACCGAGACATGGTTCGTCGTCCAGTCGCGGTGCCGGGATGCATCACGGGTTCCCCAGTAGCCCTTGCCGCATATCGTGAGGCCAGCGCAGGCCCAGCCGGGGCCTCAGGTCCTGGAATGCCGCGTCCATGGTCACGGCGTCCGCACAGAAAGACGCCCCTCGTGGGAGGGGCGTCTCTTGTTCGCTCGATGCTGTTCGGATTCAGATCCGTGCGGCATTGCGGCGCATTCTGCTCCGGACCAGCAATCCCAGTAATCCGGCGAACAACACGCCGGGCAGGGTGGGATCAAAGGGGCTATTCGGCCGGAAGCTGCAACCGCCGCCGCCGCCGCCCTTGAAAGTACTGATGCTGGTCGTCGCCTTGTTATTGGCCGGCGCGGGGTCGGTCAGTTCAGAGGAGACCGTCGCCGTCACGGTGAAAAGTCCGGCCGCTGAGTCAATCACCGTGAACCTGGGCGTCACAGACGCACCCTCGGCGAGGCCCGGCACGGAGCAGCTCACGATCTGTCCGCTTGCCGTGCAGTTCGAGCCCTGGTCCGCCGCTCCGAACTTCAGCCCGGTGGGCAGGCTCACCGCCGCCAGCAGGCGAGTGGGCGCCGACGGACCCAGGTTGGTGATGGTCAGTATCAGTGTTTCCGTGCCGCCCTCCGGCATCATGGGGTGGCCGAACGCGACGCC
>DATIVR010000096.1:0-11309 GCA_035465695.1 Gammaproteobacteria bacterium
CGGCCTGCACTACGGGGACGGCCTATTCGAGACCATGGCAGTGAAGGATGGACGTATAGCCAGGCTCGGCATGCATCTGGAACGCCTGCGCGAAGGTTGCGCACGTCTCCGTATGCCAGCCCTGGACGACATGCTGCTGAACCGTGAACTGGAATCGGCGGCACGGGGTCAGACCAAGGCCGTTCTCAAGCTGATGGTCACGCGCGGCAGCGGACGCGGCTATCGCCCACCGGTGGACATCAGTCCTTCGCGCGTGTTGTTGCGATATCCATGGCCGGACTACCCGCTGGAATGGTCGGAGCAGGGCATCGAACTGCGGGTCTGCCATACCCGCCTCAGCGTCAATCCGCTCCTTGCGGGCCTCAAGCACATGAACCGCCTGGAGCAGGTCATGGCGCGTGCGGAGTGGAGCGATGGCCCCCAGGAAGGTCTCATGCTGGACACGGAAGACCGGGTGATCGAAGGTACAATGACCAATCTATTCGCCTCACCGGCACCTGGACAGCTTTTGACGCCGGAGCTGGGTCAATCTGGGGTCGCAGGGGTCATGCGACGCCACATCATCGAACAGGCCGGCCAGATGGGTGTGAGGATCGAGGCTCGCGAGATATCACTGGTAGAGCTCATGGACCAGCAAGAACTATTCATGTGTAATTCGATCATCGGCATCTGGCCGGTACGACGCATCGATGCACGTAGCTATGGGATTGGTCCCATGGCACGTCTCGCCCAGCGATGGGCGGAGCAAGGCTGATGAAGCGTGCCTTTACCGCCGCAGCCGTGGTGTTGATCGCAGCGTTCAGTGCCGGCGCGTGGCTGCATTGGCATTGGACCCGCGATCCGCTGCCCATCGGTCCCAAGGCTGTGGATGTGGAGATACTGCCTGGGGAATCGCTGCGCCATGTGGCCCAACAGCTCGCCGATCAGGGCATCCTGCGCCATGCCTGGGACCTGACCCTCTATACCAGGCTTGAGCGCGCATCAGGCGGCCTGCGAGCCGGCGAATATGAGATCCAGCCCGGTACCACGGTGGCGGGGCTATTGGACCTCATGCGCAGCGGCAAGGTGGTGATGCATTCCCTGACTCTGGTGGAAGGCTGGACCTTCAAACAGGTCATGGCGGTAGTCGAGGCAGAGCCGAACCTCAGTCATACCCTCGCCGGACTGAGCCTCGCGGCCCAGATCCAGAAGTTGAGTTTCGAAAGCGCCAGTCCCGAAGGCGAACTGCTGCCGGACACCTATCAGTTTCCGCGCGGCACCAGCGACGTGGCGTTCCTAAAACGGGCCCACGCGGCGCAACAGCAGTTCCTGGCCGCGGAATGGAATGCCAGGCCGGAAGGCCTGCCCTACAAGACACCCTACGATGCCTTGATCATGGCTTCGATCGTAGAGAAAGAGACCGGGCAGCCCTTCGAGCGAAGCAAGATCGCCGGCGTGTTCGTACGCCGATTGCAGAAGGGCATGAAGCTGCAATCGGACCCGACCGTGATCTACGGCATGGGGGACGCTTACGACGGGAATATCCGGCTCAAGGATCTGCGCACGGACACTCCTTACAACACCTACACCCGCTTCGGCTTGCCGCCGACACCCATCTGCATGCCGGGTCGCGCGGCTCTCGATGCGGCACTGCATCCGGCGCCGGGCGATGCGCTCTATTTCGTGGCGCGGGGCGACGGCACTCACCAGTTCTCCGCGACGCTCAAGGAACAGAATGCCGCAGTGGACAAATACCAGAAGCACGTCAAATGACGCGGGGCGTGACCAAAACCCGATCCCCCCGCGGCCGGCTGATCACCCTGGAAGGCGTGGAAGGTGTAGGTAAGTCCACGCAACTCAATGCGGTGAGCGAGCGTCTGCGGGCGCGCGGATTGCGCGTGGTGGAGACCCGCGAGCCGGGCGGTACGCAGGAAGCCGACGAAGTCCGCGCGGTGCTGCTCAAGGTCCGCAGCGGCGGTTTCGATCCCATGGCTGAGCTGCTGCTGATGTTCGCCGCCCGGGCCATGCATGTGGAGAAGGTGATCCGTCCCGCGCTGGCGGCGGGCAGCTGGGTGGTATGCGACCGTTTCACCGATGCGAGCTATGCCTATCAAGGTGGCGGTCGGGGCATCTCCGCCATGCGTATCGCCTCCCTGGAGCGCATGGTGTTGAAGGGACTCAAGCCCGATCTCACCCTGTTATTGGACGTGGATCCGGCGGTGGGCATGGCACGTGCCCGTGGCCGCGGAGAGCTCGACCGGTTCGAGAAGGAGAAGGATGACTTCTTCAAGAAGGTGCGAAAGACGTATCTTGCCCGTGCCCGACAGGAACCGCGCCGCATCAAGGTGGTGGATGCCGGCCGGGATGTCGCGGCAGTGCAGGAGGATGTGCTTGGGATCGTCGACGCGGCGCTGAGTCGCTGGACATGAGCGACATGCCGACTCTCGCGGAGATGCCGTTACCCTGGCAGCAAGATGCCTGGCATGCCCTGTCGGCGCGACTCCTGGACGGCAAGCTTCCTCATGGCCTGCTCATCATCGGGCAGTCCGGTATCGGCAAGGGTCTGTTCGCCATGGCCTTTGCCCGTTTGGCACTCTGCCGCAACCCACGAGATGGACGCCCCTGTGGCGTCTGCAGCGGCTGCGCCCAATTCGATGCTGGCAGCCACCCGGACTTCAGTCGCGTCACCTTCGAAGAGCGCGAGGGCAAGGCCGGGGAAGAGGGCGCGCTCAAGCTCAACATCAGCGTGGAACAGATACGCACGCTCATCGGTGACCTGCAATTGCGCAGCCACCAGGGTGGCCGCAAGGTGGCCGTGATAGAACCGGCGGACGGCATGAGCATCGCCGCCGCGAACAGCCTGCTCAAGACCCTGGAAGAGCCCCCGGCCGAAACCTTGCTCTTGCTGGTGAGTTCTGCGCCGGGCCGCCTTCCTGCCACCATCCGTAGCCGCTGCCAGGTCGTGGTGTTACCGCCGCCGGAGACGTCGCAGGCACTTGGCTGGTTGCAGGCCCGGCTTACCCGGGATGATTGGCCTGTGCTCTTGGCCTTCTGTGGCGGTGCACCGTTGGCGGCGCTGGAACTGGCGGCCACAGACATCGGAGTGCGCCGCAAGGCGTTCTTCGAGACTCTGGCGCGACTGCGCGCAGGGCAGGCCAACCCCATCATGTTGGCGGCGGTCCCCAAGGACCGCCATCCTGAGTTGCTGAAGCTCCTATGGAGTTTCACCGCCGACTTGATCCTTCTGAAGAGCGGCGGCGAAAGCAGACTGGTGAACCGCGACCAGTTGCCGCTATTGCAAAAGGCCGCGGACGGCATACACTTGCGTAGCCTTCACGCGTTCCTGGACCGAGTCCAGCTCGCGATCCAGGCGTTGGATTCATCCGTCAACCGCGAACTTGGACTCGCGGTGCTCCTTGCGGACTGGGCGGGGGGCCTGGACGATATCAAGGGTTCGCCGTTGGCGGACACCGCATGGGGTAATACATGAGCGCACCACGTCAACAGGGCATCCTCAACCTGGCGATCAAGGATAAGAGCGCCTTGTACAGCGCGTATATGCCGTTCGTCAGGAACGGTGGCCTGTTCATCCCCACCAGCAAGGCCTACCAGCTGGGTGACGAGGTGTTCATCCTGCTGCAACTCATGGACTCCGCCGAACGCCTCCCGGTGGCGGCCAAGGTCATCTGGGTGACGCCGCGTGGTGCCCAGGGCAAGCGTGCCGCCGGCATCGGCGTGCAATTCAGCGAGCAGGACGGCGGCAACACCTCCAAGAAGATCGAAAGCTATCTCGGCGGCGCCCTTCAGGCCGACCGTCCTACCCACACCATGTAGCATGGCGAGCGGCGATGCACAGGCCGGACAGGTTAGTCCGGAAGAGCGTGTGCGTCTGCTGGCAGAGCAGGCCAATGAGCTCGCGCGACGGGGCGACCTGGGCGGGGCGTTGGCATGCTATCAGCGTATCCTCGACCTCGATCCTGTACACCCCGAGGCGGTGAGCTTCGTGGCGATGAGCGCCCTGCAAGCCGGTGACGTGCGCCGCGCCATGCACATGCTGGACCAGGCCGTGGAGCACCACGCCGGTAACGCGAATCTGCAAAAGAACCTGGGCATCGCCTGCCGGGCTGGGGGGGATGCGTCGCGGGCCTTGGCCGCGCTGGAGCGCGCTTTCAGCTTGCAGCCGGACATGGTGGCGGCTTACCTGCACCATGGCGCCTTATTGGCTGAGATGGGTCGCAGGGACCCGGCGCTCACGTCGTATCTACGTGGCTTCGAAGCCGCGGAAGCCACGGGGCTGTTCATCGATCTTGCCCGGGTGCCCCCAGGCATACGGCAACTGGCGGAGAAAGCTGCGGCGGCAGTGCGCGATGAGCGCCTGCAAGTCTTCCGCCGCGCATTGGCGCCGCTGGAGAGAGACCATGGCAGGGCGGCACTGGCGCGGGTATGGCATTGCCTGGAGTCCTACCTTGGGATGCGGCCCCAGGTGGAACTGCCGGCGGGACAACGTCCCACTTTCATGAGGTTTCCCGGACTGCCTGCGCGAGCCTGGTACGAGCACGACGAGTTCGCGTGGATGCCGGATATTGAGCGTCACACCGGCGCCATCCGGGAGGAGTTACTGTCGGTGATGGCCCAGGACAAGGGTTTTCGCCCCTTCGTCGAGATGCCCCGTGAGCACCCAGGAGCTGAGTACTGGAAGGCGCTCAACCATTCGCCCGACTGGAACGCGTTCTTCTTCTACCGGGACGGGCAGGCTTACGCGGAGAATCAGGCCCGCTGCCCCATCACCACGCGGGCGCTGGATGCCGCGCCCTTGAACCGCGTGGCCGACCATTCACCCGAGTCCCTGTATTCGATCCTGACGCCCGGTGCCCACATCCCGCCGCATACCGGCGTCATCAACGTACGGCTGGTGGTGCATCTTCCGCTGATCGTGCCATCCGCCACCGAGTGCGGGATCCGGGTAGGCACCGAGACCCGTGGTTGGCAGGAAGGCCGTTGCATCGCCTTCGATGACACCTATGAGCATGAGGCCTGGAACAAGAGCGGAAAGACCCGCGTGGTGCTCATCTTCGATATCTGGAATCCCGCCCTGACTCTGGCGGAACGGGAGGGGATGCGCGTGGCCATCGAGGAACTGGGGCGATTCAATCGCGCCCATGGCGGCAAGCATCAATCCCTGGCTTGATCGCCGGTCTGAAACGAAAGAAGCCGCCCTCGAGGCGGCTTCTACTTTGCGGGACCTGATGTCGCTTAAGCGGGCATGCCGCCTTTCAACACATAGACGTCGAAACCCCGCTCGCTGAGGATGTATGCACCCGCCGAACTGCGACGGCCGGTGTCGCAATAGACGATGTATTTCTTCTTCGGATCGAGCGTATCGAGCTTGAGCCGGATGAAATAGAGCGGGATGTTGATGGCGCCTTCCTGATGCTTGTTCTCGAATTCGCTGGGCAGGCGCACGTCCAGCCATTGGCCGCCGCTACTCGCGATCTTCTGGGCTTCCGCGAGGTCGACCCACTTCTGGCTGGGCTCGTTCAGGAGCTTCTTGAAGTCGTCCTTGGCGAGGCGCACCAACGAGCCGTCGGTGAGCATGGTGATGGTGGCGTTGCGCTTGGCGTCGGAGATCAGGGCCTCCTCGCCGAAACCGTCGCCCGTCACCAGTTCGGCCAGCTTGATCCCGGCCTTGTTGGTGGGTGTCTCGCGGGTCACCACGCACTTACCGGACGTCACGATGTAGAAGTAGTCGCCTTCGTCACCTTGCTTGATGATGACATCGCCGGCCTTGCGGGCGATGTTCTCCATGCGCATCAGCACCGCCTGGATGTTGGCAGGCGGGATGCGGTGGAAGGCCTTGGTCTGGAGAATGGTGGTCATCCAGTCGTCAGCCGGAGTCTCTTCCTGGGCCTGCAGTTCGCCGACTTCGAAGGCGCCGGTCTGGTCCCAAGTCAGCATGATGTCCAGAAGGTCGCTATCCACGCCGAACCACTCGACGTTGGTCTTGGCACGCGCGGAAAGATGACGCGGGATCTGCGGGGCGAGGGGATGACGGGCTTCCTCGCTGCCACCGGTGATGACGCGCACCACCTTTTCTCCGGTGCGCAGTTCGATCTCGCCTTTCACCAGGTAGACGTTGCGCTTGTCGGCATCGCCTAGGCGGAACACATAGCGGCCCGCCTCAGTCTCCTGCACTTGGCTCTTGCCGGCGAGGTCAGCCTGGTTCTCGGGCTTGAGGCCGCTTAAGGGCGAGAATTGCTTGAGGAGTTCGCGGTCGAGCGGTCGCGGTGCCATATGCGTCTTTTCAGCCCTTCACTACAGCAACTTGTTGTTCTATTGGGGAATTCCCGACCGGGGTGACCCGGTGCGGCAATTCTAGCATACCCCTGACATGTACCTTTCCGGCCCCCCTGGCAACGCTTTCAGGCCGGTTTGTGGGCGACCGGCACGGGTCGGCGATTGGCACCGACCCTCACGTAGGTGAGCTGGGCGGTGGCCACTTTCACCGTGGAGTCCCGTTCACCGTCGCTGCGCTGGGAGAAGACGGTGACGTCGATGGCGATGGAGGTATTCCCCACCCTGGCCACGTCTGTATAGAAACTCACCACGTCGCCCACATAGACCGGACTCACGAACACGAAGTCGTTTACCGCCACGGTCACCACGCGGCCGCCGGCGCGCCGGTAGGCCAGGATGGCACCTGCGATATCCGCGTGGGACATGATCCAGCCGCCGAAGATGTCGCCCAGGCCATTGGTGTCTTTGGGCATCGCCAGGGTCCGGACCTCCGCAGGTCGATCCGTAGGCAGATTGTCGAACTTCATGCCTTGGGCTCCCGTAGGGCCGCGGCACTCCAGCCTGAATCCGGTGTGAACCGCTCACCATGCTTCTGCGCCAGTTGTTCCAGTCGCGTACGCAGCGCATCGGCGCCGGAGGCGCGGATATAGTTCACCGGGCCGCCCCGGAACGGCGCGAAGCCGGTGCCGAAGATCACGCCGGCATCCAGGAGGTCCGCATCGGCTACGATGCCCTCCCGCAGCACCGCCACCGCCTCGTTTAGCATCGGCAGTATCAACCGGTCCTGCAGTTCCTTGTCGGTGGCGCCGGCCTTGGCCTGGTCCTTCTGCGGCTTGCCATCCACGTACTTATAGAAACCCTCGTTGGTCTTGCGGCCGAGCTTCTTGGCTTCTACCAACTTGACCAGACTGTCCGGGATCTTCTTGTTGAACTCCTTGGCGAAGACCTTGGCCACAGACAGGCTCACGTCCAGACCGACCGTGTCTGCCAGTTCCGCTGGTCCCATGGGCATACCGTAGTCCAGCGCCGCCTTGTCGATGGCTTCCAGAGTCACGCCGTCATCATGGGCAAGCATGGCCTCCATCATGTAGGGCATGAGGATGCGGTTCACCAGGAAGCCAGGCGCCGACTTCACCGGCACCGCGAGCTTGTCGATGTGACGAGTGAAGGCCAGGGCCTTGGCCACCACCTCTTTCGGAGTGTCCTCAACGTGGATCACTTCCACCAGCGGCATCTTGGCGACGGGATTGAAGAAGTGCAGTCCCACCAGGCGCTTCGGGTCTTTGAGCACCGTGCGCAGCGTCTCCAAGCGGATGCTGGAGGTGTTTGTGGCCAGCACCTCACCAGGGCCCATCACGGCGTCCAGCTTCTTATACAGGTCCTGCTTGGCGTTGACGTCCTCGAAGATAGCCTCGATGGCCACCTGCGCATCCTTGGCGCCGGTACCGGCCACGTCCATCTTGAGTCGATCGGTGGCCTGCTGCACCGCGGCACCCTTGAGCTTCTTCTCGAAGAGCTTGCGCGCGCGGCCCAGGGCGGGCTGGATGTACTTCTCCTCACGGTCTTGCAATGTCACGCTGAAGCCCCGCAATGCGCACCAAGCGGCGATGTCGCCGCCCATGGTGCCGGCACCGATCACGTGCACATGTTTGAGGTCCAAGTCGGACTTCTTGCCCAGCGACTTCAAGCGGTCCTGCAACAGGAACACCCGCATGAGGTTGTGGGAGACATCCAACTCCATCATCTTCGCGAAGGAGTGCGCCTCTGCCTCATACTGCGCTTCGCTGGCGTTATATCTCTTCCACAGGTCCACCACCGCATAAGGCGCCGGATAATGGTCACGACGAACCTTGGCGGCCTTGATCTGCTTCACCAGCACGTTGGCGATGAGCGGGCGGAACAGCGCGACACCGAGGATCTTTTGTAGCGCGGGAGCGCTCTTCTTGGGCTCTCCTTTCAAGACGAGCCGCGCCGCGGTGGGGCGCGCCATGTCTTCCTTCACCAGCTTGTCGATGAGGCCGATCTTGAGCGCTTCCTTGCCGCGCACGTTGCGGCCGCTCAACATGAAGCTCATGGCGGACAGCACGCCTACCAGCCGCACTGATCGCACCGTCCCGCCGAAGCCTGGATGCACGCCGATCTTCACTTCAGGAAGGCCGAGCGCCAGCTTGTCATCATCGATCCCTACGCGGTATGTACAGGCGAGAGCCAGTTCCAGACCGCCGCCCAGGCAGAACCCGTTGATGAGTGCAGCGGACGGGCAGGGCAGCTTTTCGATCTGTTCCACGATCTGCTGCCCACCGCGGGTGAGGCGGAACGCTTCCTCGTGTCGGCGCAGATCCTTGATCTCCTTGATATCGGCGCCGGCGATGAAGCCGGACTTCTTGGCCGACCAGATCACCAGCCCCTTGGGCTTCATCTGCGCGATCTGTTTCAGCTTGTCCGAGAGCTCGTACATGACGGCCGAGGACAGCACGTTGGCGCTGCCACCGGCCTTGTCGAAGCACAGCCAGACCACGCCGTCCGCGTCCTGCTCGAAGCGCCAATTGGGCTGGGTGTTGCTATCGGACATGGAGAGGCTCCCGGGGGCATGATGAGTGGGTCGGGGAAAGGTGCCAATGATAGGAAGCGGCCGGGGTAGCCGCAAGCTTGCGACCTATTCCGGGGCCAGCTTCTCTGCCTCCAGGCCCGCGAAGCGGGTACCGGCCGGCACTTTGAGCAGGCGGGTCCGGATCTCGTGGTCCACCCGCGTCATGTTCTGATAGCGGACATCATCTTCGCCGGTCTGTGTGCCGTTCAAGGTCCGCTGGATGAAATTGCGGGCGCCACGCTGACGCAGCCGGGAAGCCCTCTCGTAGACATCGAACCAGTCGCCTGCGACCCGATCGCCGAAGCGCAGATGCGAGTATTCGCGTAGCACAGCCATCCGGGCCTCGTTGGCGGCGATATAGGTGCGCGCCTCGGCATCGTCCTGGATCATCTCATCGCTTTGCGCGCGCAGCTTCTTGCGCACCTCCGGCGGCAACTCGAGGATCTCCATGTTGAGTAGCCGGCGGTCCACGCTGTCCATGAGCTCGCGGCGCAAGGCCTGCAGGGGCTCCCTCTCGGCGCGCAGGCCGGCTTCGAACTGAAGGAGGTTATCGCGCACCGAGACCTGGACCTCTGGCGTCATCTCCTTGAGCAGGGCTGCCCGCAGGCGGGTGAGGCGCGCATCCTGATACTCGGCGTGCAGCCAGTTGTTCCAGGCTTGCTCCATGCTGGCGCGGCGGCGCCGCAGCACTAGCCATAATGCAGCGGCGAAGGCCAGTACGGTCAATGTCGCGAGCAGGGCGCCCATGATCAGTGCGCGCCCTTGACCTGGAAATCGCAGATGAGGGGAAGATGGTCGGAGAGGGTGATCCGCGGGATCACGAAGCCGGTAGCCTCGATGGATGGGCTGTGCAACATGAAATCCAGCTGCCGCATCGGGCGCCCACTTGGCCAGGAGGGCAGGTTCCGTACGTTCGGACTGACCAGGCCGCAATCCTCTCGGAACTCGGCGATCTCGTGGTCCCCCCACAGGGTATTGAAGTCGCCTGCCACCACCACCGGCTTGTCCGAACGTCGCACGAGTGTGGCGAGATGACGCATCTGATGCTGCCGGTGGCTATGCTTCAAGGACAAGTGCACCAGGA
This sequence comes from Gammaproteobacteria bacterium, assembly GCA_035465695.1. GTDB lineage: Bacteria > Pseudomonadota > Gammaproteobacteria > Natronospirales > REEB76 > DASUBN01. The sequence goes on from DATIVR010000096.1 coordinate 9,948, forward strand.
AGAGACGCACCTGCCGCAACTCCAGTTCCATGATAAGACGCTTGATCCCCAGTTCAAAGTAATGGGGCCGCTGCACCGCCTCTGGATAGTGGGTCAGGAAGGCATTGCCTTGCTTGTTTACGATGGGTAGCCGGCGGTTGATGGAAGTGAGGCCGTACTTGTTCTCGAAGTGCGGAGAGTGGCCGATGGCCTTGGCGATAGCCTCGGCCTGGTTCACCGAGGAGGACCTGGATGAGCCCATGTCCACTTCCACCAGCCCCACCACATCGGGGGCCTGGCCCTGGATGAATTCGGTGATCTTCGCCAGGTTGCGGGTGGTGTTGCGCAAATAGCCTGCACCCGGCAGCGGCAGATGGAACGCAGGGCCGGTGCCGGTGGCGTAACGGATGTTATATAAGAGCAGGCGCACGTGACGAGGGCATTTAGTATCCTGTAAACACTATAACAGCGGACCCCGTACATGGCGGCGCAAGCCAGCCTAGGTAAAGTCACCAATGACACTATCCGCGTCTACACGGAGGGCGACGAGCTCTACGCGGACATGTTGGCGGCCATCCATGCTGCGCGCCGTTCGATCAAGTTCGAAAGCTATATCTTCGCCGACGACGAGGTAGGACAGCGCTTCATCGCGGCACTGGTGGAACGGGCCCAGGCCGGCGTGCAGGTCCTCATCTATATCGATGCGGTGGGTTCGCTGTTTTCAGGACCCCATGCCGTGGAGCGTGCGCTCAAGGCCGGTGGGGTGGAGGTGCGCTGGTTCCAGCGTTGGAACTGGCGGCATCCCAGCCGCTATAACCGGCGAAATCACCGGAAACTGCTGGTGGTGGACGGCAAGGTCGGCTTCTTCGGCGGCTTCAATGTGCACCGCGAGAACTCCCTGGCGGTGTTCGGCAAGACCCGCTGGCGCGATACGCAGGTGCGGGTGACGGGCGCCGCAGCGCGCACCCTGCAGGTCCTGTTCGACGCTTTCTGGCGCAACCAACTATTGCCATATCCCGAACTGCCGGTACTGGATGGCGTACTGATCACCAACCACTCGCGGCGCGGCCGCAACCATCTGCATCGCCTCTATGGCCGCAAATTCGCGGAAGCGCGGCACTATATCCACCTGACTACACCTTATTTCGTGCCAGACCGCCGCACCCGGCGTGAGCTGATGCGGGCAGCCCGGCGTGGTGTGGAAGTGAAACTGCTGGTGCCGCACCGGATCGACGAGAGACTAGCCCGCGTGGTGCAGTGGGCTGCCCACGCCCTGTACAGCAACCTGCTGGCCGCTGGGGTACAGATCCATGAGTACATGCCGCGGATGTTGCATGCCAAGACCTTGGTGGTGGACGGGGACTGGTGCACCGTGGGTACGGC
>DATIVR010000097.1:0-6585 GCA_035465695.1 Gammaproteobacteria bacterium
TCCTGGGTCTGCGAGGACAGCCTCTACAAGATCCAGCAAAGCTTCGATGCCCTGTTCAAGAACATGCCCAATCGTTGGCTGGCCCACGGCATGCGCTTCGTGGTGTTCCCGCTGGGGATGCGTTACCGCGCCCCGTCCGATGAGCTGGAGCATAAGCTCGCGGCGGCGATCCTGCGCCCTTCCGCGGAGCGGGACCGGCTCACCGCGGGCATGTATCTGCCTTCCGACATGAAAGAGAAGGTGAAGCTCCTGGATGAGGCCATGCAGATAGCGGTGGAGACCCGCGGTCTGCGCGAGAAGCTCAAGGCCGCCGCCAAGGACAAAACTTTGCAGGCGAAAGGTAATGCGCAGATCAGCGAAGCGGTGGAGAAGGGGCTCATCACCGCCGGCGAAGCCGCCGCCCTGCGCCGGGCCGAGACCCTGCGGCAGGAAGCCATCAAAGTGGACGACTTCGCCAAATTGACGTAATGCGTCGCCGCCATTAGGCTTTGGCAACGTCGATGGAACGACATCTATGTCGTATCAGGGAAATCGGTAACGACATCGGCGTAACCTCTTATCAAATCGGGGAAAGCCATGTCCGAAATCCGACTGCGTCCTTCGCGGATGCTCACCGCTGCTTGGCTCGCTCTCGCCGCCTCGGTGCTAAGCGTCGCTGCTCATGCCACCACCTGGAAGAGCGTCTACTCCACGGTTGCAACTCGCGGCATCGCCAGCAATGGCCACGTCTATGTCGCGGCCGCCACCAACGGCATCTGGACCAGCAGTGACCTGAAGACATGGACGCGCGCGAGCCTGCCATCCGGTGCAGGTGCCTTCTACGACGAAGTGATCTGGGACGGCAGCCGGTTCCTGGCGGCCGGCTTCGGCATCATCAGCAGTACCGACGGCGCGACATGGACCACGGTTTATCAGCCGAACGGCGACCAGTTGTTTGGTCTCAGCGTCATGGGTGGCATATACGTGGCGGTGGGAGCTCACAACCTTATCCTCGACAGTACTGACGGCAAGTCCTGGCACAAGGTATCGAGCGGCCTGACGGAGGCCAGCGGTCATACCCTTGTGTTCGCCGGCATCGGCAACGATGGCATCCAGTTCGTGGCCTCCGGCGAAGACTATACCGGCACCACCGTCCTCACTTCGTCCGCTGATTTGATCCTAACCAGCCCTGACGGAGTGACTTGGACCTCGCAGACGGTGCCCTCTTCCGGCAATGGCTTCATCGGTACGACAGCCAACAGTGTGGCGATCGGCGGCAGTGCTTATTTCGCCGGCGGATTCCTTGCGGGCTACAGCAGTGCAGATGGCGTCACCTGGAGCCTGGATGACATTAGTGGCGCGCTCGCCAATCCCAATGCGAACGAATGGCTCTTCAATCGGGCCGCATATCTGAATGGACAGTTCCTGGCGATCGGCCTGGATGCGCCGCAGACCGCGGGCTCCGAGAAGATGGCGGTATTCAAGAGCAGTGATGGACTGAACTGGACTGCTCAGGACTTGGAAGATCGGGGCAGTTCGATCTCAGGTTTTTCTGCCATTACCTACCATGGCGGCACCTACGTGGCAGCCGGCTATCAAGGGGTCTATAGCAGCACCGACGCGAGCCACTGGACCAAGCAGTTCACGGGCTCTCAGACTGCATTGTGGAGTTGCGTGATCACCGGCAATGGGCGCGACATTGTCATGGGTTCCCAGGCGCTAGTCACCGCCACGGCAGGCGGAGATTGGCCGAATGCCCTGACTAAACTGGCAAGTCAGTCGCCATCCCTGGGACGCGGCTGTGGTGCGTACGGCGCCGGCGTATACGTGATGGCTGGTGACGATCTCTACTGGAGCAGCGACGGTAAGAGTTGGACGCTGGCCACCGTCACCGGGGGTTTCTCTTCCTCAAATTTCCACAGTGTGGCCTGGACAGGTTCCGAGTTTGTAGCGCTGACCGGTGACGGCACCGGTCTTAGCAGCACCAATGGCAAGACCTGGAGCCACGTGACCTCTAGCCTGCCATCCGGCACCATCGACCTCAGCCGCAACGGCTTTGCGACCGGCGCGATGATTGCGGGTGGTAGTACCCTGGTCGCCTGGGGAAGCCTCGACGGTAAGCCGCTCATCATGACTTCGTCTGATGGGGCAAGCTGGATCAAGTCGACGCTTCCGAACCTGGTGGCAACCGATGTCATCGCGTCTGTAGCCTTCAACGGCGGCGCATACGTCGCGATCGGAAACAAGGCAGACGGAAGCACACTGATCCTGGTCAGCAGCGATGCCAAAGACTGGCAGGAAGTGAGCAGTTCCGTCAGTAGCGTAAACTGGGAATCCATTACCTGGGGAAGCGGCGAGTACCTGGCGGTCGGGGTTGATCTGACGCTCGACCGCGCTGCGATCCTTTCCAGTAGCGATGGCAAGCAGTGGACCGAATCTGATCTGTCCGATACCAGCATCGTCAACGACGTCGCCTGGGACGGGAGTAAATACGTCGTCGCGGGTGCCTACGATATAGAAGAAGGTATACCGGCGAGCAGCGGGAGCAGCGGCGGTGGTAACAGTGGGGGAACCAGTGGTGGAAGCAGCGGTAGCGGAGGCGGAGGCATTTTCAACTTGGGCCTGTTCGGCTTGCTATTGGTCTTCACCTTTATGCGCCGGTGCCGTTCGACGTGACGTGGGCATGAAAAGGCCGGCATCAAGCCGGCCTTTTCATTTCATGATGCACGATTCTTACAGAGTCGCTGCTTCATGGTCCATCCTGAATAAAGGTAAGCCATCCGGCATCCAGCGGCGATCGTCCTGCATCAGGTCGTGCAGCCACTCGGCGCGGCGGGCGATGTTGTCCTCCATGTCCTTCCAGTCGATCTTGTCGCCGCCCACGCTGGGGCCAGCGCCGCTGCCCTTGCCGAGGCGCGCGGCCTCCAACTGCCACTTCAAGGCGAAGTAGCGGGCCGCCTCGCGCACGTTGCGCGCCACGCCGGCGTCCGCATGGTCGGTGGGCACCACGCCGGTGATGATCCAGTACTTGGGGGAGACGCCGTGCTTGGGCCAGACGCGGCCGAGCATGGCGCGGTGCGGGATGATCCACAGCCACTCGCCGGTGATGTCGGTGTCGAAGATCTGCTGGCGGCGCACGTAGTCCGCCACTTGCTGCTGCTGGGCCTTGTGCCACTGGGCGAAGGCTGCTTCGTCGAAAGCCATGGAAACCTCGGATTCTTATGAGTAGAAATCTTTCAAAATGAGGGATTTTGGCCTCTGGCTAGGCGCGCGAGGCGAGCAGGAGGGATGCACTCTGAATGTGCATGACCGACTGCGAGTCCGAAGCGCAACGACGCCAGAGGGCAAAAGACCCATTTTGCGCGAATTTTAAGGGAGGTGAGGCAGGGAAAGATAGCCTTCGGTCTGCATCTCGGTAAGCCGGCTCCGGGTCCGCTCGAACTCGAAGGCAAGCTTCTTGCCCGAATACAGCCCATCCAAGGGAGCTGCGGCGGTGGCGGCCAGTTTCACCCGTCGGTCGTAGAACTCATCCACCAGGGCGATGAAGCGGCGGGCCGCGTCCTCCCGGTCGGCATCGAACAGGGGGATACCGGACACCAGCACCGTGTGGAAGCCGCGGGCCAGCTCGATGTAGTCCTCCTGGCTGCGGGGACCCTCGCACAGGGCGTCGAAGTCGAACCAGGCCACGCCGTCGGCGTGGCGCCGGGTGGGGATGCTGCGGTCGTTGACCGCGAGGTCGCCGGACTCGGCCGGATGATGCCCTGCCAAGCGCTCGAAGACCGCCTCCAGATGGGCATCCGCTTTCGCGCCTGCGGGTACGTAGAACAGTTGCGTGTGCTGCATGTGCCGCAGCCGGTAGTCCGTGGGCCCGTTCACTTCCAGCACCTGGGTATGGGCCTTCAGTTCGCGTATCGCGGGCAGGAAACGCTCCCGCTGCAGGCCGTCCCAGTACAGCCGGTCCGGCGGCACGTTGGAGGTCGCCACCAGGGTCACCCCCATGGCGAACAGGTGCTGGAACAGCCGCCCCAGCAACATGGCGTCGGTGATGTCGGAGACGAAGAACTCATCGAAGCAGATCACCCGGGCGCGCGCGCGGAAATGCTGGGCCACCTTCAGCAGCGGATCCTGCTCATCGGGATGTCTCTGGAGCTCCGCATGCACCTCGTGCATGAAGCGATGGAAGTGCAGGCGCAGCTTGTCGGGGAAGGGCAGGGTGTCGTAGAGACAATCCATGAGCCAGGTCTTGCCCCGGCCCACGCCGCCCCAGAGATACAGCCCCTTCACCGCCGAGGCCTCGCGGCCCAGGAAGCGGGACCAGCTCACCCGCGGCGAGGTGACCAGACGCGTGTAGAGCGCATCCAGCACGCCCACAGCCCGGTCCTGGGCCGGGTCACGCACGAAGCCATGCTCCTTGAGGGCGGCCTCGTAATAGCGTCGCGGCGTGTCGTGCAGATCCATCAGGTCAGCGGCTGAGTTCCGGCAGGTTGCGGTAGTGCTCCAGGGCCTGCGGATTGGCCAGGGCGTCGGTGTTCTTCACCGGCCGGCCGTGTATCACGTTGCGCACCGCAAGCTCGGTGATCTTGCCGCTGATGGTGCGCGGGATGTCCGGCACCGCGATGATCTTGGCCGGCACATGGCGCGGCGTGGTCTCGTCGCGGATGGCGGCGCGGATCTTCTCGCGCAGCGGATCGTCCAGCACCACGCCCTCGCGCAGGCGCACGAACAGTATCACCCGCACGTCCGAGCGCCAGTCCTGTCCCACCACCAGGCTCTCGATGATCTCCGGCAGCTTCTCCACCTGCCGGTAGATCTCGGCGGTGCCGATGCGCACGCCTCCGGGGTTGAGTGTCGCATCGGAACGGCCGTAGATGACGAGGCCGTCGTGCTCGGTGAGCGCGGCCCAGTCGCCGTGGCGCCAGACGTTGGGGAAATACTCGAAATAGGCCTCGTGGTACTTCTTGCCGTCCGGATCGTTCCAGAAGAACACCGGCATGGAGGGGAAGGGTTTGACGCAGACTAGTTCGCCCGGTTCGCCGCGCAGCGGCTTGCCGTCTTCGTCCCAGATCTGCACCGCCATGCCCAGCCCCCGGCATTGCAGCTCGCCGGCATACACCGGCAGGGTGGGGTTGCCGAGGCCGAAGCAGGACACGATGTCGGTGCCGCCGGAGATGGAGGCCAGGCAGATGTCCTGCTTCACCTCCCGGTACACGTACTGGGCGTTCTCCGGCAGAAGCGGCGAACCCGTGGAGGTCATGGTGCGCAGCCGTTCCAACGTGTATTTGGTCCTGGGCTTAACCCCGAACTTCTCCGCTGCCGCCAGGTACTTGGCGCTGGTGCCGAAGATGCTCATGCCTTCCTCCTCGGCGATCTTCCATAGGATGTCATTGGAAGGGTGGAAGGGCGAGCCGTCGTAGAGCAGCACGGTGGCGCCCACCGCCAGGCTTGAGACCAGCCAGTTCCACATCATCCAGCCGCAGGTGGTGAAGTAGAAGATCACATCCTCGCGCTTCAGGTCCGTGTGCAGCACCAGTTCCTTGAGATGCTGGATCAGGGTGCCGCCGGCGCCGTGCACGATGCACTTGGGCACGCCGGTGGTGCCGGAGGAATACATGATGTACACGGGATGGTCGAAGGGCAGCTGCTCGAACTGCACCTCGGCGGCATCCGTGAGGTAGTCCTTCCAGAGCTTGGCTTTCGGCACGGCGCCGATGTCGGGATTCGGGTGCGCGTAAGGCACCACCACCGTCTGCACCACCGAAGACAGTTTCTCCAGCACGCCGCGGATGCGTTCCAGTGAGTCGATCGCCTTGGTGCCGTAGTGGTAGCCGTCGGCGGTGAACAGAACCTTGGGCTCGATCTGGCCGAAGCGGTCCAGCACGCCGTTGATGCCGAAATCCGGTGAACATGAAGACCACACCGCACCGATGCTGGTGGTGGCCAGCATGGCGATCACGGTCTCGGGACGGTTGGGCATGAAGCCCGCCACCCGGTCGCCCTGGGTGACGCCGGTCTTGCGCAGCGCGTCGGCGAGCCCCGCCACCTGTTTGTAGAGTTCCTTATAGGTGATGGAGACCCGCGAGCCGTCTTCGCCGCGGAACACCAGGGCCGGCCGGTCGTCGCGGAAGCGCAGCAGGTTCTCGGCGAAGTTGAGGCGGCTGCCGGTGAACCACTGGGCCCCCGGCATCCGGTCGCCATGCTCCAGCGCCTTGTCCCAGGTCTTCGAGGCTTTTATGCCGCAGAAGCCCCACACCTGGGGCCAGAACTTCTCCGGGTGGTCCACGGACCACTGATACAGGGCCTGCTGCGTCGTCACCGAGGGCGCGCAATCCTGGCGGATATGGTCCAGGAAACGAGTGATGTTGGCGTCGCGGATGCGATCGGGGCTGGGAGACCAAAGAGGCTCAGACATCGGGGCTGCTGCGATGATTCGGGACACGAATTATCGCAGTTTTGCAGGCGCGGGCAAAAAAGAGCCGCCTCCGGCGGGGATGTATTTTGGAGGGCGCGTTCCAGGCGGGTGACTGGCTGTATACCGAACCATCCTTGGTGTTCTGACCAGCCTCGCCATCCGTGGCTCGGCGTTCGCCGCATGCGGCGAACCCCATT
>DATIVR010000098.1:0-6821 GCA_035465695.1 Gammaproteobacteria bacterium
AGAGCCAAGATGAACGAGCGCATCCTCGCCGAGGATAATCGCGTGATCAAGCGCGTGTTCTCCGTGGATTCCCTCACCTATCAGGACGGCGCGCTCTCCAAGAAGACCAAGGAGCTGCTGGGCCTCTCCACCTCCATGGTGCTGCGCTGCGACGATTGCGTGAGCTATCACATCGGACAGTGCATCGAGTCCGGCTGCAGCAAGGACGAGATCGTGGAGGCCATGAGCGTGGCGCTGGTGGTGGGCGGGACGATCGTGATCCCCCATATGAGGAGAGCCATTGCTTTTATGGATGAGATGCTCGATGAGAAAACCGGCTGAATAAGCCGAAAGGACCTGAGCAATAAAGGGCCACGCTGTGGCCCTTTTTCATGCGCGGCCAGCCACCCCTGTCAGCCAGCGATGTCCAGCCTCAACAGCCAGTATTCACCCGCCTCGACCGTGTGGTCGCCGTCCAGGTCGGTGAACACCACGAGATAGACGGTGCCGGCGCCGAAGGGCTGCATGGCGCGCTCGTCGATGCAGCGGGTGTTGTTGGGCGCCATGCAATACTTCCCCACGACCTTGAAGTCCATGACGTCCTGCACGTTGACGGTGTCATAGAGCGGGCGGGGGATGGTCAAGGCCGCACCGAACAGGTTCTGGCCGTCACCCCTGGATAGCATGAGGTGCACGCCCGCCGCGGTCTCGCTGCTGCTGCGGGGCATGACGGCCGCGCCGTTCAGGCAACGCAGCTGCGCCACGGGCCGGCCCGGGGTGATGTCCTGGAATATGGCGGGATCGGCCGAAGCACAGACGTGGATGTCCACATGCCTGGGGTCGCGGGTGTCTCCGCGGGAAGCGTGGTTGGGCACCCGCAGCGAGAACGGCCCTTTCTGCAGGCGGTATCCATAGACGCCCGCCGTTGTGATGCGTGCATCGAGAGGCCGGCCGCCTTGGGCGATCTCGGCGTGGGCGAGCGGCGCGGACGACGGCTGGGGACCGGCGATGCAGCCTGCCAGAGCCACGGCCAAGCCCGCGCTGGCGAGCAGGCGCTTGGCCGCGGATGTCACCGGCTACTTCTTGGTGACCGCGGCCGGAGCTTTGGCCTTCTTGGCGTTCTCCACCAGGCCTTTCATCATGGTGTTGAAGCGACCGTCCACCTCGGCGAGCTTGCCGAAGCGATCGAAGTTGGCGGCGGCCATGGACTCGGAGAGCGCCGTGATGCGGTCCGCCGGCGCCGGATGGGTGGCCATCAGGAGCTGCATCTTGCTGCTGTGGGGATCCACGGCTTCGAGAGTCTGGAGCACGGCCAGCAGACCGTAGGGGTCGTACCCCGCGCGCGCCGCGAGCACCACGCCCATGCGGTCTGCGGCGAGCTCATCGTCCTTGTCCAGGCCCTTGGAGTACAGGTTGCGGGTGGCGTTGGAGACCTTGTCCATGAGCTCCTGGTCCAGGTCGCTGTCATAACCCTTGGAGGCCATGCCCACCTTGGCGGCCTGACTCACCAGGTCCATGCGCGCGGCCTTCTGCAGGGCTTTGAGGTGGTGCTTCAGGATCACGTGACTGATCTCATGCCCCAGCACGCCGGCCAGCTCGGCCTCGTTGTGCAGGCGCAGCAACAGACCGCGGGTGAGGAACACGAAGCCACCGGGTGCGGCGAAGGCGTCGATGTCGTCCGAATCCACCACCGCGAAATGCCAGGGCAGGTCGGGCCGGTCGCTCTGCAGGGCGATCCAAAGGCCGACCTTGTTCACGTACTGCTGCACCGCGGGGTCGGCGATGGGTTTGCTGGCGCCGAGCAGCGTGGCCGCAGCATCGCGGCCGATGGCGATCTCATCGTCCTGGCTGGTGGGCGTGAAGGCCTGCTTCAGCGAGTTGAAGATGCCGGGCAGGCTGATGTCTGCGGCGACGGCGAACGGCACGCCGGCGATGAGCAGGCCGGCGGCGATGGCGGCGAGGCGCTTCATGGCTTCACCTCCGGCAGCCAGCCGATCTTGGGGTTGGCCTTGAGCGGCACCTTGGCGGCGAATGCCTTGGCCTGTTCGGGCTTGGCTTGATACTTATCCAGGCTCTGCACCGCCTGGATGTCCGGCTTGGCGTTGGCGATGTCGCCGGTGTTCAGGCCGCGCACGCCGGTGGTGGCGGTGGAGCCGCCGGAGCCTTCGCGGCCGCTGCTGAAGAGACTCGCCCAGTCCGTGCCGGGCGCAGCGGCCGTGCCGGAGGTGGTGCTGTTGTAGCGGATAGCGGTCATAGGCAGCCAGCCGTCCTGCCCCGCGGCGGTCTTCACGTGGTACCAACCACCCTGGCGCTCGATGACGGTGACGGCGGCGCCGTTGGGAACCGCGGCGACCACACTGGCGTCCGAATACGGACCGGAGGTGAGGTTGCCGGCCACCACGGTCTGGGCCGTGGCCACGGCGGCGGCATGCACCGCCCCCAGTATCAGCAGGATCGCGCAGAGTCCCAGCCAGCGGCTCATGATTTCTTCTCCATCGGCTCGTAAAGCACCACCGGTTGTTCCCGGCCCTTAACTTTATAAGTACCCCGCTCCACGAAGTCAAAGGCATCCCCGCAGCGCTCGCGGGTGGCGGCGGAGACCAGGATCCGCGCCACGCCCTTGGTCTGGCCTTCGATGCGGGACGCCAGGTTCACGGTATCGCCGATGGCGGTGTAGTCGAGCTTGTTCTCGGAGCCCATGAAGCCCACCACCGCGGGGCCGGTGTGGATGCCGATGCCCACGTCGAACACCTCGGCGAGATCCGGCCCCAGGTCCTTGCGGAAATCCAGCAGCACCTTCGCCATCTCGAGCGCCGCCGCGACGGCATGCTTGGCCTGGTCCGGGTCGTCCAGCGGCGCGCCCCAGAAGGCCATGATGCAGTCGCCGATGAACTTGTCCATGGTGCCGTGGTGGCGATAGACCACTTCCACCTGGCGCGAGAAATAACGGTTGAGGATGGCGACCACTTCCTCGGGGGTACGGGACTCGGAGAGCGTGGTGAAACCACGGATATCCGAGAACATGAGCGTGACCTCGCGGCTCTTGACGCCCTCGTCCAGGAGGTTCTTCTGGTGCTTGACGAGATCGGCCACCACCCGCGGATCCACGAAACGGCCGAACATGCCGATGGCCTGCTGACGCTCGCGTCGCGCCTGCAGGTATTCGGCCAGCGCCATGCTGAAGAAAAACAACCAGCCGAACAGCAGCGGCTGGGTGACGGGCAGAAGCCAGCGGGCATGCAGCATCAGCATGCCGAGGGCGAGCACCAAGACCGATGCCACCACCAGCGCGACGCCGGTGCGGAACGGCCCCTGTTTGGTGGCGAACAAGGCCGCCAGCGCGGCGAGCAACAGCAGCGAGAGCAAGGCGCCGCTCCAGGGCGGGGCGCGACGCATCCAGTCGCCTTCCTTGAGGTTGGCGATGGCCGTGGCGAGGGAATCCACGCCCGGATAGTTGGCGGCCAGCGGGCTGGGGTGGGAATCCTCAAGGCCCGCGGCGTCGCTGCCGATGACGACGACCTTGCCCTTGAACTCGTCCGCGGGACGGGTGGGATGCTGGCGCTGGAAGTCCGCGTACAGGTCATAGAAGGAGACGCGCGGCACGGCGCCGCCGCGGCCGCGCCAGTTGAGGATGAAGGTGTCCGTATCCGGCACGGGATAATGCAGCTGCTGCGCCACCTTGGTGGGGAGCGAGGGCAGCTTCCAGCCGTAGGTATTCATGTAGGTGTAGTAGCGGCGGCCGATCTTGTCGCCATCCTGCAGGAAGTTCACCAGGCCGATGCGGCCGGTGAGCGCGAGCGGTGTCAGCGGCATGATCATGGCGACGCGGGCGTCGGGGTCGGCGTTGGGGCCTTTGACGAACCCAAGCTGCGGCGGCAGGAGGCCGAGCGGTACGCCCTTGCTGTCGTCGCTGCCGGGTCCTTCGCCGCGCACGAACGGGAAGAAGGTGGTGGCGTCGGCAGTGGCGGTCTGGATCAGATACTGGTCGTTCTCGGGGCGGACGTTGTCGGGATCCACGAAGTAGATGTCGAAGACCACCGCGGCAGGGTGCTGCTTGTACAGGCCCTGCAAGAGGTCCGCGTACAGGGAACGCGGCCAGGGCCAGCCAGCGCCCAGGTGTTGCTGAGCGGCGAGCAGGCTCGGCTCGTCCACGTCCACCACCACCACGTCCGGATCGGGAGCGCGGTCCGCGGAGTAGATACGCACCAGCGCGTCCTGCACCGGATGCTCGAGGGTAACGAGCCCGCCCAATAGGAAGAAATCACCGACGATCAGCAGCGCGAAGAGCGCCAGCAGCCAGATGCGTCCGCGTGGAAGCCAGTTGCGCCCCGCCATAAACCCCTCGTGCCGATTCCCTATATAAAGCTTACGCTCAAAAGGCCCAAAGCGTCGCGAGCGACGGCAGGGCTAGGCGCGCGAGGCGAGCGGAAGGGAGTGCACTCTTATGTGCATGACCGACCGCGAATCCGAAGCGCAACAACGCCCTGCCGAGCGCAGCAGCTTTGGATCACCAACGGTGGAAGGCGGGGTGCCCTTCTTTTACTGCCACGAAGGTGCCCTTGCAGGTGTCGCAGAGCTTGCCGCCGGCCCACAGCTCCCCTTCCACCGTGGCGCGATCCTCGGTGGAGGACACCACCCTGGCCTTCAAGGTGATGGGGCCATCGGTGGGCGTGGGGCGCTTGAGGACGATGGCGTAGTCCGCGGTGACGGTGCAGGGCGGCGTCTGGGCGCCGCTCTTGTTCATCAGGTGCCAGGCGGCCGTCCAGTTGCAGTGGCAATCCAGGAGCGAGCCGATGATGCCGCCGTTCAGCACGCCGGGGAATGCCTCGTGGTATTCCTCGGCTTTCCACTCCGCCACCACCTCGTCCCCTTGCGGGAAGCTGCGCACGTGCAGGCCTTTCTTGTTGGCCGGGCCGCAGCCGAAGCAGGCGTTGTGGGGGGCGTAGGTCTCTTGCAGGGATTTGCCGGGCAGGGTCATCGCTCAGGTCCTCGGTAAATGAATCTCTGCCAGCATGCAGCGGACTGATCCGCCGGCGCAAGCTTCGATGGTATCTATTGGAGACGAGACGATGCTGGCGTACTTCTCCAGCGTGCCACGCTGGGCCGGATTGAGGGCGCGCTCGGCGCGGGAGGACATGGCGAGCACGTGACCGCCATAACGGCCGGTCAGTTCCAGCATGTTCCCGGCGAAAGCTTCCATCTGGTAGGGGCTGATGGGCACCACTTCGTGGCCGGTGTCGGCGAGGCGCTGAATGACGCGCTCCCGGTCGGCGGCGTCCACGCAGTCGAAGCAGCCGAGCGCGAAGCCGCTGCCGATACAGAGCATGACGTTGGTGTGATAGATGGGCCGGCCTTTGGTGTCACGCGCACGGAACGACACCACCGCGTACCCGCTCTGCGCGCCCCACTCCTGCAGCAAGCGGGCATCGGTGCGGGGCGAGAGGCAGGCATAGGCGATGCGGTTGACCCGGTCCAGCACCAGGCTGCCAGTGCCCTCCAGGAAGCGGCCGTCCAGTTCGGAGTGCGAGAGATCGTGCACGTCGGCCAGCCTGTACCCGCGCTCGCTCTTCAAGGCTTCGAGGATATCGGGGCGGCGCTCCCAGCGGCGGTTGAGCGCGAGCATGGGATAGAGCCAGGCGCTGCCGTCGGCGTGAAAACTCACCCAGTTGTTGGGGAACACGGCGTCGGGTGTGACCGGTTCGGTGCGATCCTCGAATACCTCCACCACCACACCTGCAGTGCGCAAGACTTCGACCAGCGCATCGAACTCAGTGAGGGCCTTGGCCTGGACTCCAGCGCCGGACTCGAGGCTTTGCTGGAAGGCATTGGAGCCGGCAGTCTCGGGATTGGCGCCGAAGTTGGCGGGCCGGATCATGAGCACGGCGGAAGCGCTCTGCTTTTCGGGGACCGCAGCCATGGCAAGCCTTTCAGTTCGGGGACGCGCCGCATCTTAACTCCGATGGGGCGGCCGCGGCGGCCCGTCTATCGGCGACGGATGCTAAAGTAGCCTCATCATAAGCAGGGGCATGGCAGATGGCAGGTTTGATGCCCGGCGACCGGATACCGGACTTCGGCAGGCTGGATCCCAGCGGCAAGCAGCGGCTCTTCTACGACATCCATCACGGGCAGCCGGTGGTGCTGTTCCTGTGCGGGCGAGCTGCCGATCCCGCGACGCACGCGGAACTCGCGGCGGTGACCGCGGCCGACCGGATTTGGGACAAGGTGACCCGGGTGGCGCTGGTCTTGGGCGGGCCTGCAGAGCTTGCGCCGCTGGAGAAGGAGCTTGGCGGAGACGCGATCCTGCTGGTGGACGATGGCGCCTTGAGCCAACATCTGCTGGGGAAACTGCCGGATGCGCTCACTGCCCTGATACTGGACGACAACCTGCGCATCATCGAGCGCAGGGAACGCGACGGCGACGCACGGGTGTTCGTGCAGGATATCGCGGCTGCCTATGCCGCCCGTCCGCAGCTCACGCCCAAGACGCTGCAACAGCAAGCGCCGGTCCTGTTCATACCTCGCGCCCTCGATGAACGGTTCTGCCGGGATCTCATCGCGTATTTCGAGGAGACCGGCGGCACCCCGTCTGGCACCGCCTATGTGGAAGGCGACAAGGCCGTATGGAAGCCCAACCCGGACGTAAAGATGCGGCGCGACGTGTACATCGAGAGTGGCCCCTGGCTGGCTCGCGTGAAGGACGCATTGGTGCGGCGGGTGCTGCCGGAGATCCAGCGCTGCTTCAACTTCCAGGTGACGCAGCACGAGGTGTTCAAGCTGATCCGCTACGATGCCGGCGCAGGCTACTTCCACGCCCATCGCGACAACGAGAGCCGGGATACCCA
>DATIVR010000099.1:0-18104 GCA_035465695.1 Gammaproteobacteria bacterium
CCTCAAGCATTACGCGGGCTATCCGGTAGGCGAGAGGAATGTGGGGATCTTCGTGATGGAGATAGACGGGGTGAGCGAGGAGTTCTGCGAGCGCATCGAGAAAGAAGAGGCGACGGTCTATACGCTATACGTGCCTCCGGAGGCGTACTGACCGGCGCTACGACGTTGCGCAGACGGTGGTTCCCCCGGGTACTCCTAGCCGGGGAGCCATTTCAGGGGGAACCTGGTCTCAAGGATGAGACCAGGACCTCCACTGCCGAGACCAGCATATCCTTGCCGTGCTGGCTCCTCATGCCGGCCTGCTCGGCGATCAAGCGATCCTGCTGCAGGTTCTCGATGGCGCCCACCAGCATGGACGCGATCACCCGCGGACGGCAGGCCTTGGTGAAGCTGCCATCGCGCTGGCCGCGCACGGCGATCTCCGTGCACAGTTCCATGAAACGCCGATAGCCCCGGGACACCATCAGCTCGCCGCTGTCGGGGTGCAGGCGACGGCCCTCGAAGAGCAGGAGCCGCGCCAGGTCTTCGTCCCGCTCCAACACCCGCGTCATCACCGCCGCCATGGACAGCGCCGCATCCTTCGCGCTGACGGAGGTGATCACGATGTCCGCCAGCCGCAGGTTGATGGACTCCCAGCCCTCGTCGAACACCGCCATGAGCAGCGAGAGCTTGTCGTGGAACTGTGCCAGCAACTCCGGGAATGGCACGCCGGCGGCACGCGCGATGCCTGCCATGGTGGTGCCGTCGTAGCTGAAATGCGCGAAGCGGCGTTTGGCCGCCGCCATGATGCGGCGACGCGAAGCCCGCAGCAGTGTGTTCTGCTCGTCCGCGGGGCGGTTGAAGAGCGGGATCTGATCCGGCGAATAGCTATGGCGGTCCTGGCCTAGCATGGTCGAGCGCCCCCTTAGGTCGGGCGGTGATAATCGGATGTGCCATATTTTCCGCAGATCTAAGGAGATTGCATTAGGGTGTACCCCTTGAATCCTGAGGGGTGTTTACCCGACGGCGGCCCGAATCGCCCGTGAATTTCCGTCGTCGAGGTGTCATATCGTGGGAGGGCGATCAAAGGACATGGAAGCCATCGCGCTGACGCTGTGCTTCCTGGTGATGGGCGCCAAGGAGTCCAAGGCCGCAGCCGCCTGAGGGCGGCCACGGCCGAGGGTCGTCAGGCTGCGGCCTCGAAATCCAGCATGCCTTTGCCGGTGGTGATGAGCTGGTAGAGGCTCTTCTCGATGCAGAAGCCCCAGCCTTCCGAGCAGGCCTCATAGCACTCGGATTTCCGGCTGAGACCTACGTGGGTGAAGCTGAGCTCGGTCTTGCCGCCCTCGCGGGCGATGTCGAATACGATGTCGGTGCCGGTCCACTCATCCTTCTGTTCCAGGAAGCTCAGCCAGCTCTCCGTCACGTGCCAGACCACGCGCTTGCCCGGCACCCACTCGGTGACCTTCTGGGTGCTGCGGTGCATGTCCTGGTAGCGGTAAGAGAATTCCGCGCCGAGCCGGTCGGTATCGCCCGTGAATTTCCCGGGCCACCAGCCGCGCACGTCAGCGACGGCGGCGAACACCTGCTCCGGGCTCTGCTCCACCGTGAAACTGAAGCTCATATCCTGCTTGTTCATGGTCCTCTCCTCGTCAATGTTTGGCCGGAAAGCGCTCGGCCAGCTGCCCCAACAGCACGTCCCAATGTTTGTGGCCATGGCCGTAGTCGTCGTCCGGCAGGTTCGCATGCTTGAGGGTCAGCAGCGTGTCCTTGCCCTTGGCCTCGAAGGTGACGGTCACTACCGATTCCAGGCCGCGGGTGAACAGCGACATCCAGGCCAGCTGGATGCGGCGTGGCCGGTCCAGTTCCAGGAAGCGCCCGTAATGCGGCATCTCCTTGCCGTTGTCCTTGACGCGCATGAAGTGGTACAGGCCGCCCTGCTTCGGATGAAAATCGATGCGGTCGGATTGATACCAGGGATTGCCCTGGTTCTGGGTGTCCAGCCAGGCGTCGTAGACCTCCGCCGGGGACGCCGGGATGGTGCGCTGGAAGTTCAGTTCCATGATCTTGTAGTCGCCGGTGTTGATGCTCATGACTTGCGCTTCCTCTTCTCGATGAAGTAACTCTCCAGGCGGTCCAGATGTTCGTTCCAGAACCGCTCGTATTCATGGACCCAACCCGCCACCTGCCGCAGCGGTTCGCCGCGGA
Organism: Gammaproteobacteria bacterium; assembly: GCA_035465695.1. Lineage (GTDB taxonomy): Bacteria > Pseudomonadota > Gammaproteobacteria > Natronospirales > REEB76 > DASUBN01. Next base: position 2,188 of record DATIVR010000099.1, read on the forward strand.
ACTCGATGATGTGGTCCCGCCCTTGCTTCTCCCGGTGCACCAGGCCCGCCTCCTCCAGCACCTTGAGGTGCTTGGAGACTGCATTCAGGGACATGTCGAAGGGCTGGGCGATCTCCGTGACCCGCGCGGGTCCTTTGGAAAGCCGCGCCAGGATCGCGCGCCGCGAAGGATGCGCGATGGCGCCGAGTACGCTGCTGAGGTTGTCCATGGAAAACATTCAACCATTTAGTTGAATGTTTGTCAAGCCAACAGGGTCGCCTGCTGCGACGCGCGTATCGGTCAGGGGATGGTTGCCGAGGGCCTAGCCGCGGAGAGGGACGTCTCCGCCAGGGCCAGTCCGATGCCGGAAGACCCGCCCGTCACCCGCACCGGACTGCCGGATCACCCTATGCCGCCCCTCATTTGTCGTCGTCGAGGCCGGGGTAGCCCACGGACTGTGCGAACAAGGCGCGCTGGCTCGGTTTGAGCCGCAAGGCCTGCGTGAGCCGCGCCCTGTCGCAATTGTGGAACCAGGCCGCAAGCCCGACAGCGGCGGCGAAGAGATACACGTTACCCGCGATCAGTCCGGTATCGACGTAGTAGTAGGCCTTCTGGACCTCCGGGTCGTGCAGGCCGGGTTCATCGAAACCGCGGGTATGGGTGAGCCTGCCGAGATCCGCCACGTAGATGAGTTGCACGCCGGCCACCGCACTGAAGCCTTTCTGCTCGGGTGTCAGCGCCTGGGTGCGCAGGTCCTCGTCACTCACCCACAGCAGGCGGTGCCCCATCGCGTCATAGAGATAGGTGCCGTCCGCCAAGGCTACGTAGAGGTCGATCTCCTGGGAGTTGCTGGCCGAGGCCGCGGTGCGGCCGATGTCGCCGAACGGCCCCTGTTTCCGGTTCACGCCCCACGCGGCCCACAACAGGTCCGAGAGCTGGCGCGGCGCCAAGGATTCGCCGCTGATGTCACGGGTGGTGCGACGGCTCCGCAGGGCGGCCAGCACGGGATCGGTGCTGCCGGAATCCGGCGGAGGCAACTGGATGTCGAGGATCTTGGCGGCCGGACGGCTCATGGGAGTTCTCCCTGAAGATGAGGACCACGTTAGGCCGGGCCAGGCGCGGATGCCTTGATATAGGTCAACGGCAGCCCTGGGCGCCGCCTACAATATTTCCCCTCCCCACACGTCTATAGGCCATATGGCGCGACCGCAGCCTGGGTCCAGCGATGAACAGGGCCGGCGGCTCGAGGACGACTTCGCCCGCGAAGGGCCGCGCCTCAAGAATTTCATCCGCCGGCGCGTGGCGGATGAAGCTGAGGTCGAAGACATCCTGCAGGAAGTCTTCTCGGAGTTGTTCGAGGCCTACCGGCTGTTGCAGCCCATCGAACGAGTGGGCGCCTGGTTGTTCCGGGTGGCGAAGAATCGCATCACGGACAGGTATCGCAGGCGCGACACCGAGGCCAGGGTGGAGATACCCGCGATGAGCGAGGACGGTTCGCTGGACCTGATGGACCTGCTGCCCTCGGAAGACGCGGGTCCCGAAGCGGCCTATCTGCGCGCGGCGCTGCTGGAGGCGCTGGACGAGGCCCTGGAGGAGTTGCCGGAGGAACAGCAACGGGTGTTCATCGCCCACGAGCTGGAAGGCAGAAGTTTCAAGGACCTGGCGGCGGAGACGGGGGTCGGCGTCAACACCCTGCTCGCCCGCAAGCACTACGCCGTGCGGCACCTGCGCCGGCGGCTCCAGGCCATATATGACGACATCACCGGATCATGAGGTAAAGGCCATGGCACATCATCTGCATTCGAAGCGGCACTGGGGCATGAAGGTCGTGATGTTCCTGGTGATCGGGGTGGCGGCAGCCTTCCTCTTCACCTTCATCACCATGAGCTTGTGGAACCTGCTGATGCCTGAGCTGTTCGGGCTGAAGGTCCTGAGTTTCTGGCAGACCCTGGGACTATTAGTGTTGAGTTGGTTGTTCTTCGGCCGCTTTCGCGGCCACGGTCACCGCTGGAAGCACCGCATCGCAGAGCGCTGGATGCGCATGAGCCCGGAGCAACGGGAGGAGTTCCGCAGGCACCTGCATGGAGGATGGCACCACGATCGGCGCGACGACCGACAGGACACGCCGGGAGACGCGAAATGACCCGCACCGGTGACGGCGCGCGCGCCCATGCCCCCGGCTTGCTGCTCCGCGCCGCAGGCTTCTACGACTTCTCCCTATGGCTGTTCATGCTGGGACGCGAGCGGTCATTCCGGGAGCGGGTACTGCGTGCCGCGGACCTCGCCCCCGGCCAGGACGTCCTGGATGTCGGATGCGGCACCGGAAGCCTTGCGCTATCCGCCAAGCGGACGGTCGGACCCAAGGGCGATGTATATGGCATCGACGCTTCACCGGAGATGCTGAGGCGGGCGGAATCCAAGAGCCGCAAGTCAGATCTGGCCGTGGAGTTCCTGGAGGCGCCGGCCCAGGCACTGCCCTTCCCGGACGCCAAGTTCGACGTGGTGCTGAACACGCTCATGTTGCATCATCTGCCCCGCACCTCGCGGGACCGGTGCGTGGCCGAGATGAAGAGGGTGCTGAAGCCGGGTGGGCGGCTCGTCATCGTCGACTTCGCCGCTTCAGCGGCCAGACATGCCTTCTCGATCCATCGCCACGGTGGCGTGCGATCTCAGGATATCGTGAACATGCTCATGGCGTCCGGCCTCACCATCCTGGCGTCGGGGAAACTCGGCTTCAGGAACATGCACTTCGTCTCGGCATCGGCTGGATAGCACCCCGGGCGATCACCCCCCTTCCACTTGCAGCTCCACCTGCACGTTATTGCGGGTCGCATGGGAGTATGGGCAGACCTTCTCGTGGGCTTCCTTGGCAAATGCCGCCAGCTCCGCCTGGGACAGGCTCTTGTCCTTTATATGCAGCTTTACCGCCAGACCGAAGCCGCCGGCGTCGCGGGGACCGATACTGACGCTGCAGGTGACCGCCGCATTCCTGGCACTCTTCTTGTGCTGGGCCGCCACGTAGTCCACCGCGCCACCGAAGCAGGCCGCGTAACCCGCGGCGAAGAGATGCTCCGGTGTCGCAGTGTCTGGCTTGCCGGGGCCGCCCATGGCTTTCGGCACCGACAAGTCGGCGGAGACCATGTGATCCTCGGATTCGGTGTGGCCGTTGCGTCCACCCACGGCAGTGGCTGTAGCAGTGAACACGGGTTTGATGGCGTCCATCGGCATTCTCCTTGTTGGGTGGACGATGACGTCGGCGGATTATGCCATGAGCACAAGTCCGGGCCGCCGCTGGTGATTCTCCCTGAGACACATGACAGGCAGTGCAACGCCGCGTCGCAGCTTCGGCATGCCGTCACTGCCGCCTGTGCGCCACTGCACTGAAATATATCGGCCAGTTATCTATGGTCTTCCCTCTGACCCATCAGGAGAACACCCATGAGAAATATCCGAGCTTTCTTCATCGCCTTCTTCATCACCATCGTGGCCGGCATCGGCGCCTGCGCCAGCAACCACGCCAGTGACTCCAATGCGCAATACGGCGTGGTCAAGTCCATCAACCCCACCACTGAGACCAGCAGCGGCGTGAATGTCGGCACCCTCATCGGCGGCGTGGTCGGCGGCTTGGCCGGCCACCAAGTCGGCAGCGGCCGCGGCAACACCGCCGCCACCGTGGCGGGCGCCGTGGGTGGCGCGGTGATAGGCACCGACGTGGGCAATCGGAGCAAGGGCCAGATGTACAAGATCGGCGTGCGCATGAACGACGGCCAGTTCGTGACCGTCAACCAGAAAGGCAGTGTCGCGAACCTGAGGGTCGGTGAACGCGTGGCGCTTCAGGATGGTGAGGTACACCCGGCCTAGCGCATCGGCGGGAGCGGCCGTGTCTCAGGTCCCTGTGAGGAGGTGCAGGAGACCTGTGACGGCCGCGAACACGACCAAGGAGGCGAGATAGATGCCCAGGAACCACAGCCAGGCCTTGAGCCGCCGACCCAGCAGCTTCAATGGTATCCCTCGCCGGCCTTCACCCTGCCGCTGAAGATGTAGTAGCCCGCGATGGTGTAGGTGAGTATGACGGGGATGACGATCAGGAAGCCCACCAGCTCGAAGATCTGGCTGGCCGCGGGCGCGGCCGCCTGCTCGAAGGTTAGCGCGCGCGGCACCAGATACGGCCAGATGCTGATGATGAGCCCCAGGTATGCCAGCATGAACAGCCCGACTGCGCAGTAGAACGGCACATAGTCGTGGCGCCGCTTGAGCGCATACCAGCAGCCTGCCGCCAGCAGGATGGTGGCCAAGGGCACCTGCGACAGGTAGTAGAAGTTCGGCACCGAGAACCAGCGCTCGCGGATGAAGGGGTACTCGAGCGGTGTCCATAGGCTGACCACCGCGATGGCGACGAGCATCAAGGACAGGCAACGCCGCGCCATGCGGTAGCACCAATCCCGCAGCGCATGCTCGGTCTTCATGATCAGCCAGCTCGATCCCAGCAGCGCATAGCCCGCCATCACGCTCAGGCCCGTGAACACCGTGAACGGTGTCAGCCAATCGAAAGTACCGCCGGCATAACTGCCGTCCACCACGGTGATGCCCTGCACCACCGCCCCCAGCGTGATGCCCTGGCAGAGCGCCGTGAGCATGGAACCGGCGCTGAACGCCACGTCCCAGAGGAAGCGGCTCTTGTGGGCCTTGAACCGGAACTCGAAGGAGATGCCCCGGAAGATCAGTGCTACTAGCATCAGGACCAGCGGGATATAGAGCGCCTGCAGCAGGATCGCGTAGGCGCGCGGGAACGCCGCCAGGAGTCCCACACCGCCCATCACCAGCCAGGTCTCGTTGCCGTCCCACACCCAGGCCACGCTATTCATCATGAGGTCGCGGTGGTCATGGTTGCGGGTGAAGGGGAACAGTATGCCGATGCCGAGATCGAAGCCGTCCATCACCACATAGATGGCCACGCCCAGCGCGATGATGCCCACCCACACCAGCGGCAGGATGCTCATCCCTGGTCCTCCACGCCGCCGAAGGCAGGCCGCGCCGGCGGCGTCTTGCCGCTGGCGGGCACCGGCGGCTTGGCTGCGGCCGGGCCGCCGCGGATGACCTTGAGCAGGTAATACAGGTATGCAGCCATCACCGCTGCATACACGACGATGAAGGTGACGAAGGACCACAACACCTGGCCCGCGGGGACCTCGGTCGCCACATCCGCGGTGCGCAGCACCCCATAGACCACCCACGGCTGGCGGCCGGTCTCCGCCACCCACCACCCGGCCACCGTGGCGATGAAACCGGCCGGCACCATCCATACCGCCGCGGTCAGGAACCAACGCGGCACTTCGTCCGTGCGCCGCTTCAAGTACCAGGCGCCGAGCCAGGCATAGGCCAGCATCAGCAGGCCCAATCCCACCATGATGCGGAAGGCGAAGAAAGGCAGCGGGATGGTCGGCCAGTCCGAGGGCGGCGCGGCGTCCAGGCCGATCACCACGCCATCCACCGAATGCTTGATGATGAGGCTGCCGGCATCCGGTATCTCCAGCGAATACTTGTTGCTGCGGGTCTTGGCGTCGGGCCAGCCGAACAGCACCAGCGGCGCATGGCCACCGGTCTGCCAGTGGCCTTCGATGGCGGCCACCTTGATGGGCTGATATCTCTCGGCGACGAGACCCTGCTGGTCGCCGGCCAGGATCTGCAGCGGCGCCAGTATCGCAGCGGCGACGATGGCGAAACGGAAGCTGAAATGGCCGAAGCGCGGCTCGGCTCCTCGCCGCCACAGGAACGCCGAGACGCCGGCCACGAACACGCTGGAGCTCAAGAGCGCCGCCAGCACCATATGCGCCAGCCGGTAGGGAAACGACGGGTTGAATACGATCTGCCACCAGTCCACCGGGTAGAAGACGCCGTCACGCAGCTCCGCGCCGACGGGTGTCTGCATCCAGGAGTTGGCCGAAAGGATCCAGAAGGCAGAGGTCACCGTGCCTGCGGCCACCAGGAGCGTCGCGGTGTAGTGCAGGCCCTTACCGACCCGGTTCCAGCCGAACAACATGATGCCGAGGAAGCCTGCCTCCATGAAGAAGGCCGTGAGCACCTCGTAACTCATGAGCGGCCCCACCACGCTGCCGGCGATGGCGGAGAAACGGCCGAAGTTGGTGCCGAACTCGTAGGACAGGACGATACCTGACACCACGCCCACGCCGAAGGTGAGCGCGAACAGCTTCACCCAGAAATGATAGTGACGCTTGTAGAACTCATCGCCGGTCTTGAGCCAGAGGCTCTCCAGGATGGCGAGGAATACCGCGAGGCCTATCGTCAGTGTCGGGAAGAGTATATGGAAGCTGAGGGTGAAGGCCATCTGCGCCCGTGAGAGCCACACCGCATCCATGATCGACTTTCTCCCTCAGTAGGGCTTCACTGAGCCGTCATAGAATACGCTGCATCCCCGCTTGGTGAACAGGTCCTTGGTCTTGTTCACGATGTGGCGAACAGGCCCAGCGAGGGTCTTGATCACGCCGGGATTCTTCATCTTCGGCTTGCGGATGCTGCCTCGGAGCTGATCCTCGGCGATGACGCAGCCCTTGGCATCCACCAGGGCCAGGGTGACGTGATCGAAATCATCGGTGGTGAGATCCAGTTTGCCCTGCGCCGCGACGCGATGGGTATCTGTGGAAGCGGCCACGTCTTCGGTGTGCACCACGCCATGTGACACCTTCAGGTTCACCACGGCCACATGCACATGACTGGTGCCGCCCTTGCGGCCCTTGATGAGTTGCCCGTATTCGACTCCCTTGGTGGCCAGTATCCCGGTACCGTTGCCCACGAACAGGCCCAGGAAGTCCGCGAGGTCGAAGCGTTGTGTGCGTTCGAAACGCGTGAGTTCCTTGTCGAGGTCATAGCCATGCAGAGTCACGTCGCGGCCGTGGAAGGACACCGCCCCGTCCGCGCTCTGCAATATCTCCTTGTGGGTGCGACCAGAGTAGGTCAGATCCCCGGCCAGATCCACCTGGCCCTCGGCGATGGGCCTGAAGTGCAGGTCGCTCAGGATGCGGGCGATCTGCACGCCCGGCACGTCCGCCATGAGGGCATAGTGCTCCTGGTCACCGGTTATCCGGGCGTGCACTTCGGCGGTGGCCTTCGCGCCGAAAGCCGTGAGTGTGATGGGCTGGAAGTCGAAGACCCCCTTGCCGGGAGCGCTCCCGCTCACCTTGAGGTCCGTGCCGCTGAACCTGCTGGTGATGACGGTCTTGCAGGTCATCTCGCCGCTGGAGAAACTCAGGCGCTCGACCGCGCGCCGCCCATCCGGCTTTTCGGAGTAGACGTCGTGTACCGTGGCATCGCAGTCACGGGCGTCCACAGAAGCATTGCTCTTGGACTCCGCGTTCTTGGCCTGCTGGAAGCGGATCACGCCGCCGGTGACGACGACCTCGATGGGTCCATGGGCGCGCTTGTGCACGGGCGGCGTGCTCCGCACCAGGTCCAGGGTGCCATCGGTGCCTTTCATGATCAGGATGCGCGGATTGGTGAGGACGACCTTCTCCACCTCGGCATCCTTGTGCAACAGTGGCCACCAGCGGAAGCGGATGTAGGCGACGTCCACGGCGCCCATCTCGACTCCGCGGTTATGCACGTGCACGTCATGCAGCGTGACATTGAGCGAGGGGAACAGCCCGATGTCCATGGCGCCCTGCAGGCTCACCTGCATGCCCATGCCCTTGCTCGCGACCGCTTGCATCTTCTCGTGGAAGGAATCGGTGCGGGCGTAGGCCTTGAAACCAAGCCATACGAGGATGATGACGGCCACCAAGGCGGCGATCACGATGGAGAATATCTTGAGGGGTCTTTTCAAAGGTGTTCGGAGATCCGTGGTAGCTCACGATGCGTGAGCTACCACGGATTTTCCGAGATTCACTTCTCTTTCCGCGGCATCCGGAATATGGAAAACCTGCCGCGGCCGCGAGCATTCAGACCTGGGCGCGGCCTTTCGCAGTGAGCGTGTAGTTGTTGGCGTCCACTCTCGTGAACCAACCCTGCTGCACGCCGTAATCGAGGCCGGCCACCAGGTCGGCGGGGCGGTGCTCGCGGTTCTTGGTCCACTGCAGGCTGAGTTCCTGCACGCTGAAGCTGTCCCCGCCGCGCTCGTGGAAGAAGGCGGCGAGGATCTCCACGATGTCTTCCGCCCAACGCACAGACTGGGCCGGCAGTCCGCCGCCGCCCTTGTCTCCCTGGTCCGTCATGACATGCTTGCCGTCGCGCACCGCGATCAAGCCGTTCGCGATGGCGAAGTCCTTGGCGGTCTTGAGCTGATCGGGAGTCGATACCCCGCCTGCGTTCCACATCAGGTCCACGCGGCCCCAATCGATGGGTTCACCGGCACGCAGATGCATGTCCACCAGGAGATCGAGCAGACTCTGCGCCAATGCCGCGGGTGAGGTTTCTAGCTTGGCCATGGATGGGCTCCCGGAGACTTGTTGTTGACCTTCAGTGTACATGGGCGCGGCAGCGGTTCTCCACAGGCTTCCGTAGTTCCGCCGGGGCGGCAATCATGGCCGGGTCCGGTGTAAGGTCCGATCAACCGTCCACCCAGAGGCTGCCGGACGCATGGTGCGCAAGTCCACCGCTGCTATGTATGTAGCCTCAGGGCGGCGCCTGGCAGGGGACGTGCACCGCGGACAGGAGTGGATGCCGGTCCACGACGAAGGGAGTGCCGGTCATGGGCTGCAGGCCCAGTTCGCTGCCGCGGTTGGGTGAGAAGCCGCCGTGGGGCCGCATCCAGTTCCGGCAGCTACGCTACTTAGGGATATTCACACCGCCTCGAGGAAAACCCTTAGAGGAAATCACCGGGACGGAATCTAAGGCCACTCGGCTCTCCTAGGCGATGGCGCACGCCAAGCGGGGCGGCGCTTCACCATTGCGCGCACCCTGGTAAATATTCCGCGATTCGTTTCGCTTTCCGCCTGAGAAAGCGTTGCGCATGTCTCACGCCGCCTCATGCGAAGTGCGGGGCGGCGCACGGATTGCCTGACTGCAAGCAACTACCTTGCTAGACCAGGCCCAACCTCAGGAGGAAACTATGCGAATTCTGTATACGACCTTGGCGGGACTGGTCCTCGGCGCCGCATCGGTGGCGGTCTTGGCGCAGCCCACGGGCGCTCCGACCACTCCCAATACCACGCCCACCGCGCCGACGCCGGGCAACCCAAGCGGCCCCAACAATCCGATGAATCCGGCGTTCCCGAACAACCCGAATCCCGCGCCGACCACGCCGCCGCAGACCCTGCCGCCCAGCGGCATCACCCACTGCCCGCCGGCCGGCACGCCTGGGGCGCCGCCCAATACCCGCGCGCCTAACAGTCCGACGTCCATGCGCGCCCCCACGACGCCAAATGCGCCCAATACGCCGACACCGACGCCGTCGGCTCCGTGCCGTGGCTGATGTGGGTGTGAGATCCGCGTCGCCGAGGTGCGGTCAACCCCTCGGCGACGCCGCTGATAGGAGATGACCATGAGATACGTATGCGCCGCATTGTCCGGGCTGCTGCTCGGCATCGCGAGCATCGCTGCCACCGCACAGCCCCCCAGTCCGAGCCCCGCCAATGCCACGAGCGACGTGCCGAATCAGACGGCAGCGCCGAACGCCCCCACCCATTGCCCGCCCACGCCGGCCGGCACTTCGCCTCGCAGCCGTTCGCCCGACAGTGCCACCGCGACGCGCACACCGCCCGCGCCGAAGTACGCCAACAAGCCGACTCCGGGCGAACGGGAATCATCGCCCTGCCGCTGACGCGGCATCAGGAGGACATCATGAGATGCATTACCGCTTCCTTTGCCGCAATCCTGCTCGGTGCCGCAGCGATCACGGCTGCAGTGGCGGCGCCGGCAGCGGTACCTGCCAGCACCGCTCCACCTAGCGCCACCACGCATTGCCCGCCGGCATCACATACCTCCGCGCATGCGGACCCGCGTCGTCCATCCCGGCTCGCCAAGCCGAATCACCTGGGCCATGAACATCGTGCGGCCAAGCCTCACCCTGCCCATAGCGCCACGGCGCCCAGGCGAGCGCCAGGGTTGAAGCCTTGCCACTGACCCGTTCTGTCTGCAAGTAAAGACTTCGCTGAGGCGGCTGCGGTGCCGGGGACGCCTCAGGGCATGAACATCCAGATCGCCGCGGCGGCCATCAACACCGTGGCGATCCAGCCGATGACTGCGACCCAGCGTGCCGCGGTGAACTTCCCCATCACCGACCGGCGTGTGGCGAGGATGATGACCACGGCCATGAGCGGCACCGCCACCAGACCGTTGATCACCGCGGCCCAGAACAGTGCCTTCATGGGCGGGATGGGTGTGTACTGGATGACCAGGCCGGCGAGCACGCTGACGGCGATGACGGTATAGAAGCCACGCGCCTGTGACGGCTTGTGCTCCAGGCTGCACTTCCAGCCCATGGTCTCGCACAGCGCATAGGCGCCCGACGCAGCCAGCACCGGCACGCCCAGCAGACCGGTGCCGATGATGCCGATCGCGAACAGCAGATAGGCGTATTCGCCGGCCACCGGCCGCAAGGCTCCGGCGGCCTTGGCGGCGGTATCGATGTCCTTGATCCCTGCCGCATGGAGCGTGACCGCGGTGGCGAGGATGATGATGTAAGCCGTGATGTCCGAGTAGAACATGCCGCTCCAGGTATCCCAGCGGATGCGCCGCAGTTCCTTCTCTGCCACAGCCGGAGCTTCCAACAAGGACTCTGCTCGGGGCGGCGCGCGCATGTCCTCCACTTCCTCGGACGTCTGCCAGAAGAAGAGGTAGGGACTGATGGTGGTGCCGAGGATGCCCAAGACCATGGACGCGGCGCCGGAGTCGAACTTCACATGAGGCAGGAACGTGTGGATCGCCACCTGATTCCAGGGTACGTGAACGAAGAACAACACCGCCACGTAGGCCAGCAGCGAGAGCGTCAGCCACTTCAGGAAGCGCACGTATCGGTGATAGGGGACCAGCAGCTGCAGGAGCAGCGTCAGGCAGACGAAGAAGGCCGTCATGAGGTGGCGGTTCAGGTGCGTGACGAGGCCTGCCACCTCACCCATGGCGTCCACGTCTGCCGCGATGTTGAGAGTGTTCGCCGCCAGCAACAGCGCCACTACGCCTTTCAACACCACCGGCGGGAACTCCGCTTTGATGTTGGCGGCGAGTCCCTTGCCAGTGACCCGGCCGATGCGGCCGCACATGGATTGGATGGCGGCGATCAACGGGAACGCCAGCGGGATGGTCCAGAGCATGTCCAGGCCGTACTTGGCGCCTGCCTGGGAATAGGTGCCGATACCGCTCGGATCGTCATCGGCTGCGCCGGTGATCAGCCCGGCGCCGTGACGCGCCAGCGGATGCTCCTTCACGCGACTCCAGAAAGTCCGAGGCTTGGCACCTACGTCCATGTTGAGATGAGGATAGGGGAGGCCGACGAGCAGCGCCAACGGAGCCGGAAAGCCTTTTCCGAAGTTAAGTCGAAGCTTTGTAAGGTCGAAGGCTGGGGATTTCCGTCCTGGCGGCTCTGGTATCCCGTGATCTCGCGCACCTTAGCTCTGTGCGTCGCCTCCGGAGAGCAGCACAGCGGCCGCCCTTCTCAAGCAGCCGGATAGATCCTGAGGAACATCGCAGCGGCTGCCTCGGCGCGGGCGGCGAGCTTCGCCTCGCCCGGCCGTTCTGCGACACCGAGCAGCAGGCCGACCTGCAGGTCGCCCCACAGCAGCCCCCAGAAACGTTCGGCGAGCTCGTCGAGGTCGCCGGTGAGCAGGCCCGCCTTCACCGCCCCGGCCATGATGCCGTGCAGCGCGGCGTTCACCGCTTTGCCGCCGATGGAATCAAGCGCGCGCGCCACTTCAGGTGCATGGGTGGCCTCGGCGATGGCCAGGCGGAACACGCCGACCACGGCCGGGTCGCTGATCTCACGCAGGAGTTGCGCGCCGAACGCGGCCAGCAACTGCTGCAGACCCTTGCGGTCGCGCGGTTCGGGCAGCTCGCCCGGGATCTGGAAGCGCCGGGAACGGTTGGTGATGCAGGCGATCAACATCTCTTCCTTGTTGCCCACCAGCGCGTAGAGCTCGCGCTTGGAGACCCGGGCGCGCGTGGCGATCTCCAGGGTGCTGGTCGCCGCGTAGCCCTGGGCCATGAAGGCAGCGAAGGCGGCATCCAGGATGCGGACGCGCACCGCGCTCTCGTCGCCGTCCGCGGACCGCCGCTTCGCTCGTCGGGTCTTCGCCATTTGCGCCCTTGACAACTGGTACTGAATGGTACCACACTCCGTTTCGCGAATGGTACCCATCGGTACCAATGGCCAGGAGGCCCGTCATGCGTACAGCGTTCACCGTGCTCAAGGACTGGGGGAGCAAGGCTTTCCTCAGGCTCAAGGCCGCCGAAGAAGCCTTGGACTGCCGCTATGAGGACTACGCCCAGCGGCGTTTCGACCGGCTTGAATTGCGCCTCACCGCGCTCGAGCAACACGCTGCGCCCGGCGGTGGCTCCGAACCGGCTTCGGGCCGATGAACGTCAGACATGCGGAGACCGCTCAGCTCATGGCGCGGCAGGCCGGCTGACACGTACAACCTTCACTGGAGCCAATCATGATCATCACCTTCGATTTCTTCTTCGTCCCCGTCAGCATGCTGATGGGCCTCCTGGTATTTGGCCTGGCTGCCAAGTGGTATTACCTGCCCTGGGCGCGGCGCCGATCCCTGCGTGATGCGGCGACTCCGATCCTGCTGCTGCACGCCACCCGTTACATCGGACTCGGCTTCCTGGTGACGGGCCTGGTGAGTCCCTTGCTCGATCAGACCTTCGCCAAGTCGGCGGCCTACGGAGACTTCGTCGCCGCCTGCCTCGCGTTCATCGCGCTCTACTTCCTGCGCCGCGGCGCCGGATCAGCGAAGGCCTGGCTATGGCTGTTCAGCGTGGCCGGGGTCGCGGATCTCATCACCGCCGTCGGGCTCGGCATCACCCATATCAAACCCGCGACCATCGACGGCATGTACTTCATCCCGGTGCTGGGGGTGCCACTGCTGTTCGCGAGTCATGTGGCCCTGATGGTGCTGCTGTTCCGCTCCGCGACGTCGACGGTCCGCGAATCCGGTGACCTGTTGCCACAGAAGTACTGAAGCGCGTGAGTTGTACGCAGCGGAAGGCTGGTTCTTAGGAGAGGTACTGAGGAAGACGACGCGCGGCCACGGTCCGGGATCAGGCGACCTGCTTGGAATGGCCGCGCTTCGTATAGCTGCGCGGGAGTTCGTGATCTTCCGGGTGCCAAGGCTTGCCGGTCTGTTCCTCGATGTAGCTGCGGATCAGCTTGCGGACCACCTGCGAGGGAGTCATGTCGTTCTCCGCACATAGTTCTTCGAAGAAGGCCTTCTTCCGCGGATCTATGAGGATCGTCAGCCGGGCGGTGCGAATTTCAGTAGGCATAGGTGAATTATATTCATTTCCATCAAATCTGACTAAGATGATAGTAGTCTTATCATGATTGTCAACGCCGCGCGGCCGTGCATCGGCCCGGAAAGTCTTCGCGAGCTGCGGCCACTTCAGCCGCGGTCATCAATCCCTGAAGGTACGTCATGACATGGAAGACCCAGCTGGATGAGACCTCGAAGACCGTGCGGGTCGTCTGTGCGGGCGGTCTTTCTCCGGATGACCTGACCATGCTTTCCATCGAGACGAGCTTCCTTGCCAAGGAGCACAGCTGCGGGAAAGTCCTCATTGACCTGTCGGACGCCGACCTGGACTTCCTTGCCAGCGAACTCACCAAGCTGCTGGATACCTACGCCGAATACCACCTGCCGCCCACCGTCCGCACCGGCATGGTGTTCAGCCCCAACAGGGCCCCGCAGGATCTCCGCCAGCTGATGTCCACCGCCAAGGGATATGGCTACCAAGTGGATGTACTCAGCAGCCAGCAGTCCGAAGCCTGGTTGTCGGCACCCTCTCCCTGACGGGAGACCCTACCAGACCGCGCGGGACAAGGGCCGGTCGCCCGGCAGGAGGTATCACCTTAAAGCCGAATTTCCTGCCATACTCGGCTCCGCGGTTCGGCGACAGTTAGCACAGGGAAACCGGTAGAGAGGGATAACCTGCAAGGACGGCGAGGTTTTCCATGTTACGGACTCTGTTAGGCAGGCAACCCAAGGAACGGGAAGCGGCCAGGATCGCCAAACCCAAGCGCGGCATCCCCTACGACCCGGGGCTCGTCACCGCGCTCACCCACCAGCATCGCGAGTTGGTGATGCTGCTGGTCAAGGCCAGCAGTGCCGCCGAGCAATGTTATTACTCGGAAGCCACCGAGGCTCTCACCCAGTTCAAGGCCAGGCTCGATGCGCACCTCGCTCGCGAGGACAATCAGCTCGTGCCCTACCTGAGCCATCACCTCTGGGGTGAAGGCAGCGATGCGCTGGTGCGCGAGATGCGAGCCAACAGTGCGCAGGTCGAGCGTATCGTCAGACGTTTCCTCGAGATCTACCTGACTCGTCCGGTGGATCACGACAGCCTCTATGAGTTCCTGATCCAGGTCGAGCGAGTGTGTGAAGAGTTCAGCCGGCAAGTGGAGCAGGAAGAGATGGCCTTCTATTCGCTTTACATGGGACCCGAAGCGTATTGAGCCACTCCTACCAGCCATTCAAGGTCGTGGCACGCGTAAGCGCGGACCCTCCAGCGCTCAGGCCGCCCTCGCTGCTGCCCGCCGTGCGATTAAGGGACCGAGCAGCTTCGGCGCACCCCTGCCGATCTCTTGCCATTCAGGGATCTGTGGTCGCTCTTCAATTGGCACCCGCCGCGTCCATCGCCGCCGGAAGACATCGATCCGTAAGTACCCCGGCATCTCGCAGTACCAGGACATCGCTCTGCCAAGTCCATCGACCCACAGATATATCGCGTTGCGGTAAAATCCGCGCATGCACCGCAGAGACGCCGGTACATCAGCGCAGTCCGACAACATCGCTCGGATCAAGGTCTGGCGATCCAGCGTGCAAAGATACCTGCACGACAGCCGGGGCATCCTCAAGCATCACGGCGTCACCACGCGGGCCTATCACGCGATGCTGGAGATATGGGGGGCGCCCGCGGACAAGGGTCTCTCCATCGGCGCCCTGGCCGACCTCATCCATCTCGCGCATAACTCCGCCGTGGGCGTGGTAGACCAGCTCTGCAAGAAGGGCTATGCGGTGAGGAAGCGTGCTGCCTCGGACAAGCGGGTGGTCCAGGTGCAACTCACCGATCAGGGCCGCATAGTGCTGGCGGCGCTGGTGGATGACCACCTGCGCGAGCTCGACAAGATCTCCAGCGACCTGCGACGGGTCATCTGACCGCGGCCGCCAAGCCGGGCTGGCCGGCCTCTCGATCGAATCCCCTTCCAGCAAGTGGCCATGCTTGACCCAGGTCAAGGCGCATCCGCCGGGCTTGGTGCCAAATGGCCCCCATGCAGACGAAGCGCCCGGACATGCCGACGGACCGTGCCATCAGCAAGGCTCACCGTGTCCTGGGGCACGTCGTGGGCTTCATCCGCCTGCAAGTGGACATGATGGCCGGCCCCCGGGACCTGGTCGGGCTTTCCCGGCTACTCAACGGCGTCAACTACATGCGCTGGTATGGCGGCGTCGCCCACCATGCGGCTGAGCATGTGCTCTTCGAACGTCTGCTGGAGAAAGAGCCTTCCGCCCGTGACCTCTGCCAAGCCCTCGCCGACCAGCACGGCTCCTTCGAGGCGCGCGAGCGCGAGATCATGAACGACATCTGCTACGCCTGCGACGGCGATAGCGACGCCTTCGCCAGGCTGCGCGATGAGATAGTCGAATACTGCTACATCCACATCGCTCACATCGAGATGGAAGAGGCCGAGTTGCTGCCGCTCGCCCGCAAGTCCCTCTCATCCCACGACTGGCAGGCGGTACAGGCCAGTTTCGAGGCCGCCGCGGCCAGGG